>DATGKW010000113.1:0-25485 GCA_035294465.1 Ktedonobacteraceae bacterium | reverse complement strand
GCCTGGATGGTGATCGGCTGGTTAAACTTGCTGAAGTCGATCTGAGCTTGCAGCTCAACCGGCAGGACCCCCGACAAGTTGCCCGCGCTCTGTCCGAGAAACGACCGCAGTGAACTTGCATCTATCTGGACCGTTACATCCAGTTTGGTCTGATACACATAGCCGGTGGACTGATCGATCCACAGGTCCATCGCAGCCTGTTTGATCTGGTTTTGTGCGCTCTGAGCTGACTGCGGTAGATAGCTATTCAAAAGCGAATTCAGGTTTTGGAGCGTCTGCCCATCCAGGGTCGCTGTGATATGATCGAGGCTCACACCGTTCAACGTCTCCTGCCCATGATCGGTCAGTGTGGCACTTTGCAGAATAGTCATAATCTGCCCCAGTTGAGTCGTAATCCCCTGTGAGAAGAGGCCCTGGAAGACATTTTTGACCTGGCTTTTATTCACAGAGTACCATGTCCCGTCCGTCACCTGCACATAGACCGTTTGTCCCTTGCTCACCAGAGCAAGTACAGGATTTTTCCCCAACAGAAGGTCCACAGAGGCTTGATCGGGAGAAACGGCGTCTCCCTGACCCGTCAGCGTGAAAGACACTCCGCTATTTGAGTTGTTGTTCGACCGCATAGCCAGCGTAGCCTGAGGTATATCGAAGTGGACAGACTTGAGCTGGCTCATGACTTTCGCGCTGTTTTGCAGCGTTTGTTCTGGCGTAGGGGACGTACCTGCCAGACCAGGCATACTACAGGCAGTCAACAAGAAAAGAAGTGCCCCTAACCCTGCTAAAAACAGGCGTTTCTTATTTATTTGCAACATCAGTGCTTCCTTTCGCAAAACAACCTTTAGAATTCCTGCTGATTTTTACACGTTCTAGCCCGACGTATTTAATACATCCCCACCCTCCATAGTTAATACGTCCCAATTCCTCACCAAGACACCTTCTTCTTTTCGATTTTTCTTAAAGACTTTTCTCCTGTGGCATACTTGCTATTCTCGAAACAGCATTACGCGCATGCATATGAGTATGAGCATGCTGGCGGTCCTCGAATGCCTTCATCTGGCAATACAGCCCATCTTCGGCACAGCACAGTCCCTCGTGAGCATCGCTCTCAAACTGGATCGTTGTATGACCAATATGGTATTTCTCTTGGAGCGTCGTCTCCAGCGTTGCAAGAATAGAGGCGCTTTTGCTGGGAGGAAGATCGGCGATCTGAGCATGGCAGGAGAGAGCGTACATGCCATTGGTAATACACCAGACATGCAAATCGTGAACATCCTCCACGCCCTCCACGCGCATCATATCGCGAACTAGGGCAGAAAGGTTAATGTCCTTTGGCACAGATTCCAGCAGGATGTCTGTGGTCTCGCGTAGAAGACGCCAGGCGCCAAAAGCAACAAGGGCTGCAATCCCAATCGAGAGCAGCGGATCAATTGGCTTCCACCCTACGAGCAGAATCACAATACCAGCTACAATTACAGCTGCGCTTGCGCCGACGTCGCCGAATACATGCAGGACAGCCGCGCGCACGTTGAGATTCGCTTTCTCTTTCTGCAAGCCAAAGCCAATAAACAGATTGATCGCGATGCCAACGCCAGCAGCAAAGAACATTGTCAGCGGCTGCACTGGCTGCGGGTGCTGGAAACGCTGCATGGCCTCCCAGAGAATCCAGCCGGTGATCAACATCAAGGTGAGGGCATTTACCAGTGCAGCCAGGATACCGACGCGATGGTAGCCGAAAGTCCTGCGCGCATTGGCAGGCCGCTCAGCCTGCGCGGTTGCGAACCAGGCAAGGCCCAGCGCGAATATGTCGGTCAGTACATGACCGGCATCAGAGATCAAAGCCAGCGAATTAGCCAGCAGCCCCCCAACAAGTTCCGCGGCCAGAATGATCAGGGTAAGAAGGAAGGCCAGGCGTAGTGACTGTTTTGCCATTCCATGAGTATGATCGTGCTCAATATGTGTTGTGCTCATTCTGACATCTCCTGCAAGGACTGCAAAGAAGCAGGCATCGGTTCTCTGGCATGAGTCAACCCTAGAGCAAGCACCTGGCGGATATGCTCATCGATCAGGCGATAATAGACGAGCCGCCCAACTTTGCGCACTGCAACAATGTGGTGGTTGCGCAATACACGCAATTGATGCGAGATAGTTGTGTCATCCCGACCTAATCCTGCCGCCAGGTCGCCAACGCACAATTCCCCGTTGGGAGCATTGAGCAGGGCATAAACCACTTGTAACCGCGTTGGATCGGAGAGCATGGAAAACAGAGACGCAACTTGCCTGGCCGCTTCAATATGGAGCAAATCTCTGTGGACCGCCAGCGCATGTTCTGGATGTACGCAGCGCTGCCGATAAGCATCCGCAAATTCGGCCCCTTCTGGCGAGGCAGAGACCAACTGTGACATGTTTATTGATACCTCATATCTTTAATAGCTGTACATCCGTGCAGCTATTTACAGCACCATTATAAACCAGACAGATCGTGGAGACAAGCCCATGCGTTTTCCTTATTGAGATGTCGTATCATTGACAAACGCGGGCGTCCTCTGCTATACTCAGCGCATAGTGATGCGATGTCTCATTAAGAGCAGGAAGGAATTGATATATGGCCGATCTGAGATTTGTTCAGAGGTGGCGAGGCCATAGGAGAAAAGGAAGTGGACTGATTGTACTCCTTCTTCTTGCCACGTGCTTGTTACCCCTGGTAAGTTGCTCTTCTACCAGGGGCACAGGAATCAACGCGGCTGGTAGCAAGGTCCTCCAGGTTGTGGCGGGTGAGAATTTCTGGGGCAGCATCGCCGCGCAGTTAGGAGGCAGCCACGTGAGCGTGACCAGCATCGTCACCGATCCCAATGCTGATCCGCACGAGTACGAAACCAACACCAATGACGCGCGCGCCTTCGCTCAAGCCGACTACGTTATTTTGAATGGCGCCGGTTACGATAGCTGGGGACAAAAGTTGCTCGATGCTAATCCAGAGACTGGACGCAAGGTCCTTACCGTTGCCACACTTTTAGGGAAAAAAGAGGGAGATAATCCCCACTTCTGGTATAGCCCGATTTACGTAGAACGAGTCGCCAATCAGATTACCAGCGATTACAAGTCACTCGATCCCGCCGCCGCTGCTTATTTTACGCAACAGCTCAGCACGTTTGAGGCATCCATGAGCGAGTACTACCAGCGCATCAACGAGATTAAGGACAAATTCGCCGGGCGAAAGATCGGAGCTACAGAGAGCATCTTTGTCTATATGGCCAGCGCCCTGGGACTGGATTTGATCTCCCCGCCTGCCTTCATGGACGCGGTAGCAGAGGGCAACGACCCACCGGCAAGCAGCGTGGTACAGTTCGAACAGGAGATCCAGCAAAAACAGATTGCGGTTCTGGTCTATAATATGCAAACGATTACCAATGTGACGAATACGATCAAACAGCTGGCCTCCTGGCAAAATATTCCGACTGTTGGGATATCAGAGACTATCCAGCCGGCTGATGCCAGCTTCCAGCAATGGCAGGTCGCCCAATTGATCGCGCTGCAAAATGCTCTGAATGCGAATGCCTAGGAGAAATGAAATGCTCTTGACTCAGGAGGAAAATATCCATGCGTGAACTGGAAAACAATCCTGGTCTGCTGCCCCTGGCCCTGCCTGCTGCAGCCCCCGTCGCAATCCAGAGAGAGGAGCACAGCGTTGTGACCCTCCAGGAAGTTGCAGTGCGCTTTGGCAGGCGCACGGTCTGGCGGCAGGCGACCTTTACTATTGCGCCGGGAGAGTTTATTGCTATTGTTGGCCCGAACGGAGCCGGAAAATCGACCTTGCTCCATCTCTTGCTTGGATTTATGCAACCGAGCGAGGGAAGCGTGCGCGTTCTTGGGCAGACTCCGGGGCGTAGCAACCGCCAGATCGGATATGTGCCTCAGCGACGCACCCTTGATGCCGATCTGCCTATTCGCGGGCGAGATCTGGTTATGCTTGGCCTCGATGGACCGCGCTGGGGCTTCTCGCTTCCGGGGCCGGCTCGACGCCGCCAACATACTCAGGTAGCCGAGGCGATTGCCTCAGTAGAAGCGACAGCGTATGCTAACCGGACGATTAGCCAACTTTCAGGGGGCGAACTTCAGCGGCTCCTGCTGGCTCAAGCCCTGGTTGCACAACCACGCCTGCTCTTTCTGGATGAGCCGCTGGCAAGCCTGGATTTACGCAGCCAGGTGGGAATCGTCCAGCTTACAGCGCGATTAGCCCGCGAACGAGGACTCACCGTTTTACTGGTCACACACGATATCAACCCGCTACTGCCCGTAGTCGACCGTGTTCTCTATATTGCGCGTGGGCAGGTTGCTATCGGCAAACCCGACGAAATCATCACAACTGAACGGCTGAGCCATCTGTACGAAGCGCCAGTAGAGGTTGTACATGACAGCCTGGGCCGTGTTTTCGTGGTCGGTCTGGAAGATGCGGAAGCACATTGCCATGCCTCCTGCGAGGAGCAGATCAGATGACCTTCCCGCCATTCTTTTCATTTGGTCTCCCTCTTGCCTCTTCAGAAGGACCGAACTTTTCCTGGAATCTCCTGGTGGATTTGCAGGATATGTTTCAGTACGATTTTATGATTCACGCTTTCCTTGTAGGCACGATCATCGCTGTCGTGGCCGGCGTTGTCGGCTATTTTGTGGTCCTGCGTGGCCTGGCTTTTGCCAGCCACACCCTAGCCAACATCGGCTTTGCCGGGGCTGCAGGGGCTGTGCTAATAGGCGTTAGTCCGGTTGCGGGCTTGCTGACCTTTACGCTGGCGGGAGCATTGGGCATCAGTTTGTTCGGCAGGCGCCTCTCCCAGCGTGATGTTTTCGTTGGCATAATTCTGGCCCTTGCTCTCGGCCTGGGCTTTCTTTTCATCTCACTGTACCAGGGGTACAGCACCGACGCCTACTCGGTGCTCTTCGGGGAAATTCTGGGTATCACGGCTCAGGACGTCGTAGTAGCATTGATTGTAGGTGCGATTACGCTGCTGGCCCTTGCTGTGTTCTATCGGCCGCTTCTGTTCGCCTCGCTCGATGAAGAGGCTGCGCGGGCGCGCGGCGTGCCGGTGCGCTTCCTTGCCATCGTATTTTTACTGCTCCTGGCGCTCACTATTGCAGAAGCGGTGCAGATCGTAGGCGTATTGTTGATCTTCGCTCTCCTGGTCACGCCGGCAGCCATTGCGGAACAACTCACCAGCCGCCCGGTCGCGACTCTGGTGCTCTCGGTCTCGCTGGCGCTGCTCTTCACTTGGGGAGGACTCTTCGTCGCTTACTATCTCCCCTATCCACTGGGCTTCTTCATCACCTCGCTTTCATTTGCAACGTACCTGATCGTCTGGCTGGCCAAAAGTCAACTCCGGCAACTGAAGCGCGTTCAGACTACCCTGGAAGGAGAACGAGTATGAATGGAGCTGTGATTCTTGCCTCTCTTCAACCTATTTCCCTCAATTTGATAGCAGATATCCAGCAGATGTTCTCGTATGATTTCATGCGAAGCGCCTATCTGGCCGGGTCACTCATTGCTGTCACCTGTGGATTGGTGGGGTATTATGTGCTGCTTCGCCATCTCACCTTTGCTAGCGACGCGCTCTCCCACGTTGGCTTCGCAGGTGCAATGGGAACGGCGTTTCTGGGCCTCAATCCCTATTTCGGTCTCTTTGGCAGCTCCATTGTTGTCGGTGTCGGTATGAGCCAGTTTGGTAAAACGCAGGCACGCAGGCGCGATGTCGCGGTTGGTACGGTGCTGGCTTGGGTGTTAGGACTGGGAGCACTGTTCCTGGGCCTCTACCTCGCCAATCCGACGACCAACACAAATATCGCCATCGGGGTAGGTATCCTTTTTGGGTCTATTTTCGGCCTCGACACACATACTGCGTGGATCATTGCAGCAGTTGGCGCTCTCACAAGCCTTGCGCTCGTGGTCATTGCGCGCCCTCTCCTTTTCGCCTCGGTTGATCCCCAGAGTGCCAGAGCACGTGGCCTACCTGTACGCCTGCTGGATGCGCTGTTTCTGGTTCTCCTGGCGATTGCTGTTGCCGAAGCTGTTCCGGCAGTCGGAGCCCTGCTGGTCTTCGCGCTCCTGGTTACACCTGCGGCAAGCATCCAACAAGTCGTAAATCGGCCCTATCTTGGACTCTTTCTCTCGGCTGTGCTGGCACTGTTGATTACCTGGGCGGGTCTACTGATGGCTTTCTATTTGAGCTATCCGGTGAGCTTCGATATCAGTACTATTGGCTTCCTCATTTATGTAGCGGCCAGTATCTGGCGCTGGTTACGCGCACATTCCAGGTGGGAGAGGAAGAGAGCCGCGCTTTAAGGATCAGCTCGATATGAGAGGCTACGCCAGAAACTCATGTGCGAACAAATGCAGTGACTCGCGCTCATGTGTATCTACAAAGCGGATCAGGGTTTCCTGTATTCCTGCCTCTTCAATCGCTGCCAGGCGCTCGCGAACAGCTTCTGGTGTGCCGATCAGTTGTGTATGGCGTAGTTCGTCCAGGTTTGCGCGCTGCTCTGGCGTGAGTTTGGCAATCGCTGCCTCATCAGTTTCAGCCAGTGCGCAGTAGTCAATGGTCGTCGTGCGCCGGATGCTGTTATAGTCGCGCCCTACAGCCTCGCAGTGTTGTTTGAGGATGGCCAGCTTGTGGCGGATCAGTTCGGCGTTTCCTCCACCCACATTACAGGCATCAGCATACTTTGCGACAAGCTTAAGCGTCACTTTCTCGCCGCCCCCGCCGATCAGGATGGGAATACGTGGCTTTTGCACCCCTTTGGGCTGATTGATTGCGCCTCTGATCTGATAATATTTCCCCTCAAAAGTTGCCTCATCTTGAGTCCACATCGCTAGAATCGCTTGCAACGCCTCATGCAGTTGCCTCAATCGCTCAGAGGCATCGGGATAGGGATAGCCGTAGGCCCGATATTCGTGTTCATACCAGCCGGCGCCGATACCAAAATAAAGGCGGCCGTGACTCAGAACATCGAGCGTGCTGGCCATTTTTGCCAGTAGCGCCGGGTTGCGATAGCTGTTACAGGTGACGATTTGCCCAATGCGTATACGCGTCGTATCGCGGGCGAGGGCCGCCAGAGCGGTCCAGCACTCAAACGTAATTTCTTGCGTCACCTGGGGAAATGTATGCATATGGTCGTATAGCCAGATCGCATGATAGCCTAGCGCCTCGGCATCGCGGGCAACCTGCGTCATAGCCTCGTAAGCAGCGGCCGCATCGGCGAAGCCCACCAGGTCCAGACGCCAACCCTGCGGTAGAATAACTCCATACTCCATCGCTATAAAGCAGCCTTCCTTTTTGCAAAAACGTATTCATATCCAGTTTACGCCAGAAGCGCAGAATCCTGCCAGTAGGATAGGCCAATCACCCTAAGAGCTTGCTCTATCATGATATTTCCAGGCATACTACATGCAGATATACCTCATTTTAGGGATGTATCGTCAGGAATAATTTTTTTCTCAAGAGGTGTACAATGTCGCAAACGGTTCCCGAACCAAATGATCCACAGGTGCAAAGCAGCCCACCAGATATGATTCCACCAACCGTTCCCGGACCAGTCAACCCGCTACCACAGAATAGAGCGCCAGTTCAGAGGCAAGCTCTTATGGAGTGGGTAGCAAGGAACCAGCAGGTGGCAGCAAGCTGGCTCTATGAGTTAGGAGGCTGGGTTTTCGGTGCGTTGATCCTTGCGGCCCTCGTACTCTTGCAGGACCTCATCGGAGTTGGCTCCGCCGAACACGCAGCCCTGATTGCTGGTCTTGCACTTGCCGTCGCGCTGCCCTTCGATCTCGTAGGATTAGGGGTCATGCGCTACTTTAGAGACTTAAACCAGGCTAGTGAGCAAGCAAAACATCCCCCAATGCAGAGCGCAGACTCAGGTGATGAGACGCTCTACACATTGGCGAGCGGTAGCGGATCACCCACGCAAGCCAGACAGAAGGTCATGGACTTTACAATAGCCCTCTCATTCGCAGTGAGCCTGCTTTTCACATTGATTGGCATCGGGTCCGCGCTCTGGCGCATATCCTGGGCCGTGACGATTCTCTTCTTCCTCGTTTGCATCCTGGGAGGGCTGTTACTCTTGAGGGTGGTCAGATATTCAGCCTGACTATCTGATCCGATTGCTTCTGACAGGCCCATCCGATAATAGGATTAGAGCTCTCAATTGTTCCCTGATCCTCTCTTTCCGGTGTCTTCGGATGGGCGTCTTCTTGTGTACTTAGCGAACCTAGATCATCTGTGGGCATATTTGTTCAGCCTGAACGTCATCTTTCTGGCATACACGGGTATTCGAGGATATCGGACACTTCCCCTCATGCTGCCAGGTGATGGGCTGGTAGAAAAAATTCGGCTTCCTTTTGACATTCTTATAGGTTGTGATATGGAAAATTGGGCTGGCTGAGCCGGAGAGAGGAGGCACCAGCCAGACCCAATGTGCAGGGACATCGCGCCCGTTGCGCCTCTCCCTGACCTCATGGAGAAGAAACTGGCGGGAAGCCGTATGATGATCGACGATACTGATCCCATGGTTGGCAAACGAGGAGAGCACCGCAATATTCAATTCCACCAGGGCGCGATCTCTCCAGAGAGAGCGATCAGAGCGAGTATCCAGCCCCATCTTCTCGGCGATTACTGGTAACAAATTATACCGCTTCACATCTCCCAGGTTTCGTGCGCCAATCTCTGTACCCATATACCACCCGTTGAAAGGCGCGGCTGTATATGAGATTCCGCCAATCTCCAAGCGCATATTGGAAATGACGGGGAGCGCGTGCCATTTCAGGCTAAGATCCGCGAACCAGGGATAGTCTGGATGGCTGAGTGGAACTTCAAGTACTACGTCGGGTGGCAGTTCAAATAGTCGTGGTGGCTGGTTGGGTAGTTTTATGGCTATAGGAAGAATATCAAAGGGAGTGCCCGGACCGCCTCGCCAGCCCAATTCCCGAAGCATATCTGTAAAATCTGCGTGCAAAGGATCACCGATAATCGTTCCATCTGGCTGGCGGTAGCCTGCATAGCGGATGAGCTGTGGATTCCAGATACGGATGCTCTCATGTCCAGGAAAGGCAGGAGCAAAGATACTAATCGTCGAACGGATCTTGCCACCATTCGTGGCAAAACACAGATGATCGAGGAGAGCTGAAAAAATCTCCTCAGCAGTTGAGAGATGCCGCAGATCGCGCACCTCTAGCGTCTGCCAGTGAAGCCGCCCAATACAGCGAGTATTATTGCGCCAGGCCACCCTGGCTCCGTAGGTCAGTTCCTCAGTAGTCTGCCAGTATGTCCCAGTCTGATCAATCTCCTTGCGGATCTCGGCCAGCCGGTCAGACGTCTCATCTTGAAAACCGCATTCATTATGAAAGAGATGGAGATAGTCGCTTGCCTCTCGCAGTAACTCCTCTTGCGAAGAATCGATTGAAAGGAGTTGAGTTGGAGCGTTCTCTGCTTCCTGGGAAGAATTTTCTCTGCGGCACTTCTGAAACAGTGTATGTAGACCAAACATATTAGAAATCCTCTCCTACAGATATTCCACATCCTATACCGATGTCTCTGGCCTTTTCGCTAACAACGCGGGGATATTGGCCTTCTCTCATTCATTATAGCGACGCATCCAAATTGATCATGATTCCGCCCGAAAGAGGGGAACTGCCATGTACATTGGCACCTTACTCTCTTACCGCCCGACACTCCTTAGGGTGTGTCGGATTTCCGTCCCGTTCGCTCACTCGCGCCTGCGGCTACGCCGCGCACACACGTGGGAAAAGATGGAGACATTGAGATTCGGGCACACTCTTAACGAAGGAGGAACAGCTAGCTACCGCCCTCGCTTCGCTACAGGGCATTCTTTCCTTGTCAAAGGAAAGAATGCCCTCACTTGCCCCAACAATTCGTTAAGCGAGAGATCTCTGATTACACGAGATGTAGTAATCTGGCAGCATTCTCCTTCAGAATCAGCGGGCGCACCTCGGGCCTGATGCCAATTTGCTCAAAATCCGCCATCCAGCGGTCGGGTGTGATGAATGGGTAATCGCTGCCGAAGAGCATTTTGTGCTTGAGGAGGGTATTGGCATACTGGATCAATTGGGGAGGAAAATATTTGGGCGACCAGCCAGACAGGTCGATATAGACCTGTGGTTTGTGCAGGCAGACCGAAAGCGCCTCGTCCTGCCAGGGGAAAGAGGGATGCGCCATGATAATAGGCATATCAGGAAAATCGACCGCGACATCATCCAAATATATTGGATTCGAGTATTTGAGGCGCACCCCACCACCGCCACGCATCCCAGTTCCGATGCCTGAGTGACCAGTATGAAAGATCGCCGGCAGACCTGCTTCGGCGATAACCTCGTAGAGAACATAGGCGCCCCGGTCATTCGGGTAGAACTCCTGCAAGGAGGGATGAAATTTGAAGCCACGCACACCGTAATCCTCGATCAAGTGGCGAGCTTCGCGCGCGCCCATCTTGCCCTTAGCAGGATCGATGCTGGCGAAAGGGATAAGCACATCGGGATTGGCTGCAGCAGCTTCGGCTACTTCTTCATTGGGCACCCGTGTAAAGCCAGTCGTTGACTCCAAATCCACGGTAAAAAGCACACATGCCAGGTTACGCTCGCGGTAATAGGTCACGATCTCAGGAATGGTTGGCTGGGGGCCTTCTTCCTTAAAATAGCGCCCAGATGCCTCTTGAATCGCTCGCCATTGAGGATCATCAGGAACCCTCTGCGAGACGTTGGCATGGACATGGACATCAACCGCTACCAGACGTTCTATATCCATCCTGGCGTTCCGCTCTCTTTCTTTGTTTAAACCAGCCAGACCCCACAAATAATGGAGGCTTTCAGAGCAGGCTAATTCTGGAGAAGCGTCTTCTCGTCGTCTTCCCCCCCGCTAGTACTTGCGCAAACCGGAAACTACAGGTAATATAATCGAAACAACGGAAAGATGGCAAGGAATAGAGATAAGCAAATCGCCCCACAGAACCTCTGCGAAGACGGAAAGGTAAAAGCATCTGGGTCCGAGTACAAGGGTGAGTATTGCTTTGTATCCATACCCCGACCATGGAGTATTTTCTGATAAGATAGACCCTGGATAATCAAAAGGGAGGAAAGAGGTTGTTAGATATGGAGATGACTTCATTTGAATCGGCAGTACTGTTAGATGCCTACGCCGAAATCCGGAGGCGTTTTACAGGAACGAAAGATCTGGCACACGATTGGGAACATGTGAGCAGAGTATATACGCTGGCTCTAAAAATAGCTGAGAAGGAAGGAGCAAACTGCTTTATCGTCGGCATGGCAGCACTCATGCACGATTTAGGGCATTCGCCTCAACATGGGAGTACGAAGCACCATGCTGACCTTTCCGTAGAACTAGCTACAGAACTGCTTACTAGTTACCAAGTCCCCGCTGATACGCAAGAATTGATCCTCCATGCTATTATCTCCCATAGTTTTAGCCGGGGAGCTAAGCCTCGCACGTTAGAGGCTCTTGTCCTACGCGATGCTGATCGACTTGACAGTCTCGGTGCAATTGGCATCCTGCGCTGGGCAGTCACAGGTGTACTGCTAAGTAACCCTCAGACGAGGTTCTATCACTCTGATGATCCTTTTGGCAGACACCATAATCTCGACGACCGCACATACATGCTCGATCACTTTTTTTCAAAATTGCTCAGACTCAGCGATACAATGGGAACTGAAACCGGCCGCCAGATAGCTCAGAAACGCACCGCTTTCATGCACATGTATCTAAATGAACTAGGCAACGAGTTAGGAATAGAGTAGCCTTTCTGAACGATCTACGCACCTGCGAACCTATGCGCAGAAAAAGCGTCCTAAAAACTATGTTTGATATATTGCTACATTATGAAATAATATGTTATATTGATAGTAAGCTTTCTAGATGTTGACAATTCCACGAAACATCTAAATCTATGTCTCTAGGAAAGCTTATGCGCGAGGGTCGCTATGAAGCCTATTGACAGGTTCATTCTTTTATCCGTTTTATTAGGTCTCTTGATCAACCTGACAAGCTCGTTCCTGGATGCTCGGTTCCCACAGGTGGGATTGTATTTAACTGCGCTTCTCGTTATTGCCGTTTGTATTTGGGGAATATTCCGTCTCAGCAGTGTCGCTTTACAATATTTCCGTAGCGGCAGGTATTCTGTAGAAGTTTTTCTGCTCAATCAGAATAACGATTTACTTTTAATCAAGCATCCCTATCATAGGCGCTTATTACCGCCTGGCGGCAGATTAAACCAGTGGGAACAGCCACATGAGGCAGTTTCAAGAAGCTTGCTAGAGGAGGCAGGGATCTCTGAGTTTGAATTCCACGCCAGATTTCATAAGATCCAGGCTCCTAAGATGATAAACAATGTGGTCGAACGAGTGCCAGCCCCTTATCTCACCCAAATAGAGCACCGTAAGCAGCGCCGCGACATCAAATTTCACTACGATTTTATCTACATATGCATCTTTACCGGTAATACAACAAAATCTCTGGCGAGCGTCAAAGAATACCACCCCAAATGGATGACCCTGCAAGAGATTAAGCAATTAGATAAAAGTTCAAGGCCATTTGATGACGCCATTCAGATATACGAAGATTTGCTCAAGAAGCTAAAACCTAGATCGACGAACACAAGAACGTACTAAAAGGCGGTGAGCCTGCGAGTATTGATAAAGAGAGCAGAAATTTTGACAGCAAGCGCCTTGAGAAAGATGCTAGAGAAATTTAGCATTTACCTTACTTGTTGTTGCCTGCTCCTCGCCAAAAATCACGCGAGGAGGTGTCAGTATAATATACTAAGTACAAGGTACTTGAGTATAAGATCGTACTTGAAAGTATCTAAGGAGTTAATCTTGACATATCATATACCATTCGCTCTTGAAAAGCCGCCCCTTGTGATTGTGATTACCGGCCCGGCAGGCGTAGGAAAAGATTCTGTGATTAAGGAATTACGCAGGCGCGGAGTGAAATTTCATTTTGTGGTGACAGCCACAACGAGGCAAGCACGAGATCATGAACAAGATGGAGTTGATTACTTCTTCTACGACCAGCCAAAATTTGAAAGTTTGATTCAAGATGGCTTTTTTCTTGAGCACACATTCATTCATAAATCTTACAGAGGGGTACCTCGAAGCCAGATTGAGCCGTACCTGGCCAGAGGCGAGGATGTCGTGATCAGGCCAGACGTTCAAGGAGCCCTTAGAATCCAGAAAGTCTTTCCCCGAGCAGTGTTGATCCTCTTAGTCCCAGAATCGTTGAACCAACTCTCGGCACATATGATAGCACGGGGAACCGAATCTTTAGATGAAATCGCAAGCCGGGTTTCCACAGCAAAATCTGAACTCTCCCACACAAAGTATTTTGACTACATTATCGTGAACCGCGAAGGCAAGCTGGCCGAAACGGTGACTTGTATAGAAGCTATTGTCCTTGCCGAAAAATGCAGCGCAAGACACATTCAAGACTACACTATCAAAAGGTTCGATTTCCAGTAACTAGTTTCGATCACCGAGACGAAGCGATACCTTCGCTGACTCACTCACCAGGAGGAGTGATGAAAGAACTTGTTGTCGAGAAACCCCGTACCCTCTCCCTGCGCTCTTACACCGAGCGAGATGTCCAACAGGGAGAAGTTCTCCTCAAAACTCTTTACAGCGGCATCAGCACGGGAACAGAGCTACGCAATTATCGTGGCCTCACCTCTTCTAAGGTATGGGATCATGAGTGGCGTCTCTATCGCAATCAGCTCAATCCGGAGTCATGGCCACGAGTTATTGGCTATGAGACTATATCGATAGTACAGAACATCGGGCCTGGAGTCGAGAGCATCCGTCAGGGATCACTTGTTTGGGTAGACAGACCACACCGGCAAACTCACATTGTCAGTGAAGCCGAAGCGCTGTATGGTTTGCTACTTAGCCCCGAAGAGCTTGCAGATCAGTTTTCCGAGAAGCTAAAACGCTTTGTTTTTGTCGTGCGAGCACGCGCAGCACTCAACGGTATCCATGATGGGCAAATTGCCCTCGGAGACCAAGTTGCAATTGTCGGAACCGGCGTGATTGGACTTCTGGCCTTGCAATTTGCCAAACTAAGCGGAGCCAGTGTTGTTTATGGCGTTGATTTTATCCCACAACGCCTGAACTTTGTATCCCAGCTTGGCGGTGTCCCAGTCAATGCTCAGGATCATGCTGCTCTGGCAATCAAACAAGCATCGAACGGCGGAGTCGATGTTGCCATCGAGGCATCAGGAAGCTCAGAGGGTCTCTATACAGCAATCCAGTGCTGCCGCGTTGGCGGGCGCGTCGTTACCATTGGCACATACAGCGAGACTGAAAGGAACTTATATCTAGGCGGCGAATGGTCGCGTAACCGGATCACCTTATTGTCCTCAATGAGCACCAATGGATGCCTTTCTCGCCGAGCGCCATGTTGGGACAAACGCCGGCTGGACCAATACGCCATTACTTTACTCAAGAAAGGAACCCTACAAACCCTCCCGCTGATTACACATAGTTTTCCTTTCAGCCACGCTATTCAGACTTTCAAATGGCTGGATCACTCGCCACAAGAAGCCCTCCAGATCGTTTTTACCTACCCAGAGGATAGCTTCTAATTTTCTCCCGCTCTCTACGCATCCTTTCCGGCCTCCCTCAAAGCATCTACATACGGTGTTGCTCCCGTTCTCTGAGAATCCGGCGCAGGATCTTGCCAGAGGGATTTCTGGGAATAGCGTCGATATATTCCAGAGAGCGCACATTTTTGTAAGAAGCGAGCTGATTATTGACCCAGACCATGAGTTCGTAAGCAGACTGATCTTCATAACCAGGCCGCAGAACCACAAAAGCTTTGGGGATCTCCCCAGCCTCGTCGCTCGGTTTGGCGACAACGGCCACATCGGCCACCGCAGGATGCTCAAGAAAAATTGCTTCAATCTGAGCCGGGGCCACACTAAATCCTTTATACTTGATCATTTCCTTCTTGCGATCGGTAATCGTAACATAGCCAAGCTCATCGCGCCAACCAATATCTCCTGTATAGAGCCAGCCATCACGCAGCGTCTCAGCGGTCGCCTCTGGGGCCTTCCAGTAGCCCAGCATGACCTGCGGTCCTTTAATAATTAACTCACCCTCTTCGCCCGCGGCCAGCTCGCGCCGCCCGGTTTCGATATCGACAATTCTTTGCTGGGTATCGTGAATGGGAAGGCCAATGGTCTCAACTTTGATGAGCTGTGGATTATACACAGGATTTGAATGCGTGCCGGGTGCAGCCTCTGTCAGACCATACGAGGTCATAACGGTGATGCCCGTGCGCTCCTCGAAACGCCGCGCCAGGGGAGGAGGCACAGGAGCTGCTCCGCATTGGTTGAAACGCACACTGCTCAGATCATATTCTTCTACATTTGGCCAGTCTGCCACAGCCGCCAGCACGGTGGGAACGCTGTACACAATGGTTGCGCGCTGCTCCTGGATCAATTGCAGCCAGAGACCCGGCTCAAAGCGCTCCATCAGCACCAGGCGTGCCCCCGACATGGCCGCGCAGCCCATAAGCATGATTCCATAAATATGATACAGTGGAATAAAACTGAGCATCCGATCCGCAAAGGTAATGTGGGCTGTTGCAATCGATTGGCAGGCATTGACTACCAGATTTTTGTGACTGAGCATCACGCCTTTAGGCAAGCCGGTCGTGCCGCTGCTATAGGGCAGCGCAACCAGATCCTCCCAGTTTAGCTCGCTGACGGCAGGCGGCGTCGCTGGATAGCTGGTTAACAGGCGAGAGACAGAATAGATCTGCGCTTCGGCATTGTGTTCCGCGGTGCCCACTACCAGGAGCAGGCGTAGCTCTGGCGTTTGCGTGCGCACTGCCTCCACCAGCGGCAGGAGTTCGCTCTGGACGATCAGCGCCACGGCACCGCTATTCACAAGTTGATAGGCAACCTCGCGTTCTTTATATGATGGATTAAGTGGACTGGCCACGGCGCCAATGCGCGTGATAGCAAACCAGCTGATCACATATTCTGGACAATTTGTCATGAACAGGCAAACCCGCTGGCCTCGGCGAATTCCTAGATTGAGCAACGCATTCCCCAGGATATTAACCAGCGCATCGAGTTCCCGGTACGTCAGATAGGCTTCGCGAAAGACCAGCGCCACCTGCTCCGGATAGCGTTCAGCCGTGCGCGCTAGCATCTCCGCATAGGGATAGGTCGGATACTGGAGCGAGGGCCGGAAAAGCTCGGTACTGACAAAAGGCCGCACGGTAGGTGCGGAAGAAGATGGATCGGTCATGCTTTTTTCTCTCCTGTCCTCTCTTTCTTTTTTGACGAGTGTAGCAGCACTGCTTGCCCGCTTCATGGATCTACGAAGCGGGCAAGCAGTGCTGCTACACTCGTCAGAGGGTTAAGTTATCATCCCCAGACCTCGTGAGCAACGCTTACCACAAGTTCCAGCTTGCGACGCTGGTCGTCAGCAGTCAGACGATTTCCCTCCATAGTTGAGGCAAAGCCGCATTGTGGACTGAGCGCAAGACGCTCCAGCGGAACATAGCGGCCAGCATCCTCAATGCGCGCGCGCAACTCTTCAGCAGCTTCCAGGTGCGGCTTCTTGGTGGTCACCAGACCAAGCACAACGAAACGATCATCGGGCATATGGCGTAGCGGCTCAAATCCCCCTGAGCGCTCGTCATCATATTCGAGCAGGAAGCGCTGGAAGTGTGTCTGGCTAAAGATACGCGAAATAGGCTCGTAATCGCCTGCGGCATAGAACTTGCTCTGGTTATTGCCACGACAGATATGAATACCAAAGGTAATGCCAGGATGCCCATCGATGATGGCATTATCCATCTCAATACACAGATCAATCAACTTGTCGGGATCGCTGCCACGCTGGCGATAGCCCTCACGGATCTGCGGATCGAGCAGCGCGGCATACTGTGGCGCATCGATCTGAATGTATGTGCAGCCCAGGCGAATCAGTTCTGTAACCTCGTGGCGCGAGAAATCAACGATATCCGCCAGGTAGGCGTCCCGGCTGGGATAGGCTCCCTTCGATTTCTCAGGATCGTAATAGGCTGCGGCCTGTTGCGCGCTGATCATGGTCACTTTGCCGGGCGTAGAGGAATGCGAGCGCAAGTAGACCCATTCTTCCGCGCACATGCTCCTGCGCCACTTTAGCTTTTCTACCACGACGGGGCGTTTATAGACAAGCTGTTCGCCTGATTCGTCGTGGAACGGGATGGCCCAGCCACCAAGTTTATCGAAGCCATCCAGCGCTTCAACCAGATGCCCATAGAAGGCGTAGCGGCGTTGCTCTCCGTCGGTAATCACATCAAGGCCGGCCGCTTCCTGCAAAGCGATTGCTTCGCTGACCGCCCGATCCTCTATCGCCTTGAAATCCCTGGCATTGAGCTGACCCTCCTCAAACTGCTTGCGCGCTTCCGTGAGATATGTGGGTCTGAGCAGGCTACCCACCACTTCACTGTGATAGGTCATGTTGTATCACCTCCAATTAATAAATTGACGAATATCTCTATAAACCACGTACCAAAGAACTTCATGGCCAGATAGGGACCTTACACCTCTCCTATTGTATCAGCTTGTTCATCTCTTTGCCGAGCAAGGTCCAGCGCGACATCCAGTATCCAGTCTTCCTGCCCTGCTACCGCCTTGCGCCGTCCCAGCTCTACCAGGATCGCGCGCGGATCGATCTGATAGCGCTCGCCGGCGTGCTGGGCATGCAACAAAAAGGTCGAATAGACGCCAGCATAACCCAACGAGATAGCGTCGCGATTGGGAAATGGTTGATAAGGCATGATAGGCGCGATAATAAATTCGGCGGCATCCATGAGCTTGAACACATCCAATCCCGGATTGAGACCAAGCTTCTCCAGTACTGCCGCCAGCAGTTCGGTTGGCGCATTGCCCGCGCCCGCTCCCAGGCCACGCAAGCAGCCATCGAGCTGATCGGCGCCCGCCTCCAGCGCCGCCAGGCTGTTGCCCATAGCCAGCCCCAGATTGTTGTGCGCGTGAAAACCCACCTGAATACGTAGCGCTTCCTTGAGAGTCTTGACACTGGCGTAGGCGTCTGTTGGCAGCATGGCCCCGGCGGAATCAACGATATAAACACAGTCCGCGCCATACGCTTCCATCAAGCGAGCCTGCTCGGCTAACACCTGGGGCGGGCGCATATGCGCCATCATCAGGAAGCCGACAGCCTCCAGTCCGAGATTTTTGGCGATCTCGAAATGCTCCGCTGAGATATCCGCTTCGGTACATTGGGTAGCGATACGCACAACCTGAATGCCATTGGCTACTGCCTCCTTCAGTTCATGAACTGTGCCAATTCCAGGCAGCAGCAGCGCGGCGATTCTGGCCTGGCGGCAGACTTCGCGGGCCTCGGCGATCAGTTCCATTTCAGAGATACGCGAGAAGCCGTACTGGATGGATGAACCGGCCAGACCATCGCCATGCGTGACTTCGATGACCGGCACGCCAGCTGCGTCCAGCGCCTGGGCTACAGACCGTACCTGCTCGCGTGTGAACTGATGGCGCATAGGGTGCGAGCCATCGCGCAGGCTGCTATCGGTGATACGTGGAGCTTTCACGCCAGAGAAGTTCCTCACACGGCCACCTCCTCCACGCCAAGCAGGCGCCGCGCGAGAACTTCACCTACCCGCCGGGCTGCTGCCGTCATAATATCCAGGTTGCCCGAATATTTTGGCAGGTAGTCGCCGGCTCCTTCGACCTCCAGGAGGATTGTGACTATTGACCGTTTGCCCCAGGGCGTTTCCACAAAATCGAAGACGGGTGGGTTCTTGAGACGATAGCCGGGCACATACTGCTGCACCTCGGCTTCCATTTGCTCAATTGAGGCGCGCATCTCAGTCTCGTCGAAGCCTCCCTCGGGTAAGATATAGATGGTATTACGCATCAGGATGGGGGGATCAGCCGGGTTCAGGATGATGATTGCCTTGCCATGCTGTGCCCCACCGATCTTCTCCAGAGCCAGCGCGGTAGTTCTGGTAAACTCATCGATGTTCTGGCGCGTGCCCGGCCCGGCAGAGAGGCTGGCAACCGTGCTGACCATTTCCGCGTACTTCACCGGTGCGACTCGGCTCACCGCATAGACCATAGGCACCGTCGCCTGACCGCCGCAGGTGACCATGTTGATATTCATCTGATCGGCCAGATCGCTCAGATTAACCGGTGGAATCACATAGGGACCACGAGCCGCCGGTGTGAGATCAACAGCGACACGCCCGGCTTCGCGCAAGGCTCTGGCGTGGCGCACGTGCGCTCTGGCGCTGGTAGCGTCAAACACCAGCTTGATCTCTGGATTGGCCAGAACAGCATCGATGCCCGCAGAGCTTGCCTCGACGCCCAGCGAACGAGCGCGTGCCAGCCCCTCAGACTCCGGCTCAATGCCTGCCAGAAGTACAAGCTGCATATGCCCCGGCTGCTTAAGGAGTTTGTACATGAGATCGCTGCCAATATTACCTGAGCCAAGAATGGCTACGGGAACGCGCTGCTCTGGTGACATGCCTGTTTCCATCTACAGTCCTTCTCTGGATAACTGCACAGTTTGCTCTACACGAAACGAACTGCTACTTCTCCCAGATGCGTAAAGCTCGCCCGATAGATCTCGCCCGCGCTGACATTGGCAGCAGCGCACATCGCCCCCGGCAACACCAGTTGCCCCGCCCGCAAGCCCACACCAAATTCTGCCAGCTTATTCGCCAGCCAGGCCACCGCGTTCGCAGGATGATCCAGGACAGCCGCGCCCGTACCAGAGCCAAGCGCCGTCCCATCACAATACAGGGTCACGCCCTCCGCGGCGAGATCGATCTCCCCAGGAGGGATTACGTATTCGCTCACGATCACACGGGCGGACGAGGCATTGTCGGCAATGGTATCCACAAGCTTGATACGCCAATCATTGATGCGGCTATCGACCAGTTCTAAGGCAGCGCAAACGCCCCGTGTTGCCGCCAGCACAGCCTCCACTGTGATACCTGGACCCTGTAGATCCTGAGCAAGCCAGAAAGCAATCTCCGGCTCGATGCGCGGCGCGATAAAATCTCCACGCGCCAGGATGCCTCCTGATAGTACCACCATGTTATCAAGCAGAAAGCCATAATCCGGCTGATCGATCCCCAGGAGCTGCTGCATAGCCGCGCTCGTCAGCCCGATTTTGTGCCCGATCAGCATAGCTACCTGCCCCCGGCATTTGATATCCAGCCACGCGCTCTGGATCGCATACGCCTGCGCCACCGTAAGCGATGGATAGGTTTCGCTCAATGGCGCGAACGGCTGGCGCTGCTTCTCGGCTCTGTCCAGAGCCAGCGCGATGCCTTCAATACTCTGCTGCATATATCACATCCTATCCTTCGTCAGTGAGAAAATCGCGCACCAGGCGATTGAATATCGCTGCATGTTCAAGCTGTGTCCAGTGGCCACAGTGCCCGAAAACATGTAACTGGGCATTCGGCAGGACTTGCAAGAGCCTCTGGCTTGTGCCCAACGGGATGACGCGATCTTCACGCCCGTGAACGATTAGCGAGGAAGCTTGAATCTCTGAGAGACGGTCCTCGTAGGCGGCCAGAGCATCTACACCGTTTTGCCTGGGAGTAGGGAACATGCTGGAGAACGCCTCCTGCACCCCTGGCCGGATGCTCGCTCGATAACGCTGCTCGGCCAGTTGATCCGTAACCAGCCTGCGATCATAAGCAAAAATATCGATCAAATGCTTCATATTTTCCACGCTTGGCGTGTATCCCCAGACCGCATCAAGCCCTTCAGTAATTGGGAAACGCACTCCCATTGGCCCCATCAGAACGAGCCTCCTCACGCGCTCTGGATGGGTTACCGCAGCCGCCAGGGCCACAGCCGCGCCCATCGAATTGCCAATGAGATGAGCCTGCTCCAAACCTACAGCATCCATAAAGCTGAATAGATGCTCCGTCCAGCGCGAAAGGCTATAGACATGCTGAGAGGGCAATTCGCTGTAGCCAAAGCCAATTTGATCGTAGGCAAAGGCATGGAGGCGCTCGCCGAAGTATGGCAGGGCCAGCCGCCAGTTGCTCCATGCCGAGACCCCCGGCCCCGAACCATGAATGAGAATAACCGGCTCGCCGCTTCCTACTTCATGATAATTGGTCATGACCTCACCCGCGCGAATAGACTTTCCAATCTCTGGCACCTTCTGCCCGGTGCTCATAGACAGTATCCTCCCCTGATATATAGAATTGCTAGTTTTCCACCTTACGAGGCCGGAGTGAAGACGTTGGCCTGCTGGTCTGCCTCGGCAGGCGACTCGACGACTGGCGTACCATACGTCTTGAAGCTGGGTGGCAAAGCGCCTCCCCAGTACACACCGCGCCCACGCTCTTTTTTGCGCCAGATAACAGGCTCCCAGTCGGGAGCAAAAATCAGATAGCCACCCGAATAGACCTCAATACGGTTCCCTCCTGGCTCATAGAGATAGAGAAAGAATGCCTGAGTAATATTATGTTTGGCCGGCCCGGCCTCGATAAAAATATCGTTCTCCGTGAGAATATCGGCCGTGCGCAGAATGTCCTCACGTGAGTCCAGCCAGTAAGCGACGTGATGCAAGCGTCCGTGCGCTCTGGCTGAGTCGCGTGTATAGGCGATATCATGCACCAGCGGTGTCACACTCAGCCATGCCCCTTCTTCGACACCATCAACTTCCGGCTGGAGAAGCTCACGCAGTTTAAAACCCAGCACGCTTTGCAGAAACTGCCGGTTCGAGACGACTTCGTGGCACATCAAGTTGACATGATCAAGCCGGCGCACGGCCGCACCACGGGCGATATACTTCTGTTGTTGATTAAATAAGCGGGAACGCATCTCTTCGGAGGCCGTATACTTTTCTGCTTCATAATAGACTTCCATCAAGTGACCATCGGGGTCGGTAAACTGGTAAGCTGGCCCATGACCGCGATCGCCTTCGATCCAGCCTTTGCCCGTTCCGTTGGCCGCCAGCGCCTGCGCACTCCGCTGCAAGGCCGTAGGACTGAGCGCGCGCCAGGCCACATGGCCCAATCCGGCCTGTTTCGCTTCGGTGAGCTTAAGCGTATGGCACTCATAGTCTCCCCAGGCGCGCAAATAGACTGATTGGCCTTGTTTCGCCGATACCTCCATGCCCAGAACCTCCTGGAAAAAGTGCAGGCTCTCATCGGGCTTTGGCGTGAAAAGCTCAACATGGCCCAGGTGCGCAATATCATGGACTGGCTCTTGAACAGTATCCATGAAGATCCTCCTCCCTGCTGTTTTTAGTGTTATGTAAAGTTTTTCATTACTTCTCATTACACTTTGATCTGGTACGACGGCACACAGCGCGAGACTTCGTAATTGAACGGTAGGGAATCATCACGAACTTTTCTTCCTGGCACATCTGGCCGGAATATATCCCAGATTTTCGGAGATCTGCTTCGTAGCCCCGACGATTGCCAGGCGATATTGCTCTCTGGCTTGCTGGAAGCGATAGGCCGGTACTGACAGACTCAGCGCGGCCACCACTTCCCCGCTATGATCCCGAATGGGAGCTGCCACACAGCACAACTCCTCTACCGCTTCTTCTATATCATAGGCATATCCCTGGCGTGCTACGCAAGCTAGTTCCGCTTTGAATGCCTCCAAAGTCGTGATGGTTTTCGATGTAACGGCAGGCATACCACGACTGGCGAGAATTTGCTGAACCTCGGCCCAGGGGCGCTCTGCCAGGATCACTTTGCCCACGCCGCTACAATGGGCAGGTAAACGATAGCCCACGCCGGTTACAGAAACCTGGACAGCGCGCGTCCCTTGTAGCTTGTCCACATAGATGACCTGCCCGCTCTCTAACGTTGCCAGGTGGACAGTTTCACCAAAACGCGCGATCAGCGCTTCCATGACCGGCCGGGCCTCAAGACGAAAATCTGTGGTGGATAAAAGCACCTGACTCAGAGCAATAACTCGCCATCCTAGCTTGTATCTTCCCGCACTGGTGCGGCGCAACAAACCCTCTTCAGTCATGGTGGAGACAAGTGCGGAAGTAGTAGACTTAGGAAAAGAAAGCCGCTTTGAAAGTTCGCTAATGCCCCACTCGGGCTGCTCCGTTGAAAAGAGGTTGAGAACCTCAGCGGCCTTCTGAACAGTGTGCAGCATCGCGTTGGCCTTTCTATCAAGATGAGGGCGCCCATCGACCATGAATATACATTTAGTATAGTGCGTGCCGTTCGTCCTTACAAGCATCTTGTTCGACATAGACGAACAAAATGGTCTTCCTGGTCGCCTTTTCTTCAGCTACCTGGTGTGTTATGCTTGCGCAGGAACTCTCTTCAGACATAACAGTGTCTGCAAGCATCAACCCAGTGTAAGGAGGAAAAGCTCTACTATGCAAAATCCGCCCGCCCGGCGTATTCCTGTACGCGTTATCGCGCCCGATCCCCTGCAACTCAACATCCTGCACCCGCGCCAGCCAAATCAGACACCACAGCCATTACCGGCTCCTACGGGCCGGTCGCCCTATCACCTCTCTCTTGCTTCTGTGCTCACCCCCACTCAGATGCAGGCGATCCAGACTGCCCAGTGCATGGTCTTTCACGTTGTTGGCGATACTGGCGGTGTGAAAACCCCGGAAGATCAGCAGGATGTCGCAGTACACATGGAGAACGATTTCGATAACCCGGATACTACTCGTCGCCCGTCCTTTTTCTATCATTTGGGCGACGTTGTTTATTACTACGGTGAGGCCAGCCAGTACTATTCTCAGTTCTATGAACCATATGAGCTGTATCCTGCACCGATTATGGCCATTCCAGGCAACCACGATGGGGATATACAGAATACCTCGGTGCCTTCACTGGCCGCTTTTGTAGAGAACTTCTGCGCGCCTGAACCCCACCTGACCAAAGAGGCCGGCGATGTCTCGCGCGACGCAATGACTCAGCCAAATGTCTATTGGACCCTCGATACGCCTTTTGTGACTATGGTTGGCCTCTATACTAACGTGCCGGAAGGAGGCTGGCTGGATCATACACAGATTGCCTGGCTGAGCAACGAACTGAGCAGCGCTCCAACCAACAAAGCCCTGATCCTTTCAATGCATCACCCGATCTATTCCGCCGATATTTACCATACCGGCAGCAGGTATATGGCAGGAGTGTTGGAAAACGCGGTCCAGCAGGCCAATCGCTGGCCAGACCTGGTGCTTGCCGGCCACGTCCACAACTACCAGCGCTACACTCGTGCGCTGCCCGACCGCGAGATACCCTTTATCGTGGCCGGGGCCGGTGGCTACTGGAATCTGCACAGAATGGCTAAAGATCCGCAGGGCAATCCGCTACCCACGCCCTACTCTGTCCCTGGTACAGATATAACCCTCGCCAGCTACTGCGATGACCGTCACGGCTACTTGCTGATGGAAGCTACACCCACCACGCTCATAGGGACATACTATGCAGTGCAAGACGGTCAACCAGCGAACGAGCCAGCTAGCCAGATTGATTCGTTCACTCTGGACTGGCAGGCGCACAAAGTCATCTGAAGCCGCAGTGTGGTTTAAGTCGGCAGTTTTCTTCTTCGCATCAGGGACATATCTCCCTGATAATTGACTTTATTCGCGAGCGAGGTAATACGGTCGTGCAGTTCACGAGCAGCTTTTTCGGTATAGGCGCAGAGCACGAGTTGCGATGGTTCTGCCTTTTCGCATAAAAAAGGTTCATAGCAAGCAGTGTAAGACTGTGGGTTTTGCCAGAGCCAGGCCCGGCTATAACCAGCAGAGGCCCCGTTCGCGAGAAACAATCGTGTGCTGGTCTTCATTCAAATGATTGTACTCTTCCTGCAAGGCAAAGGTAATTTCCATAACTACCTTCCTCCTTTTGCGCTCATTACCACGGGGTGACAAAGAAGGTTTCGCCGATGGGCATCGCATTATACGATCCGTCGAAGATGCACCATTCTTGCAGCGCCTCGTTATACCAGACTGCCGCGACATCGGTAAAGTAGCCATGATTCGCGGTCAGATAGCCACTATACTCATGCGTGACAAGGAGCGTGCTGTTCAGAGAGATGCCCAGTTGAAGACAGGTCGAATCACCGGAGGTATTCGACGCGGTTGCCACCTGCGTGATATAACTTGAGTGTTGAACGTTGAATGAAGTTCCGTAGGGGATCGGACTGCGATCCTCGTTGTAGATGGTCCACTCCCCAACCGATGAATCGTACCATACACCAATCGCGTGATTATTGTAGTTTCCCCCCCCAATGATTCCACTCATTCCGCCATTCTGCGTCACTTGGAAGCTTGCTGCAGGATTATCATTGAGATCTGGCTCATTGATATACATGATATAGCCAGAAGTGTTGGCACTCGTCGCCGTGAGCACATAAGCACCATTTCCCTGGTTTTGGCTTACTATGACATTAAACGAAACCCCAATGGGCATGGGACTGCCA
>DATGKW010000112.1:0-43202 GCA_035294465.1 Ktedonobacteraceae bacterium | reverse complement strand
ATATGCGTAGTCCAAAGCGTCTGGAGAAAAGTCATTCTCAGGGGCATCGGACCATCTCCATTGTTCACCGCCATCCCCATAAGCTGGCCGCTGGCGCTTACCAGGGGCGTACCACTCTCTATCGTGTTCAGTGGTGCAATGATGTTCGAGGAAGAAGTAGCGACGCTCGTAGGAGTAACAACATTGACGGGATACTGCACAATACTCGGCGCGAGATAATCCTGGGGCAAAGCCTGCGATGTCTGCTTGGCATTAGCGAAAGGAAAGACCTTCCCGGAGCCGTTTGTCAGGCCAATGTTATAGCCGACACCGCTCGTCGATGTATTACTCAAATCAGGGGTCAAATAGGGCTCTCCAGAACTGCTAAAGAACGTGAAGTATTGATAGGGAACCTGGCCTGTTGAGGAGAAGGTCAGCGTGGTTCGCGCGGACGTAGGAGACTGCGTATCATTGCAGGCCACGAGGACATCGCTCTGGGGAAGCGGGTTTGCACCGGTGCTCTGTCGCGCGCAATTGGTCAGATCATCTAGCAGAGTGCCACTGTTGCTCTGTGCGTACTCATCACTGGCCCAGATCCGAATCTCTTTGAGAGGCTGAACACCGTCCGACGCTCCACTACTCGATCCTCCACAACTGGCCAGTTGCGCTTCTAACAGATTGGCATCCGTCAGCACCCAGTTTTGATAGGTAGAAGGACTTGTAGGAAAGGGAATACTGGCCACCAGTATCCCCAAACCGGTACAGACCAGGTTAGCATCGCCATAGGTTATTTCCAGACGCACTACCGAGACTCCAACTTTATCGCGGAGATAATTTGCCTGCTGCATAGAAGGAGAAATCGTCGCGGTCTGTTCTCCCTTTGAGCGAGCAAAAGCGGTACAAGGCAACAGACATTGCAAGGCCAGTAAGGCTCCGACGAATACAGTAAATGCGAAGCGACCTGGATGTTTGCATACATGCGACATGAAACACTGTGTACTCATGTGCTCCTTCTTCCTCGGGTGGGCCTCTAGCTTGCTATTCGAGCACACTCAGGCTCTCTAATACCCACTCGGCTTCACAAATTCTCTACCGTCTCAAAACGCTGCGCAAACGCTGTTGCATCTCCAGCGCCTGGCCATTGACCGGTTTAGGACCATTCACAACAAAATTGCATTCCCGCCAGGCATCTTCCAGTTTCCCTTCGCGCTCATAAACCTGCGCCAGCACAAAGCGAGTTACATGATCCGCAGGATTGATAGTCAGCACCTGGACGAACGCACGCTCAGCTATGGGAAGTTGATTGAGACGCAGAGCGAGCTGGCCAATTGCGTAGTGGATATCAGGGCGCGAGGCATCGATACCTGCGGCTTCCTGATATTCATGCATAGCCGGGCCAGGCTGATTGGTTTCTTCGTAGCTTTTGGCAAGGCAACGATGAGCCTCAAAATCGCGCGGATTGAGGCGCAGCGCTTGAGTATACGCAGAGATGGCCATGGCAGGCTGGCGACGAACATACAGATATACATCTCCCACCAGGCGATGTGTTTCAGGATCATTATTATTCAATTGCAGCGAACGATTATAGGCTTGAATCGCCAATTCGGGTTGCGGCGGCTGGCGGCGCGCAAATACCTGACCGTAGAGCTTGTGCAAGAGCGGATTATTTGGTTCGAGCTGATATCCCTGCTGGAGCGCAGCAAAAGCCATCTCAACCCGCCCGGCGGCCAGGTGCTCCTGGGCCTGGCGCAGAAAAGCCGCAATAGGGCCAGTGCTGGATGAAGAAGGCGTGCGCGGATGGCTGGGAGTCAGGCGCTCAAGATTGCCTGGCGTGACCGCAAACTGCTGGGGCACCGGCTGCACAGAAGGAGGTGGCAGGTTGATGATTGCCCGCTCCATCTCAGCGGCACTCGCCCAGCGCAGTTCCAACCTCTCCGCCAGCGCCTTGCTAATCACCTGCTCAAAGGCTGGCGAAACATCTGGACGCAGCGAACGCACCGGGGGAAATGCGAAAATCGTGGGCTTATTATTGACTGCATCGTGATGAGTCAATACGCGGTGTAGAGTAGCTCCCAGCGCGTAGAGATCGCTACGCGGCTCCGGCGAGCCGTGCAGTTGCTCTGGAGGCGCGTACCCAATCGTCATAATAATCGTCGATTGGCGCTGCGTCTGTTGAAACGGGCGCGCGATACCAAAGTCGATCAACTTGATCTCATCCTTGCTCGTCACCATCACATTTGAAGGCTTGAGATCACGGAAAATGACCGGAGGCGTCTGACGGTGTAGGTAGCTCAAGACATTGCAGATCTGCTGAGCCCAGCTCCGCGCGCGTGCTTCGGAGACCCCGTGAGCACCCTCCAACCCGGCAATATTCCCCTCCTTCTCCAGGACCTCGCCCAACGTTCGCCCCTCGATGAAATCCATGACCAGATAATGACGTTCATCTTCAACAAAAAAATCACGCACACGCGGGATGCAGGGATGATTCAAGTCCAGCAGCAACGTTGCCTCGCGTTTGAACCACTCTACCGCCTGGTTATGGTCAGCTTCGTTCTGAAAATCATCCAGCATCTCCTTCACCGCGCATGGGCGGTTGAAGCGCACATCCAGCGCACGATACACCGCGCCCATACCACCGGCAGCAACGACACGCTCTATTTTATAGCGCCCATTGGAAAGGGTTGTATTTGGGAGCAGGCGGCGATGGGCCCCACCACTTTTCCCGCCCGAATCGCTCTGGGGGGTGGCAGGACTACCAACAGAGGCTGCATTTTTCGAGTCAGATGGATAGTTACTCGCCATATTCTACACCGCTCATCAATGATACTGTTTGAACTTCACTTTCGCCCTGACCTCAGCTCTTGTAAGCGCAGAAGAATTCAAGAATACACAGTTTTCATCCCCGGTTATCTTCATTCTGCTTTGGGCGCATTATAACATATCTAGACCTCGACTAGAATAGTCTCTAACCAGAGACCAAAACAGCTTTTACAGCATCCCTCCTGTAGAGAAAACGGTGTAGAAAGAGAAAAATAGAGGGCAGGCAACTTCTCGCTGCCTCCCCTCTCTCTGCCGTAAAAATGCAACGCAGAAACTATGCCACCTGTTTCGCCAGGCGATCCGCCTCTTGAGCTACGGCAACATCAGACTTCATCCAGCGCGCGCCGAAGAGGCCGACCAGTCCGGCAATCGCTAGGGCAGGAGTACAGGTGACGAGCATCGCGTGGCCGAGATCGTGGCCAGCGAGGTTGCGGGCGAAATGGGTACCGCCCGTGGGATCAAATGAGCGAGCCAGCACACCAACCAGCGATGGAGAGAGCGCGTCCCCCAGCAGATGAGCAATCAGCAGCGAAACCGCTACCGCAGAGGCGCGCAGAACCGCTGGCGCGACATCCTGAGTCGCCGCCGTGCTTGGTCCAGTGTAAAACGTGATCAGGATGGTTGTTATGATAAAAAAGATGGTAAATACGCCAAAACTGCTAGAAGTCACAGCCAGGGCAAAGGTCGGGGCGCTGAGCAAAAAACCAATGCCGCAGACCAGGATGCGCGATCCCGGATGCACTTTGTTGAGCCAGTCCGCCAGGTAGCCGCCGAAAATAGTCCCAACCAGGCCCGCCAGCACAATTACCCCGCCGGAGAAGAGACCGGCGACGCCGCTTTTCAGGCCGTAGAGATCCTTTTGTTGCAGGAAGGTCGGCAGGTATGTGGTAGCAACACTCAACACAAAAAACGCGAAAATCTGCATAACGATCAAGACGACCAGCGACTTGATACGCAGCAATCTGCCTATTTGCGAGAAAGGGTTGACAGGCGGCGGCGTTATTTTTTCCCCCACATCTGCGATAGCAGGGGCGCTGGCCACTGCCTCGCCTTCGTCTGCCTCGTTGCGGCGCGGCTCGCGCAGCTTCCAGGCCAGAAAGGCCAGAACAAGGCCAGGGATGCCGGTAAAGAGAAAGGCCAGGCGCCAGCTTCCAAGGTAAATGCCGGCCAGCTCGCCTCCCAGCGCATAGCCTACCAGGATGCCGACTAATTGTGCGACGCTCCACCAGCTCATGACGCGTGAGCGCTGCACACGCGGAAAATAGTCCCCCATCAGCGCGGTGCCAGCTGGGAAGTAGCCGGCTTCGCCAACCCCCAGCAGCATACGGAAAAAGAAGAGCGAAATAAAGTTGAAAGACACGGCCGTTAGTGCGGTGATAGCGCTCCAGATTCCCACGCAGCCGGCTATCACATCTTTGCGCTTCGTCCGGTCGGCCAGAATACCTAGCGGAATCGTCACCAGAGTATAGACGATCAGGAAAGCCGAGGCAATATATCCGATGCCATCCACGCCAAAGCCCAGTTCATGAGCGACGACGTTGGCAGCCCCGGTCAGGACATAGCGATCAGTGTAGTTCAAGAAGCTGATCACAAACATGACCCAGAAGACATACATGGGATAGGACCGCACTGTCCGTTTTGTCGCAGCCGTCTCAACGCTGGATGACGGAGAAAGATCACTCATGCGCGCCTCCAATACAGGGGATAAAGTCTGACTCAGCAGAGCGAGTGCTGAACATGGCAACTGTATCACAGAGGGGCTAAGAATGGAAGGGGGAAAATCATGGCTCGGTAGGCAGGCTGAGCATATCAAGGAAGCGCCACGACTTGAGATCGCGTTCCAGGTGAAAACGCAGGAGACTATGCATAACCGCCTCCAATTCCGCGCGCAAGGGAGTATTGAGACGCACGCGCCCGGCCTCGCGCCAGGGATTGTCCTGAATATAGCGCAGTACCTTTAAAGCGTTGGGCGAAAGGCGGCGCTCCCACAGATGCGAACATTGCCGACAGAGCACGCCACCCAGCGAGGCTTTAAAGCCGTTCTCCCCTGCAAGCAGCTCGCCGGAGCAGGAGACACAGGTTTGCAAGGATGGAGCATAGCCCACAGCAGTGAGCAAGTGCAGCTCGAAGTAGCGCAGCAAGAGAGGAGTTCTACCGTGAGATTGCGCCTGCTCAACACTGCTATCCTGCGCACGCTGTGCAATCAGAGCAGAGGCATCGACGTCCAGGTAGCGCAGCGTTTGCAAGAGCAGGGTATAGATATCGGCATGCACCACACGCTCCTCCACAAAGCGATCCACCAGTTCCGCCAGGTAGAAGCCGCAGGTCATATGCCAGAGGCTGGTACGCAGGCGCAAAAAATTCTCGCGCACCTCAGCCTGCGTGATGATATCCAGGTTGCGACCAAGCGCGATTTGCAGCTGGCTGCGATTGAGCAATTCCAGGTGCCCCGCCAGCTTGCTCACCGGCCTGCGCGAGCCTTTAGCAATGGCGTGAAACTTGCCTTTGTGGGGAGTAAATAGCGTCACAATGCGGTCGGCTTCGCCAAGATCGCTGCGTCTGAGGATGAGAGCTTCGGTGGAGTAACTGTGCTGCTGGCGCATAAGCAATTCCCGGTGATGACTCCCTTCAGCGAGAGGCCGAGGGCCGTATAGCGCGCTTCGATAAAAAAGACGTGACCACTAAAAATCACGTCTCATAGGAGGCGACGAGCGGATTCGAACCGCTGGTGCAGCTTTTGCAGAGCCGTGCCTTACCACTTGGCGACGTCGCCCTGTATACAAAATGGAGCGGGAGACGGGATTCGAACCCGCGACATCTTCCTTGGCAAGGAAGCGCTCTACCTCTGAGCCACTCCCGCATCTTTTCCCACGATCAAACCCTTTACAAGGCTCTCTCGTATGTGCCATTACTATACTACAGGACAGGTCCGTTGTCAACTGGTTTTTCTGATATCTCAAACCCTCTCTCTTTTAACAATTCTACCACCTTCCCCACATTCTCCGAAGAAACAGGCACCACACGCTTTTCTGCCGGAACAGGCGTGCCCAGGAGGGGGCCAATCTCTTCATCGGCAAGGATATCGTTTAGAATCTGGGCGGGGAGGCTGAGCAGTGGCGAGTTCTGGACTTGCAGAGCTTGTTCGGTGTAGCCACCGCCCCAGAGTTTGAGGCGAATCAGGAAGGAGCCGGGGATACCACCGGCGCAATAGCGCTGCAGGAAGTCAAGGATGCTGGTAAGCGAGATCCCGGAAGCCAGGGCGTGTCGAAGAGAGGCCGGGGTAATGCGACGCCAGCCGCTGGCTTCATCGGCTTCGGTAATACGCTCCAATTCGGTCGCCAGGTAGAGGTTGGCAAGCGCGTAGCAGGGCCGGAGAAGGCCATCTGGCAGGAGATACCACTGGGCCTCGTGCATAGGCAAAGGTACGCCGGATAAGAGATCTTGCGACTGCGAGGCCGAAGTCAGCGCGGGCAGGTAATCGCGCTGCCAAAGCAATTCTTGCAGGGGTGCGAGGTATTCGTTTGCAACTTCGGCTAGCGTAGGAGCGAGCCGCCGCACCAGCCAGGGCCGGGCAGCGGGATCAGCAAAGAGCGCGTCCAGCAGTTCAGGCTCGTCGACTTCCAACAGGGTCGCGTCTGGCCAGAGTTCGACGCGCCTCACTTGGCGTTCCCACTCTAACAGTGAATAGTGTACATTCTGTGGAATAGTACCTCCGGCTGCCTGCTCCAGGGTTTGTTGAATAGTTTCGGCGCTCAGACCAAGCTGGATCGCGCGCGTGACGCTAGCCTTGTTCATATGATATTGAGCAATGTGTTCCAGGCGCACACGTTCCGCGAACTGATCCAGCTTGATCAGAAGAGCCTCGGAAACGGGGGCCAGAGCCACCAGGTCGAAGTTTGGCTGGACCACGAGACGTCCCCAGACCTCCTCCGAGGCTTGCGGGGGGGTTACCCTGGCTACCTGCCCCGTTCCCTGGGCCAGACGAAATGCATCTGGATGCTCTCTCTCATCCAGTTCAACCATGCCCAGCCAGGCTAGCGGCCCGGTAATGAGAGAGCGGATAAAGCCTCCTTCTACCAGGTGCCAGCCCTCGCGATGCGTCAACCAGCCACGACGCAGGCGAAAATTCCAGCCATATGGGTTGCTGCCAACCGAATAACGCTCTGCACGCAGACCATATTGACGCGGAAAAAGCAGATACGTCGCGTATAGCTTCATGCGGGCAATAAACGTAGGGAGCGCGTGCCAGGTCTGCGGCTCGGCCCGTAAAACGTGCTCGACCACAACCTGACGCGAGCGCACCACCTCCTCATGAGCCGGTTCCAATGGGGCAGGCCCAGGTTGGGCTACCACGTTGGGAATAGAGGCCAGCTCATTCCAGAACGGCGTCTCCAGCCAGAGATGAAAACAACGCCAGGTACGTTCGGCCAGAGGAAGGAGAAAAAACTCTTGTGCCGGAGCAGCGCGTAGCGTCCCCTGCTTCTCGTAGAGCAAATCCAGCTTCATGAGAAGCAACCGTATAAAGAGCAGATACGGCACGTCGCTCTCGCTATGGATCTGTTCCATCGTGAGGCCGGGCCAGAACCTGTTCAGCGAAGCCAGGTGCTCGATGACCTGGCGTAGAGCCAGACGCGAGAGTAAACCGCTGCTTACCAGGGGCAGGCCATCATGTGTGCCAGCGACCAGCGACCAGTAGAGGTAGAGAGCGCGCTGCAAGGTACGCATCCCCTCATCAAGCCGCTCGTCTTCCTGTCGCTGCGGCGGCTCATCCAGCTTCCACTCCTGGCTTGCCAGTTGCACAATCGTCGGGGGAACAATCAATACTCCATCGTACACTCCGCTGGAATAGTCACGCCCCACGAAGTTTGTCTGTCTCCCCCAGAACAGCAGGCCAAGCAAGAGGAGATGATGCAACGCCTGCTCAAAAGCCCCGTGAGGATGAGGGACAGGATAGAGCGACGATCCTCCTGTAGGGTACCTGGAGACAAGCATAGAGGAAGGAGAAGCAACAACACTCTCATTTATCTCATGAGCGTGAGTATATGCGGCAAAAGGCGAGCCAGCAGAGCTAAAGTACAGCGCCAGATCGCGGCTGTTCGCGCGCCCGCCACAGGCCACCAGTTCGCGCAAAACGCAAGCCTCGGGGCCCCCCAGCGCGCGTAACACTTCACGACAGGCACGTGGATCAAAGAGATATTCAGCAAGCTCATCTAGAGTGAGCGATTCGGGATCAAACGGGCCTCCCTCGCCTTTGCCAGCGGGAGTACTCAAGCGGCTTTTGATGATCGCTTGCAGATGATACGGCGGCACAGTTTGCAGCAAGTGAAAATCGCCCTGTTCCATGTTATTCAGACCTCTTCGTGTACGAGCGGAACCAGGCCACGCCGCTTCAACTCCTCTACCAGCCGTCCCACTCCGCGTTTCCTGAGCAGGAACAGAGTCGGCTGGATAGGGCGAATAATATGCTCATCCAGAGAAGTGAGGGCTGTGAGCTGCTGTAGAACGGAACTGTCAGCCGTTTGGAGCAGCGGCACATCGGTATACAGGCGCACCCGCCCGTAATTGGCAATCCGGCGCTCCATGCTCTCCAGGAGATCGCGCAGAGCTTTCCCTTCGCCAGAACCATCGAAACTGCGCAGCAGGGCGAGCAACGCCTGGGGATCACGTCCCCGGCCAATTGCCTCACCTAACGAGCGTGCGGTCAGGACATAAACCAGCTTCTCATCCCGCACCCCCTTGCTTTCGGCAAAGTCCTCTATAATGGCGATCAGCGGCCAGTTGGCAGGCCGGCAGGGAATAAGCACATAACCCTCTGGCGAAACCGTAAGAGCAGGCGCGACAGGAGCATCCGTTTCTCTCGCCTGATCCTGAACAGAAGGAATCAGGCCATGAAAGAGAAAGCCGGTCATAGAGGTCAGGCGAAAGGCCAGCAACTGCCCATGCACAGAGATAGCAAGGTCGCAAAGCCCCCACCAGTGCAGCGGTCCCTGGATCAGATGAGCCAGGTAGCGCCCCTCGGCCCGCAGCCAGTCGGCGAGCTGCGTTGGGCGCAAAGGATGGCCCTCTTCCTGCTCAATCCACCAATGCGGCGAGGGAAAAAGTTGTTGTCGGTGCTGCAAGAAAGTCGGGCGCAGGCGATAGATAAAGCGAGCGAAAGCCGAGAAATTGACCCATTCGCCTACTGGCACCTGAGCCAGCAGCGCAAGCAAATCCTGGCGAGCCTCGCTATTCTCCTGCTCAAGCTCACCCCGGCGCAAGTCTGGCTGATTCAAGGGGGTAGACCGGCAGCGCACACGTAATCCATTCTCCGTGAGTTCATATAACTCAGCGTAGGAAGTTTGCTTCAGCCAGCGTGTAAACAGATCATAGAGTATGTCCAGACGCGTAGGACCCAGCAAGAGCCGGGCGGCAGTGGGCAAGGCATGCAGATGCGTTTGCCCGCCCTCTTCTCTCGTAAGAAGAGGAGCTAGACGCAGCAGGCGCACCGCGAAACGCAGAAAAGCTGGGGAGCGTGGCGCCGTAGCACGCAAATGTTCGATCAGTGGCAGAGCAGGCAGGTCGTCAGGAGGCGGCAAAGCCAACGAGCCATCTGAGGAGACGCGACCGCCTGCGAGAAGCGAACCACTGCGTGACGTAGACTTCTCAGCCGGTTCTCCCACAAAATCATCCAGCGCACGCGCGATCAGCAGCAAATCTTCCAGCAATTTGTACGGTTGGGCGTGGTGCAACGTTGGCAACGAGGGATTGGCTCCCTTCCCATATGGGACTTCGACATTAAAGGGTGTGATCGGTAGCGTAACATGGAGGGACTCGCGCACTTCCCGGGGAATATACCAGCTAATATCCAGCGATGACGCACTCAGGTTGAAGCGTTGCTGGAGTGAATGGTTGAAGCTATTACGGACAATCAGCAGCTTTGCCTGCAAAGCCAGCAGCATATCCTGCAACGTCCCGCTATTGCCCAGAGAAAACCGCTCGAACAATCCACGCAGATCCTCATCGCTCAGCGAGCCGCCGGCCAGGGCGAAAGCGGCCAGTAGCTGGCGCTGCGGCTTCTCCAGTGTCCCAACCACGCGCCGAACGGCTTCGGGCTGGCACAGCGTCTCAATCATTGTTTCACTTAACTGCTGCTTGCTCATTCCGGTCGGCGTAATCCCATATTCTCGTGCGAGCGCGCGCAGCTCGCTCAAGCCCAACTGAGCCAGCGTCTCCTCGACCGTATGCGCCGGTTGATGGCGTGAGGAAAGCGCAAGTGGTGCGTACCTTGCAACGGAAGGCCCCTGTTTAACCGTCTCCGAATGTTCCTCTCCGCTTTTTAACGCGACTATTTCCCCCTTCACGGGCCAGTCGGAAACAACGCCGTTCCCTCTCTCTGCCCCAGGTGGCAGTGGGACAAACGCGTAGGGCTGATTGATCCATTGATAGAGCAAGGCGGCGGCATGAGCACAAATGAACGCTGCCCGCTTCCCACATGTACATATAACCTCACAGGAATTGCGGTCTGCTACCTCTACCTCAACCTCGAAGCGCCGGGCGGGCGCAGTAAGCGCTTTGTGCAGATCTTGCTTCTCTCCTGTCTGCTGGTCTGGCTCGGCACTGGAAGCCAGTCCAGGCAGCGTAACAACGCCGGAGAGACGCATCCCTCGCCGTTTCGTCGTAGCGACATATCCACTACGGCAATACTCCTGTCCCAGCGCTGCCTCAGCCAGTCCCGCGAGGCCAATCACATCGGCTTCGCGCAGGTGTTGCAGTGCGCCAGGCACAATATCATCCATATCTATTATCCAGAATCGCACGCATCGACTACGAAAATTTTCAGTATTGTAACATGTTTTAAAGATAGGGACAAATGGAACCTGACTATGGGGTTTCCCAGACACAGTGAGCCGGCCTCCACACTTGCCGGGTAGAGTGAACCAGAGCACTCCGGCCCATCGCACCTCACGTTTTCTGCTATAATAGAGCCGTCAGACAATTACCATCCTTGAGGAGCGCTTTTGATGGAAGACACAACAACTGTGGCGGCGAAGCAGCCGGTCACTGAACATCGTGAAGCATATGGCACCGCAAAAACAGAGAACTTGCGTGATTTTGGCTGGTGGCGCTTTTTCTGGCCGCTGGTCGTGCTCGCCTGCTGCGTGGCGCTGGTCGCTATTCCCCTGATATTCCTCGTTCCCTTGCTGATCATGTCCTTTAATCCGCAGAACCCGGCAAACCAGATGGGTGAGCCGCTAACCTGGCTCTGGATTGTGATGATCTTGCTGATTCTCTCGTTGGACGCGATTATCATTCGTGGCCTGTCCAGGGCATTACTTGCCCAGGCGGGAAACTACCGCTGACGGAGCGGGCAGCCAGACGCGGAGAAGTAAAGCAAACAAGAGGAGCCTGGACGGCTCCTCTGTTCAAGTTGGCAGCGTCACACCCTCTAAAGCAAGCAACCATTGTTTCATAGGCAGGCCGCCGCCATATCCGGTCAATGTTCCGCCGCTACCGATCACACGATGGCAGGGTACTATCACGGCAACTGGATTGGCTCCATTGGCCGCGCCAACCGCTCGCACGGCCCTGGGACGCCCGATTGCCTGCGCAATTTGAGCATAGCTGCGGGTGGAACCATATGGGATGCGATAGAGTTCCTCCCAGACCATCACCTGAAATGGTGTGCCGCGCAGATCGAGCAGGCAAGAAAACTGGACGCGCTCGCCCGCGAAATAGCGCCGCAGCTGGTCCATCGCCTGGCGCAGCGGCTCAACCTCCTCACCAGCGATGATATGCGCTACCGATAAACGGCGTTCCAACCAGCGCAGGCCATATTCGCGGCTTGTTCCCGGTGTCCCCACCCAGCAGACACCTTTCTCCGTAGCCATCACCGTGCAAATTCCCTGCGCACTGGGCACGCTGCTCCAATAAAGTGTCTCCGCCGATGCCTTTGTCTTTGCGACCGTGATCATTTCTTTGCGCCCTCGGACGCTTGAAAAGCCTCATCGGTTTTCGCAGCCATAATGAAATCATTTCTGTGCAAGCCTTTGATAGCGTGCGTCCACCAGGCAACCGTGACCTTGCCCCACTCGGTCAGGAGCGCCGGATGATGCCCCTCCTGCTCAGCCAGCGCACCGACGCGATTGGTGAAGGCCAGTGCGTGTGCAAAGTCATTAAACATGAACTCCCTGGTCAGCCGTTTCTCACCATCTACCTCAATCACTTTCCAGCCCGGCAGCCGGGTCATATACTCAGCGATTTCGCCCTCGCTGGCCTGTGGCACGCCCCCCTCGCAGGGAACGCAATGCCCTTGTTTGAGATCGTCCATAAACGTACCCTCCTGGAAGAAAGCCTCTTTTCTTTCGCAACTATCTTTATGCCAGAGACAAACCGGAGCGGAAAGTTCCGCCGTCCTATTCGTCATACAGAGGAATTTTTCCTCCAACAAGCAAGTGTAGCACACAAACGCTCCGGGTGCAGAACAAAAACCGGATATGCTAGCAAACCGATGAAGTCACTTCAAAAGCGCCCTTTTATCGATCAGAGCACCCTTGAGGTTGGCATTCCTGAGGTCAACTTTGTCCAGGCTCGCTCTGGTCAAATTGGCCGCGCTGAAATTGGCCTCATCAAGATTGGCCCCATCGAGTTTGGCATTGGTGAGATCAGCAAGATAGAAATCAGCTCCTTGCAAGTGCGCCGTAGCAAGGTCGGCACCGCTCAGGTTCGCACCGCTCAGGTCAGCCCCTGTCAGCACTACTCCGGCCAGCTTCGCGCCGCTCAAGTTCGCGCCGCTCAAGTTTGCTCCTCTCAGCACGGCCCCGGTGAGAATCGCACCGTTCAGATTGCTTTCGCTGAGATTCGTGTTGCTTAGTCGCGCCCCACTGAGATTAATTGCGCCCAGGAGAGTCCCAGCCAGGTTCGCCCCATCAAGTGTGGCTCCTCTCAGGCACGTCCCTCGCAGATCGGCCCCACTCATACTTACCCCACTGAGATGAACGCCGCTGAGATCGGTATTTCTGAGATCTGCGCCGTCAAACGCGGCCCCGGTGAAGTTTGCGCCGGCCAGCTTCGCCCCCCACAGGTTTGCCTGGCGCAAGTCAGAACTGCTCAAAGTGGCATTGGTCAGATTGCTCTTGCAGAGATCGGCCCGACTCAGATTTGCCTGGGAGAGATCAACTTCACTCAGATCGATATTTCTGAGAATTGCCCCGCTGAGGTTCGCGCCGGCCAGCTTCGCCCGGTCAAGATTCGCCCCGGAGAGATCGGCTCCTCTCAGGTTCACACATCTGAGATTCGCCTCGCAGAGGACGGCACCAACGAGGCTAGCATGGATCAGCGTTGCCTCGGAGAGGTCGGCTCCTTTGAGATAGGCCATACTGAGATTCGCCGCGGTGAGGACGGCTCTGATAAGGTTCGCGTGAGCAAGATTCGCCTCGAACAGATTGGCTTCAGTCAGATCCATCTCTGTAAGAACCGCTTTACCCAGGTTTGGCCGTTCTTCTGGATTCCTTCCCCTCCACGTATTCCAGGCATACACTCCTTTCTTGAGCAGCCTCAGGTGATACCAGTGTGCCATAAGATGCTCTCCCTTCCCGCCCGTGATTCACGATTAGTATATGGTCTCGGACAAGCTGTGCAGGCGATAAGCATTTTATAACTGCCACTCAAGGGAATATGAAGATCAGCCATGCATCAACCAGATTGAGAAGCAGCAGAGGAGAAACAGGTGGGAATGGAGCCGGCATCCATGTGGAAGATTCACGTGAGCAAAGGTAGTCTGGGGCACATCCAACTCCATCTCCCCTCTACAGAACAGTATACAAACTGGACCAAATAGTGCTCTAGAATGGCCTGGGCGAACGGAATTGCTTCCTGAGCGGCGCCTTTGGCAGCTCAGATTGGGGCTGTCCGGACTTCTCGCCCTGGGCAGCGGCTTCGCTGAGGGTGTCAGCAAACTCTTCGATGCTGGCGAAGCGCTCGCCCGGCTCTTTGGAGAGCGCACGCTGCAGAGCCTCTTCGACCGGTTGCGGAACCTCAACGCCCTTTTCGCGTAGAGTGGGCGGCTGTTCGAGCATGTGTTTATGCGCGACCTCTTCAAAGGTGCCCAGAAAAGGCCAGGTGCCGCAAAGCAACTCATACGTCATTACGGCCAGGGCGTACTGGTCACTGCTGCGCAGCGAACGCCCTCCAAGCTGCTCCGGCGCGGCATAGAGCACAGTCCCCTCGAAATCTACTGCGTTCGGCACCAGGCTATAGGAGACCGTGGTGGTGCCAAAATCATTGAGAAGGATTGAGTTATTTGCATCTAATAACATGTTCTGCGGCTTGACATCACGATGCACCAGTTGATGCTCGTGGACATACTGCAATCCTTCGGCCGCTTGCCTGACATAGTACAGGACTTCGCCAAGCGGCAGGCGAGTGCCGCGCGGATAGCGCTGACGCAGCGTCCCGTTGGGAGCATAGCTCACCACCAGATAAGGAATGTCGTCATCGGTCAGACCGAAATCGTAGATATGGATCACATGAGGATGATCCAACTTGCTCAGCATAGCGGCCTGTGTCAGAAAACGCTGCACCTCGCGCTCCCCGGTCCAGGCATGCAGAAGCTTGACTGCAACCGGGTGATCACGTTCGGGATGCTCTCCCAGGTAGACTTTAGAGGAGATGCCCTGGCCTATGAGGCGCAGCAACCGGCAACCTCCTACATACGTATTGTTCTCTTGCATGAAATGGCTCAGTCTTCCAAAACCTCGCGCACAATATACAGCGGGCGAGATCGTACTTCGTCATAGATACGCCCAAGATACTCACCAATAATGCCAAGAAAGATCAGCTGGATGCCACCCAGGAAAAGCACGAGAATAAGCGTCGATGCCTGGCCGACAATAGCCCCGGTGAAGATACGCAGAATAATTGCGACGATAATGCCCAACAGACTGATCCCTGCCAGCATAAAACCAAAACTAGTCGCCAGCTGCAGGGGCACATGGCTGAAGCTAGTGATCGCATCGAGCGAAAAGCGCAGCATCTTGCCCAGAGGATATTTTGTCGTGCCGGCGAAACGTTCGTGGCGCTCGTATTGGACTGCCTCCTGGCGAAATCCTACCCACGCGGAAAGCCCGCGCATAAAACGATGCTGCTCGCGCATCGAAATCAAGGCTTTGACAACCTGGCGATCAACCAGGCGAAAATCCCCCGTATCGCGCGGGATCTTGATGGAAGTGATACGCTCGATCAGGCGATAAAAGGCCGCGGCTGTCAAAAGCTTGAAACGCGTCTCACCAGCACGCTTGCTGCGCTGCGCGTAAACCACTTCGGCGCCTTTCTTCCAGGTCGCGATGAGCTGTGGAATGACCTCAGGCGGGTCTTGTAAATCGGAATCGATGATGATAACCGCGTCACCGCGCGCGTGGTCAAGTCCAGCCGAGATTGCTATCTGATGCCCAAAGTTGCGCGAGAAATCGATGACTCGCACACGCCGGTCCTGCTGGTGCAACTGCTTCATAACCGCATACGAGCCATCGCGGCTGCCATCGTTGACCAGCACAAGCTCGAAAGGCTCGCCAACTCCCTCCATTACACTGACGACGCGTTGATAGAAATGCGGCAGCGTCTCTTCCTCATTAAAGACAGGTGCCACAATCGAATAGATGGGGTGGTCTACCTCTGGTTGCGCATTCTGCTGTGTTTCATTCAGTTCAAGCGACATGAACTGTCTCCCTCCGATTACCTATGATAGTATAGATGGTATGGCGTTTACTTGCCATCAAACATTCTCTTTCTTAGGAAGAAAAGGTTATCTTCAACAGGCGAACCAGGCAGCAATACATGGTTCTCGCCTCGCCCTTGTAGAACCGGGCAGCAATCGGATATACTCCACATAAAGGGCGAATGGTTCGCGCAGATTCGCCTGGTCTACATAGTATAGTGTACAATCGTACAACGCGAGTGACCCGTTTCCGTGCGGAGGACAACAATGACAGACGCAAACGACCTGGAACTGGATAACTTCTTCGCGAACATTCAAAATCCGTACCCTGTCTATACGTATTTACGTGAGCACGAGCCTGTACGTTGGAACACCATGTTTAATGGCTTCATGCTCACCAGGTACGACGATGTGAACCTGGCCTTCTTCGATTATCAGCGCTTCTCCTCCGATATCTGGTCACATACGCCGGAGATGATGAGCGAACTTTTGGGACTGCCGGAGGATGATGAGAGCATCCAGTATCTTCGGCAAATTACTCCTTTCCTGGCCTACAACTTGCAGGGCATGGACCCGCCCGATCATACCAGGCAGCGTACCCTGATGATGAAAACTTTCACCCCGCGCATGATCGAATCCTTTCGTCCAACCGTACAAAAGCTGGTAGATGAGCTGATTGATCAGCACCTGGCGGACGGCAAGATGGACCTCGTGGCCGATCTGGCCTATCCGCTGCCTTCCAATGTGATCCTGGACCTGCTGAGTATTCCTAGAGACGGGCGACCATACATCAAAGCTAGCGCCGAAGCGATCAATGAATTTGTCGCGACGATCCTCTTTACCGGCCCTTCTGTTTGGCCGCGCCTGGCCAGCGTTTTTGCCGAGGTCAAGGCGTATCTGAAAAGTCTGATCGCGGAACGGCGCAAGCGCCCAGGCGATGATTTGCTGACCAAAATGGTACACGCGGAAGAAAACGGCGATATGCTGAGCGAAGATGAGATCGTCATTGCCACGAACTTTTTGCTTTTCGCAGGTCACGAAACCACCGCCAATCTGATAGCCGTCGGTATGTATTATCTCCTGCAACATCCTGACCAGATGGAGCAGCTGCGAGCCGATCCATCCAAAACTCCCGCCGCAGTGGAAGAGCTATTGCGCTACGTCAGCCCGGTTCACACACTTGCCCGTCGCACTACGCAAGAGATTACGCTGCGCGGCGTGACCATTCCCGAGGGCAGCAGCATCTATCTTCTCATTGGCGCGGCTAATCGCGACGCGGAAAAGTTCCCTGATCCCGAAAGGCTGGACATCAACCGCCCGCCAACGCGCACGCTCGGCTTTGGTTACGGCATTCATTATTGTCTGGGAGCTGCTCTGGCCCGCATGGAGAGCCAGGTCGCCTTTGAGACGATGCTCAAGCGCCTGCCAGATCTGCGCCTGACCGGTGAGACGCCCGTTTTTCGCCCAAACTATAACCTGCGCGGCCTGCTGGCCCTACCGGTGGAGTTTGGCTAATCCCTCTAGCGGTTGGCCGCCAGGCTATACAACTGCACTAGCTCGTCGATTACCTCCTCTGCGCGGCCATTGGTGATCGCTTCAGGAACGCAGGTATGCAGGTGATTTTCCAGGATAATCGCCTCAAGTTTTTCGATGGCCATGCGCACCGCATAGGTCTGGCGCAGGATATCAACACAATACTTGTCTTCGTCTACCATTTTGCGAATACCCTTGAGGTGTCCTTCGATATAGCTCAATCGCTTAAGGACGTCTGTTTTCTCTGCGCGCATCGTTTTCCCTGCCTTCTTTTCTCTGCCTTGCCCGGCGTCATTTAACTATATCACGCTTCTTCGCTGCTCGCAAACATGCGGACATCCCCAACCGAGGCCTTTCGCAACGCCGGCGAGCAGCGCCTGCTACCACCAGGTGACATCGATAAAGCGGGGCCGGTAGATGCGCGCCGTCTGTATAGTTATCCGCATCCCGCAAGCTGTTGACGTTAACGGGATCGAGACAGCATATCCATCGAGATCAATAGCCACGATCCCGCCTGACGAGATTGTAAAGCGGCTCGCCCAGCAGGTAGCGGCGAAGGTTAGCGCAGAAGAGGTCCACCAGTCGATCATCATAGTGCTGGCTCAGCCCGGCGACATGAGGAGTAAGCAGCACATTTTCCATTTGCCAGAGTGGACTGGCGGACGGCAACGGCTCAGGCTCGGTCACATCCAGAGCCGCGCCGCCGATCTCGTAGGCTTGCAGAGCAGCTGCCAGCGCCGCGTGATCGATAAGCGGGCCACGCCCAATGTTCACCACAAAGGCATGTCGAGGGAGAAGGGCAAGTTCCGTCTGAGCGATAATGTGACGGGTTTGCTCGGTCAAAGGCAGCGCGAGGACAAGCATATCGCACTGAGGGAGCATGCTATGCAGATGCGCCGGGTCATAGAAACGCGCGGGCAAACGTCCATCGGGATCCCCGGTGCCGGGCGGAGTCCAGCCATCGAAAGGATCGGGCCTCCCGGTACGGTTCATAGCCAGAATACGCATGCCAAATCCGACAGCCTGGCGCGCAACCTCACGCCCAATCGCGCCATAGCCCAGGATGCCCACGGTGCGCCCGCGCAGTTCAGTCGCGGTCAAGCGGTAGGTTTCCCGGCGTTCGGGCCAGCGGCTCTCGATCTGGAGCCGATACGCGCGGGGAAAGTGATGCGTCAGAGCCAGCAGCACGCCCATGACGTATTCGCCGATCTGTACACTATGCACCCCGCTGGCTCCAGTAAGCCAGATCTCACTGCGCCAGAGCGGCGTATCGCGCAGCCTATCGGTACCCGCCAGGTAGGCTTGCACCCAGCGCAGATTGGGCGTCAACGCCAGATCAAACGGCGCGGCATAGGTGCAGAGCACTTCAACTTCTGGCGAGAGGACACCCGCAAAATCCTCCGCCGTAGCTCTGAAAGCCCGATCCCGGTGCTCGCTGAGAGAGCGCTGTTCCACCACCAGGCGCGGCGAGATCGCCCTGATCTGATCCAGATGGCGCTCGTTTAAGTTGAGCAGCGAGAGAACATGTACAGGCTGATTGCTCATAAACAACCTCCCTTGAATGGTTCAGGATGTTTGACAAATGGCCGTATTTTTTCCCAGAGCGCTCTCGATGACGTTGGTCGCAACCAGTTGATTATAGGATGGCGTCACGGCAACCAGGCCGGCCTTGACGTGGAATTGGCCCGCGATACTGTAGGCTTGCTGGCTGACTACAGGACTCTCCGTTATGCTCGGCAGCGCCGCCGCGTACACAGTGTCGGCCACGTCCGCGCTCAGGCCCAGGTACTTTGTCAGGTATACCTTCGTTTTGGCCGGGTTATTATGGATGAAGTCCGCAGCCTGGCTCATCGCACGGATATAGGAAATGATCGCCAGTGGGTTAGCATCGATGACGCTCTGCCGGGTGTAATAAACCGCCTGCGCGTCGCCTACGAGTTCGGGAACGTCGCCGCGCAGAGGGCTGATAAAGATACTACCAACCTTCTTGGCCTCGGCTATCTCTCCAAAGGGAACAAAGTAGGAGAGAGCATCGACGCTGCCAGACTTGAGGGCCTCCAATGCTGTAGCGCTGTTCGAGCCCAGGTTAACCTGATGCGCTGCTGTCGCGGCATTGAGGCCCTGGCGGCGAAAGAGATAGATCAGCAGGGCCTGAGTTCCGGTGCCTGGTCCTGTTATGCCAATCCTTTTACCCTGGAGGGCCTGAATCTTTTCGGCCAGGGTGCTATTGGCCGGCAGATTGGCTTGCTGGAGAAATGGATAGCCTACCACGATATCGACTGCGTAGGCACTCAGCAGCATGCCAATGATTTGCACCGTTGAATCGATGCGCGAGAGGCTAAAAGCATCGGTAATCACTCCATTCCCTATCTGCACCTTACCCGCTCTGAGCGCAGCAATCACTTCCTCCCCGTTTGGCATCTGGATGGGGTCCGCCATATCCAACCCATGAGCGCTGAAATAGCCCTCCTGTTGAGCAACATAGTAGCGAAAGAAGGCGATTGATTTCCCTGCCTGAGCAACAGCTAGCTTTACAGGATGTGAGGTAGACGAGACAGCAGGAACACAGGTAGGTTTATTGAAAAGGGAGAGGAGCGCATGTCCATTGTACAGGGCCGACTCACCTAGCAAAATAGTTGCACCCCCTATTAACCCACTGAGAATAATCTGGCGCCTGGTACGGCTTCTGAGACGCGCGATTTCCTGATCGATTCCCCGGTTGGAGCCGTTGCTGCCTGCGGCCCCTGTGTTGGGTTGCTGGGGAGGATCTGGTATCCTAGTTGACTGCTGGTTGAACTGCATGAGATATCTCCGTTTCTTCTTCCTCTTTTACTTCTATGCTCGCGTATAAAAGTCAGATCCAGAGCTGCCAAAAATTTGTCGAAAAATCCCTGCGGGGTCAGGTCCCTGGGTGTAAAAGACCTTGAGCAGCTCATCCTCCGGTAAACGAGGCAGGAGGGCCAGAGCACAAAGCTGAAATCTCTCTCCTGCCTGTTTACCAGCCAGCGCGCATGAGTCATCCGCACCGCAGGTTTAGAAATGATCATGCGCGGTAATAACCCACACCCATCAAGCATTAAGATTGAGCAAGAGCGCTCGTGATAGTGCTGGTTGCTACAATCTGGCTAAAAGGCGGTACCTGGGTAATCAGACCTGCACTAAGATGAAACTGGCCCGCAATCGTGTAAGCAGCTTGACTGATCTGCGGGCTGGTCGCAATCACCGGCGCATTCGCCTGGTAGATAGCACTGGTAATGTTGGAAGCAAGGCCCAGGTACTTCGTCAACAGCGCTTCCGTCTGCGTTGGATTAGCATGGATGAACGTCTCAGCCCGTGCTATAGCGCGGATGTAGCCAGCGACTACCTGCGGCTGGGTATTGATCACACTTTGCTTGGTGTAAAATATCCCCTGGACATCACCGACCAGCTGGGGGACATCTCCACGAATGGGGCTGATCAGGATATCGCCTACCCCCTTAGCCACGGCAACCTGTCCAAAGGGTGCGAAGAAGGAAAGCGCATCCACACGGCCAGTTTGTAAAGCAGTCAGCGCCGCTATGCTATTGGCCCCCAGACTGACTTGCGTGGCATCTGTGGAGGCATTCATCCCCTCCAGCTTAAACAAATAGGTGAGCAGCGCCTGGGTGCCCGTGTGCGGCCCCGTGATCCCAATTTTCTTTCCCTTGAGCGCCATGATCTTTGCAGACAGGGGACTGCTGTCCGTCAGATGGCTTTGTTGGAGAAACTGTTTGCTCACCACGATATCGACGGCATAGGCATTGAGCAGATCTCCAATGACACGTACAGATTTATCGATCTTTACCAGACCGAAGACATCGGTAATCACCCCATTGGCGATAGTGCAATTGCCCGATTCAATACCAGCCGCCGCCTTTGCTCCGGTGGACACCTGGATTGGCGTGGGAACATTCAGCCCCTGAGCTTTGAAATAGCCCTCCTGTTGAGCCACATACTCTGTGAAAAAGGCGACCGAAGTGCCAGCTTCACACACAGTCACGGTGGTCATATGGGGACTCTGCGTTGGCGTAACCGACCCACCGGTCGCGGCCGCCCCACCGCAAGCCGATAGAACAAAACCAATCAGCAGCAGAGCCGCTGTCAGGGACAATCTACGTTGGAGAATAAAGGTCATACGTTTTTCCCTCAAATCAAGATTTGCGCAGGTACAGACAAACGTACCAGCCGAAAAATACTGGTGCCAACGAAAAAGAGGCACCTGCCGTGACCAGGCCAGAGGAGGGTCCACCGCAGGCAACACCTCTTCAGGCCATTCCCTTGAGAAGTTTGCCTTACATCAGAATCATCTCTATATACCATAGCACGTGCTTAAAGCCCCTTTCTTACCAGGAGTAAAGAGATAGTTTTTAGGAATGTTCTGGGCAAAGATTCCCCATCCAAAAACAGCTTATTCCTGCGCGAACAAGCTGTTCTTAAATAGCCCTATCAGATGAGCTGCCATAAGTGCCTGGTTTGGGAAACAAAGTCGGGAATGCAAAAGGCACAGGTGAACGCTAAATAGCGTAACATGGATTGATTAAAGTGTCAAGTAATTTAATTTAATAATGAGAGTTCTACCAAAAAGTCATAATGGATGAGGAAAGAAGTCAGAGGCAATCTTGCAGCTTCTCTCCTCATCCATTGGAAAAGGTACAGGCTCTCAACGAACGGCTACGTTGCTGACTGGAGCTTCTGAATTTATTGGGGACACACTGCTGAGCTACTTAGCGCGCCTGCATCCTCAGAGCTCCATCCAGCCTGATCACCTCGCCGTTGAGCATTTCATTCTCAATAATATGCTTCGCGAGCGCAGCGTACTCATCTGGCCGGCCCAGGCGTGGTGGAAAGGGTACCTGCTGGCCCAGAGAGATACGCGCTGGCTCCGGGAGCGCACCCAGCAGGGGTGTATCAAAGATGCCGGGTGCGATGGTCATGACCCTCACCCCAAAACGAGCCACTTCGCGCGCGATGGGCAGGGTCATGCCGACAATGCCTCCCTTAGAGGCTGAATAAGCCGCCTGCCCGATCTGCCCATCGAAGGCGGCAATCGAGGCGGTATTGATAATTACGCCGCGCTCGCCACCGGCAGTTGGCTCGTTCTCGGCCATAGCTGCCACGGCCAGACGGATCGCGTTGAAGGTGCCGATCAGATTGACGCTAATGACCTTCTGGAAACTGTCCAGCCCGTGGACCCCGTATTTGCCCAGAACTCTCTCGGCGATGCCGATGCCTGCGCAGTTGATCAAAATATGTAAGCCTCCGCACTTCTCGACGACGGCGTGCACAGCGGCCTGGACCGACTCCTCGCCAGTTACATTCGCTTCTGCAAAGAAGACAGTGGCTCCCTTGCTCCGCAACTCCGCAGACACTTTCTCGCCCAGCTCACTGTTCAGGTCAGCAATAACAACTCTTGCTCCGTTTTCCGCCAGCAGGCGCACACAGGCTGCACCCAGACCCGAAGCTCCGCCTGTCACGAGAACTCCTTTGTCCTTTACGTCCATTCACTACTTCCTTTCGTGGTTCGATATGTTTCCTCAAATCGGTTCTGTGCCTCCATTCTACAACAGAATGGAGCGAGACAACCTGTTGAGATTGTCTCCAGCCAACGCGAGCGCCCGATTTGCGGGAGAACGGTGATGCAAGAAACGCTCGACACCTGTGCCTCACCCAGATATAATAGGAGAACATCATCCACGATCTGATGATGTACGGATCAGCCACCACCTCATAGCAGATAGGAAGGAACGCAAAGCTATGCCACTCACCCCGGAACCAAAACGTGAGCACCCCAGCACCTATGTCGTCGAAGATCGTTCCAATCAGGAAGAACTGAACCGCCTCCGTGTCTTTGATTACCTCCTCACCGCAGGCATGGGAGGAGTTCTGGCAGAGCAGCCCGACCCGACCATTTTTACGCGTGTTCTGGATGTTGGTTGTGGAACCGGTGGCTGGCTGATTGAGCTGGCGCAGGCGGTCCCGACCTGCAAAGTGCTGGTGGGCGTGGACGCAAGCTTGACTTTCGTTGAATACGCACGCGAGCAGGCAAAGGCAGCACAGGTCAGCGAACGGGTGGAATTTCAGGTCGCGGACGCCTTGCGCATGCTCGAATTTCCCAGAAAGTATTTTGACCTGGTGAATCATCGCTCGGCAGTAAGCTGGCTGCGCACGTGGGATTGGAGCAAACTTCTGGATGAGTATCAGCGGGTCTGCCGACCAGAGGGCGTGATACGCATCACCGAACCTGAGTGGCCGGTATCGACGAACAGTCCAGCTCTGCTGCGCCTCACCGAACTGAGCGCGCAGGCTTTTTACCAATCAGGACATTACGTTACTCCGACCAGAGATGGCATTACCAGCCACCTGGTACAGTTGTTACAGCGGCATGGGTTGCAGCAGGTGCAGACGCGCGCCTATACCCTGGAGTTTCGTGCAGGCACTCCTGAATGGCATAGCCTGTTTGAGCACAATAAACTTGGCTTCCGTACTCTCTTACCTTTCCTGCACAAGTGGATACGGGTACCGGATGATTACGAGGAAATCTATCAGCAGATGCTCAGCGAGATGCAGCAGCCGGACTTCGTGGGAACATGGAACCTGCTGACTGCCTGGGGGCGTCCCTCACCACGCAGAGAGTTGCCGGACAGCGACTTTGCGCGCTAAAAGGACATCTGTGAAGCGGAACAAAGTGCCGTCACCAGGTAGTAGCAGTGCCGATGCTCAGGAATGAACATACAACCGGGTTCCTTTCAAAGCCAAAAAGCAGGCTTCGAGAGGAACCCTCTTTGAACCATAGTAAGTTGCCGCTATGACGTTATTGTTCGTCAGCCAGGTATTTACCAAATGTGCTGACCTGAGCTGGTGCGATAAGCCAGAGCACTACCACCACGATGATGCCCAGCACCAACCAGCCACCGACAATATATGGAGCGAGGTTGAGAGGCGAGGGCGGGGCCGGGACGACCGAATTGTAGACGGTCGCGCCACACACGAGAATAGCAATTAGCGGGAGCAGTACGTCAAAAACGAGCACCACAGGCCGGCGCACCGTGCGGATGGCGAAAACGATCCAGGAAATTGCAATCAAGATATAGGCCACAAGTACGCTTAGCGAGCCAATGGTTGCAGTGAAAGCAAAGAAGCCGAAGACACCCTGCGCACGGCCCAGCGTGAGTCCCAGGATTAGCGTGACTACCAGCCCGAAGAGAATAGCAACCCAGGGAGACTTAAAGCGTGGATGAGTCCAGCCAAAGAACGAAGGGATACCTTTATCGCGCCCCATCGAGAAAATGATGCGCGAAGAGAGATTCAAACCGGCTAGGGCAGCAACGAATGCGTCCAGCGCAACCATCAGATCGAGAAAGGTAGCCAGGCCAGAGTTGGCATATTGGTTGGCCAGGGTATCGAGCGGAGCCTGGTCCCGGGCCCAGGTAGAAGCATGAGCTATGCCATAGCCGATGGACATAGCGTAGGTGACAAAGACATAATAGACAATGCCAATCAAGACCGCCGCCAGAATAGCCCGCGGAATATTTACGCGCGGCCTGGCCGTTTCCTCTCCCAGAGCAGCGGCTGCCTCAAAGCCAATGAATGCCGTGAAGCTGAAGACAGTGGCAAAGAAGAGTCCCGAGAAACCGCCGGTGATCGCAGTAGGAGAGAGAGGCGTGAGCGATAGACCGGACTTGCCGCCGCGAGCCAGAATAAGCACGGCCAGTACCAGAACTGAGAGCACGCCCAGGCCGGCCAGAACAAGCTGAATGCGCGTCGAGATCCGCACATCAAAGAAAGCAAAGATAAAGAGCAAGATCAGGAGTGCGCTAAAGATTACCAGCCAGTTCACTGTAAGATGCAGATTCCCGAAGAGCGCCGAGAGATAGCTACTCGCGATGGCCAGGACAAAAGAGATACCCAGCACAAAGGCCCCGCCATAAAGCCAACCTCCAACAAAGCCGGCCTGCGGACCCAGACCTTGAGCGATATAGGTATAGACACTGCCTGCGCTGGCCCGTAGCCGGGTAAAGCGAATGATGACATACGCCAGGCAGAGGCTGGCTAGACCGACGACCAGGAAAGCCAGCGGCGCGGCCGCTCCAGCGTATTGAGCAGCCAGCGAGGTAGAGAGCGCCACACCCATGACCAGCGCCAGCAGCGCAATTGATTGCGCAACAGCATCAACAGTGCTCAGGCTGCCTTTGCGCAAGGTATGCTCGGCGGTTGTTTCCGACACTTCAGTCTGATTTTCAACATCCATAGAGATAAGTCCTTTCTTCGTCCAAGCATTAGTCAAAAAGCAGGGCAATAACGCGGGCAGGCGCACCATTGGCAGCTTTAACCTTCATAGGGGCAACAACTAGCAGAACGCGCGGCGGCAGCTGATCCAGGTTTGTCAGGTTTTCCAGAATTAGGCGCCCGGCGCTTAACCAGACGCGGTGGAAATCGAAAGTGGTGGTCTCGACCGGATCAGCGGAAGGCCCGTCAAAGCCAATGGCTGAAATATCACGCCGGATCAACGCTTGGGCAGCCTCTGCGTCAGGGTAGCACCACCCGGACCAGTAAGCATCAGTGCCCCAATGACGTGATCCACCTGAATAAATCAAGACAATATCTCCGGCCTTCACACGCTCCAGGTGCGGCTCTATCTCTGCCAGAGTCAACGGGCCGGGGGCATGTTGAGAGAAATTTAGTACGACTGCCTCTGTTACCAGGCGTGTCAGAGGAATGTCATCCAGTGTCTCCCCAATGATCAGATGCGAGGGGGCATCGACATGAGTGCCAATGTGGTTCATTAGATGATACTCTGACATGCCAAAGCCATCTACCTCTACCCGGGCGGTATCTACAAACGAAGGGCGTGGCATACCAGGGTAGAGCGGCATATCGTTCGACAGAAATTGAGTCAGATCTACTGCTTTCACTGTTAATATGGTCTCCTTTGACATCGGCTAATTACCGAAATACGTCATGCTGCGCGCAACAGGCGCGCGATGGTTTCGAGGGCCGTGATCACCTCCTCTTCCTGGGTAAAACCGTGCGGGGCCAGTCGAAGCAGGCGACCACGAGCTGAGACCATGATCGAGCGCTGGCGCAGAGCGTTTTCAAGCTGGTGAGCACGCTCCGGCGAGCCAGCATCAATAGCCGTGGTCGCTCCTCTGGCAGACGCCTCACGAGGACCGCTGAGCGTGAGTCCTAGCCTGGCACTCCGTTCCATCGCCAGAGTTGAAAGCTGGAGAAGCCGCTCGCGAATGGCCGCGGGGTCCGCCGCTCGCACAAGCTCAATGCCTGCCCGCGCTGCGTATGCATTGAGAACGGGAGGGGTACCAAGATCGAAGCGCGCCGCACTGTCCGCGTAGTCCAACTGGCGCGGCTCAAAGGCGAACGGATTTCTTCGGCCAAACCAGCCCGTCACTGTCGGCTGAAGACGCTCCTGCACACGGGGATGAACATACAGAAAAGCAATTCCTGCTGTGCCACAGAGATACTTAAGCACCCCCGCAGCCAGAAAGTCGATGTCACAGGCCTCTACGTCAATCGGCAAGGTCCCGATTGATTGATACGCATCTACAAACAGCAAACTGCCATACGCGTGCGCCAGATCCGCTAAGCGCACTAGATCGAGCAAAGCGCCGTTCGTGTAGACAACGTGCGGGGCCGAAAGCAACGCTACCTCTGGTCCACTGGCAGATGCAAAGCGATCAAGACTGACCAGGCCGGCTTCGTCTGTCTCTACTATCTCAACCTGCCAGCCATAGGCACGCGTGGCCAGCCAGGCATGCGCAACGCCCGGAAAATCCAGCACGCTGCTGAGGATACGCTGACGCGGAGCGTGTGCCACCAGTGCGCTGGCCACAGACGAGGCCAGTTGCGAAACCGAACTGCCTACTGCAATATTGGCGGGCGTGGTGCCAAGCAAGCTGGCAAAAGATTCACGCGCGCGCTCAACCTCAGCCATCCAACGTTCCCAGTCCATGCCCTCCTCTTGCCAACTACGGATACCTTCGGCCAGCGCGGCCCGAACCGGCTCTGCCAGCGGCGTCTGGGAACAGTTCGCTAGATAGACGCGACTGTTCAAAAGAGGGAACTGGTCCCTGAAGAGAGTCAGAGAGGGGTGAAGAGGTGTCTGCATAGATATTTCCTCCTCCAGAGGCTGAGGTGGCCACTTGCCGGGAATTCTCCTGGGACCGCCCGGAGCGGTGAGTCTGGATCAGTGCAACCAGGTCTTCGGATTCGGGTACCAGGAAACTATAAGTCGCTCCAAGAGCCAGACTGCCCAGTGTTACCAGCAGAACCCAGTAAAGCCAGTTCTGGTTATCTAGCAATTGCGGCAAGGGAGAACCCGCGAAAAAGGTAAAATAGATGGCAATCCCTGACGCGCATATTCCGCCCAGACAGGCCAGGTAAAGTAACATAGGGGGCATCACCCAATGCTGATCCAGCTGGCGGGCGTAGCGCGTAAAAAGGATCAGGCCACTGAGAAACAAGCCGATCATGGCGATATACCAGACCACGGCGGCTCCATTGATGGTAATCAGAAAAACCAGCGTCGAGAGGCCCTGGCTCGCCGGTGCGAAAAGCGGCGCAATCAGAAAGATAATTGCAACAAACACGACATTGAAAAGCGTCTGCACCAGCATCGCGTTAAATGGCACGCGATTGGAATTTAAACGGCGCACCGCTAACGGCAAACGGCGATCAAGTCCGGCTGCCAGCAAGAGGCGCGAGAACATCGAATTGAAAGCAGCAGTTGCGCAGATGAAATAAACAACCAGGACTGCATAATTCAGCCTTCCCAACACATTTCCCAGCGCCGAGCCAAAAGCCGAGCTAAATATTTCCGTGAGAAACGCCGGATTCGCCAGATCAGCGGGGGGCAGAATCGCAATCACGGCCAGCGTTGCGAACAGGTAGGCTACGATTGTGATCAGCGTGCCCCAGAAAAGATAGCGATCAACCTCTCGACGCCGTACAACTTCAGCACCCAGGTTGAGAGGAACGGCCATACCAAGTAAGGAGAGAATCACGGTCGCGAACACCGGGAAATTGCCCGCCTGGAGCCGCCAGCTCTGACTGGAAAGATTGCCCTGGATATGATGCCCGCCTGTGATATAGACCAGGCCAGCGAAACCCAGGAGCAGAAACATCACCAGGTAGGCCAGAAAAACACCATTCAGGATAGTTTGCAACTGACGCTGCCTCAGCGAGCAAAGCCCCAGAGCCAGAAACAGGACAGCAATTTCGGCCAGACCTTGCTGCCAGGGCACCTGGAGCCAGCTAGGAAAGAGCGCCTGGAGAGCCGCGATACACGCCCCGGCCTCTATCGTCAGGCCAATCGCCCCCGGCCACCAATTACAGAACAGACCCAGGAAAGCATCCCAGAAACTTCCAAAAGCGCGGTTAGCCCAGAGATATACCGAACTTTCGCCTGGAAAGAGGCGATAGAGCTGCGCACAGATCAGAGCAGAAGGAATCAGAAACGTTACAAAACCCAGAATCCAATAGAGAAATGCCGCCCCTCCCGCCCCGGCGATCTGGGGCACGTTTGTTACCAATAAGACCGAAAACAGGCAAAGCACAGTCAGGTCCCTACCACGCAGTCCGCGCGGCAGCCAGCCTTCCGGAATCTGCTCTGAAGGAAGAACCGGTGCTGGCGTGCCGGGCAGAGCCGTCGGAGCCTCAGCAGGTGCAAGGGTAAGCGATGTCTGCTGAGTATCGATAGATTGTCGCACAGTAATCTTGCCACCTTTCTATAATGAAAAACGATAGCACTTTATTATTTAAGTAAGGAATATGCAACAATTATTGCATAGAACGCCTGCTACATGATTATTCAATGAATCCGGCAGACTTCAGTTCACTCAGAAGCTGATCTATAGACAAGGCAAAAGTTGCCGGAAGAAGACGCAGGATTTCTGCTTTACTCCGCGCACCATCGATTAGAAGAAAAACCGTCCGATGTTCGCGCGGCCATTTATTAGGAGGCACCCCCAGTTGAATGCCCAAAGGAGTGAGTCGAGGAACGTATCCCATGCTGAAGCCAGAAGAAGCTTTGGGTTGATAGGACCGCGCGTCCTGCATTCTGCGCATATTCTCCCCTGCAATGGTCCCTGGAACGGGCGCAGGGAGTGCCTCCGGTGGCAACTCTTTAAAGTGCCAGTAGACTCCTTTCTGTTTGTAAAGCCAATCAAGCGCTGCCGCTCCCCCTAGAAGAACAGTACCATCAGCTGGTTGGCGGATCTTCAGTTCGCTGAGCTTGCCCTCCCGCAGCAGGCAGGTAGCCTCCCAGGAAGAACCCGCTACGTCTTTTGCAGGAGTCAGGGTAAGCATTCCACTCTGTGCAGAAACCTCCAATAGACGAAAGATGTCTGGAAGATTTTCTGTATACAACCTGCCTTTCCTCCCTGCATACACAACATGCCCAGTTGCTCACACAAACCACCCCCGAATACACGCAGAGCAACTACTTAAATCAAACTTCTGGCAGCGTTTTCCAAATGTTCGGTTTCCTCTTCGAGCTGTTTACCGGCCGCCTCAAACTGCTTCGCGATTTCGCGGGCACCCTCCATAGCCTGGTCAAGCTGGCCCAGGGAAGTATCCTTCAGCAGCCCATCGGCGATAGCGCCAGCGGTGACATAAATCTGCTGGAGATTTTGGTAAAGGGCTTGCAGGTCTTCGAGAGCCTGGACATCCCGCGTCTGCTGGAGGTTCTGATGCAAGCGTCGCAGGCGAGGCTGGGTACTCTGACAGATACGTGTGATCAAGGTCGCGTCGCGAATGATCGCCTGTCGACGTCCGGTGAGCCGCTTACTAGCCCCGGCCAGAATGGTTGTGCCCATAGCCTGGTCATCCGCGATTACCTGCGCGTCGTGCGCAAGTTTGCGCACGTCCTGGGTCGTCGCTTCGATGACGCGCGAGGCACGGCGGATAGGACGAATAATGGGCAACGCGATCCAGGTAGCAACCAGCACCACCAGCACAAAAATGCCCAGCAGAAGAAGCCACGCATTGCGTCCAGTAAACAGACCTGGATTGTTGCTGGAAGGATTGTCCAGAATCAAGACAAGTAAAATTGAAGGGAAAATAGCAATCAGGGTCAATGCAAGCAAGAAGCGTATCTTAATACCTAACCCCGTGTGGTGAAGCAAATCATGATAGGTAATACCGGCCTGTTCATCGAAAAGAGAGAAAGGCGTATTAGGCGTATTACGAGAGGATAACATTGATGTGTCATATGTTCCTTGATACATGAAATTCCTTTTTTCTACCTTCCACTGGAAAAGAGTGCCATGGCATATGGCGTTGTCCGTTCAAAATAACTGTAGAGATTAAAACGCATCGATGCAAAGACGTGCATCAATGAGAATACTATACCCTCTATCGGACTTGAAGGCAAGAAAATCTCCTTAATTGAAGATAAATCTTAATGTTTTTTTAACACATCAAGGATTTCTAGGAAGGAAGTGATCATTCTCGAATAGGTAGCTATGCGCTTCATCAGACAATGAATCGCCTGGTCGATCCACAGGGATATTCGCAAAAGCATCATTTAGGCTATGGGCTGTAAAAAACCCCTCTATTCAGACGTGGAAGAAAGTAAAACACGGAGGGAAAATACCCACCTATTACCAAAGGTATAGATTGGAGCCAGCATGTTCTCTCAAAGTGCCAGAACTGGTATACTACCAGCTAGGCAGGAAAATAGATGTATAGGTGAGGGCCTCGGCATAGCGGCTCGTTCAACGACAGGCGTTATTGAACGGGAACTGCGCTCTGTAGAGACCAGGGCACGAGAAAGAACTGTTGCCGGCATGACGAAAGAAAAAACAAAGCATTCACGGGCCGCTGCTTCGCTTGCATCGTCTGGAGAGAAAAGCGATACTGATCTGATGCTGCTTTACGAGCAATATAAACGGCCCATCCACACCTATATTTATCGCCTGTTGGGCAACCAGGAGGACGCAGACGATCTCACACAGGAGGTCTTCTTGCGTGCATTCGTCTCCTGGAAGGATCTCTATGATCGCGATAATCTTTCTCCCTGGCTTTATCGCATTGCGACCAATCTGTGCGTCGATATGCTCCGCCGGCGCAAACGCATCTCGTGGTGGCCGCTGTTCCGCAGCACGGCCCCGAACCAGCAGTTCGAGCGCGGCTCGGAAGAAGAAGCTGCCTACTTGCCGCCCGATACCGGTGGGATACCCGAAATATTTGAACGCGATCTTATTCGCCAGACTCTGGCCAGTATGCCGGAGGATTATATGATCGTTCTCGTGCTGAGCGCAGCCCAGGGGCTTTCTTACCAGGACATCGCCACCATTGCCGGTGTCTCGCCTAACGCGGCTGCTACGCGCATTTCACGCGCGAAACGGATATTCGCAGAAGCGTATCAGCGCCTCAGCGAAGGAACACCGGCCGGAGGGAGGTCCAGGAAGGAATGAACAACCTTGAGGTACCACCGCCATTTCCCCCTCTGGGTGCAAAGGGACCACGAGTTTGCGAGTCCGTGCGCTTTTATCTGGGAATTATCGATGATCTCTCGTTCGAGCAGGTGAGCGTCCTTTCCGCGCACATGCAGGAATGCGCTGGCTGCGCCGCTGAGTTCCGTATGCTACGCCGCGTAACCAGCATGATCGCGTCCCTGCCCGAAAGTGCGCCTTCGGCGCGGGTAAATGAAGCAATCCTGGCAGCGCTGCGCAACGAGCAGAGAACGGCAGGCGAGCCTATACCATTGCGCCCGGCACGGTCGAAACGCCGCGCAAAACAAAGCCTCGCTACGAACGAGCGGACGGGCAAAGGAAAGAGACACGCCGGGGCGCTGGCGCTGGTCGCGGCGCTGCTGCTGATCCTGATCGCAAGCGGAATCTTCTTGCGTGGGCTGATCTTTCCCTCCGCTAATAACTCGGCCTTTCAGCTTCCGGCCAATCTGTCCTGGTCCGGCTATGTGCTGCACTATATTCAGACCAGAACAGATGCGCAGGGAAGATCCTATCAGGTTGAGGTTTATCAGGACCTCGGCACCGGTCAAATGCATATCGAATCAACTATGCCCGGTGAATTCGACGTGGTAGTCATCACCGATAAGCAGGATATGATAGGCGAGGACATGATGCACCATATTGCCCAGGTGGGCGACGCCGTCCAGAACTGGGCCGTTGATGGCTCGCTGTTCGATCTCAACCAGCTCCGCCAGAACCTCGCCAACCAGAGCGCAACCTATCTCGGCCAGACAACCTTCCAGGGCCAGAAAGTCTACGAGATACGCGTCAGCGGTGGGCAAGTCCTGCTGCTCAATATGCAATATCTACCGGTTAATGTCCTGCGCGGTGTCACCAGTCCCGGCACAGGCACATCTACCTACAAAACATTTGAGCTGATGACCTCCACCCAGGTCGCAGACTCAACATGGAATATGCAGGTTCCATCCGGCTTCCAGATGGGCAAACTGCCGGCAAACTCTTGAGCCGCTCCTGCTTGTATATTCCAAATTTGCTCCACCTGATACCCGCGCGATACAATGCTTGTAGGAACGATTCCCAGTGCGTTCTAAGGAAAGGATTTCCACAGTAGTCTATGCGGTTCGACGATGAGAACAAGGGAAGCAAAGCATGTCAGAACATCAAGCAGTCATTGTTGGCGCGGTGCGGACACCAACCGGAAAATTCCTCGGCGCCCTGGCGAATTTGAGCGCGCCAGAGCTGGGCGCAATCGCAATAAAAGAAGCAGTACGGCGCTCAGGCATTGATCCAGAGGCTATCGACGAGGTAGTGATGGGCAATGTTGTATCAGCCGGCATCGGTCAGGCCCCGGCCCGTCAGGCCCTGGTCAAAGCCGGCCTCTCCGTAGACATCCCGGCCTTTACAATTAACAAGGTCTGCGGCTCCGGCCTTAAGGCGGTGATGCTGGCCGCGCAGGCTATTCGCGCGGGTGATGCGCGCGCATATGTGGCAGGCGGCATGGAGAGCATGAGTAACGCCCCCTACCTGCTGCGCAAAGCGCGTACGGGCTATCGCATGGGCAACGGCGAGATTATCGATGCAGTGGTCAATGATGGTCTCTGGTGCGCCTTCGAGCATATCCACATGGGCAACGAAGCCGAGATTATCGCCGAGAAATTCAGCGTGACGCGCGAGGAGCAGGATCGCCTGGCCCTGGCTAGCCACCAGAAAGCCGCCGCTGCCACAACAGCCGGGCGCTTTAAAGAAGAGATTGTACCCATCGAGATCCCTCAAAAGCAGGGCGCGCTCGTAATTGATACTGATGAGCCTATCCGCGCCGATACCTCTCTGGAAGCTCTGGCCAGGCTTAAGCCCGCCTTCCAGGCCAATGGGTGCGTCACAGCCGGCAATGCACCTGGCCTTAGCGATGGCGCCTCCGCCACCGTGGTTGTTGACGCGGCCTTTGCTCAGGCGCAGGGCCTGACGCCCCTGGCCCGCATCATCGCGTACACCTCAGCTGCGATTGAGCCACGCTACATCTTCGCCGCGCCCACGCGTGCCGTGCGCCGCGTGCTCGAACTCACCAGTCTTAAGATCAACGACTTCAACCTGATCGAAGTCAATGAGGCCTTCGCTGCCCAGACCCTGGCCAACGGCAAAGAGCTGGACTGGGACTGGTCACGCGTCAACGTCAACGGAGGCGCTATCGCCCTCGGCCATCCCATCGGCTCCAGCGGCTCCCGCATTCTGACCACCCTGATCCACGAACTGCGCAGGCGCGGAGGTGGACGTGGACTTGCTACGCTCTGCTTAGGCGGCGGCGGCGCAGTGGCAATGGTAGTTGAAGTATAAGTAAGCAGCGAAACGAGGTAATGGCGCTCTGTGCAACGCCATTGTCTTGCGCGTCATATCTCGCCACGCATCTTACTGGCCAGTCTGGGATGGAGGCACCGGGCGAGTAGCACGCAAAGGACGGCTCGCCGATCTGGGAAAAGGCGCCTGTTGCGCCGATGTCCGTTGCACCGGCGGCTGCGCAGCCCCTTGTCTCCCCTGGAGGAGCATATGAAAATACCCGGCAATTTCATTCACAACCGGTACTTGCGTGGAAAAGCGTCCGGGAGCCAGGTCGCTGATCGCCGATTGCCCCCTGCTGATGCGCTGTACCATAATCAAAAGCATCTCCGCCGCGTGAGCGATCTGCTCATTATCACCCCGATTCGCCTGCTTCAATCTATAAAACTGCTTCAATTGCATATTGATAAAGGTTGCTTGCTGCTGCCAGGGATGGCTGGCGGACAGCAACATCAATCCCTCCTGTCCGTTTGCCAGGGCACTAATCGCGCTAATCATCTCCTGCACAAACTCTTCAACCTGTTTCGTCCTGGCAATCTCCGCTTCCGCAAAGTGCTGCTCAATGGTGCGCAGTTCTTCCGCGCGATCAGCGCGGCGCACCGCCTCGTCCATACCCCTGGCCCAGAGAAAAGCGATGACTGCGGTGATCACCTGGATGACCACAGGTCGCCCCGCGAGAGTCGGCAACCCATACATGCTTATCGCATCCAGCAGATCTTTAGACTTGCTCTGGAGAAGTAAATCGGCGTAAATGAGCGTAATATTGACGGCCGCGATAATAAACGCTGAACTGCGCGGTAAAACAGCGGCCCCCAGCACAACTGAGATCACCAGGAAATCATACGCGGGTAAATAAACTAGATGCACGGCATGATCGGGCGAGCCAACCACCACACTCATTGTCGCCGCAATTACCAGCGCCACCATTAAAACGCCCGCTGTAGTGACGAACCCTTTGCGATTCAGCCAGACAATAAGAAGCAGCCCAACAAACGCGAATCCGACTGAGAAGGCCGAAGGGGCATCCGTCAGGGTAGCGGGAATAAAAAGGATGAGCGCGATAAACAGGCCGAGCAAAATCCAGGAGAGTAAGGCGCTCCGGCGTGCTCTCTCACGTTGCTGGATGGTCTCCTGGGGCGCATCCCAGCCTGCGCTCGTCATCCGTAACCACCAGTTCACTTTGCGAGATTCTAGCCTTTCTGGCTTGTCCATTTGCATCCTGCTTCAGCATTCCTTTCCAGGTCTATCTCCCGACTCTCCTGGGAGCCTGCGCAGAAGAGCGCCTGCTTCATGAGATGATACGCTACCTGGCCAATGTTTGTGCCTGCTCAGCAGCTTCTTTTAGCCTGGCGAGCATCTCTTTATGGGCAGTAGCCGCGCCTTTGTAGGTTGTTTTCATCAACAAGCATGGCGCGGTAATGTCGATGTGCTCTCGTATGAGTGTCCCATTTGCAGTCGGTTCACACCATGTCGTGTTAAAAAGATGAATGCCCGGTGACTGGTAGGCATGGGAAACAAGCTTCCCCTCCGCGCTGGCGGTCATTTCTACTCGATAGGTGAAGGCGAGAGTAAAAGGTCCGAGTTTCATCCGATCACGTACCAGGTAATGCTCAACCGGTGCTCCATCCGCTGCGGCTGTAGTACGAATATGCCGTGTCCATATCACAAATGGATGAAGTTCCGTTACATCGGTCATCAACTTTATAAGTCGCTCTCGTACAATGGTGGGCGAAGCTGCCACAAAAATGTCCTGATCAAAAGTAGTGCGTGCCATGAGTAGAAAAGATCCTTTCGCGCAAACCAGCGCAAAACCAGCTACGATAATCCCCGAGGGTACCCCTCTTGCTCTCTTGAGACAAGAAGCCTAGAAGTGTCCCGCTTTTTCCGCAGCTTCTCAAGCTACCAACAAGGGACTATAAAAATACTATCACAACCAGATTCTTCGAGGCCAACGGGAAGTACTTCTCTCTCAGTGAGAAGAAACGCTTCTCTCTTTCTGAGAGCACCGAGACAGGCTATATGAATGAATAGTTCAAACACAACGAAGATTCCCTGGGCACATTATTTAAATCCCTGCGTCAACAATTTCAAGCCTGGCAAAAGTCTGAGTAATAACCAGGCTACTAAAGACCATTATCAGACTTCCTCTTAAAATACCCATTTTTCAGTATATATGAATAACGTCACAATCAAAGCTTCCCTGCTTTGGTGCATTTCTTATAATATATCTTGTGGCCCGCAAGGAAGTTCCGTCCTCTCTGTTCCATATTGTACAATCAGAAAAACGCCTTTTTCGGGCTACTATATATATGTATGTTGAAATACGGCAAATCGATGTGGAAAGGGCATTTTTTATGCGCTGTCTGATTACTGGAGTGGCCGGCTTTATCGGTTCGCATCTAGCCGAGCGCCTACTGGCGGAGGGGCACGAGGTCTGGGGCATTGATAACTTCGTTGAGTATTATCCGCGCGCGATCAAGGAGCGCAACCTGGAAGGCGCACGATCCTGGGAGCGTTTCACATTTTTTGAAAGGGATCTGCTAGACCCGGCCTCGGGGCTGCACACACTGCTGGATGGCATGGAGTGGGTTTTTCACCTGGCCGCCCAGGCGGGAGTGCGCGCCAGTTGGGGACGAGATTTCGCCCGCTACATCGACAATAACATAGTAGCGACTCAACGCTTGCTTGAGGCGCTGGCCACTTCGCAAAGCCTGCGCCGCTTCGTCTATGCCTCTTCCTCCTCGATCTACGGCGAGCATGGTTGCTCGCCACTTACAGAGGACACGCTGCCGCGGCCTCACTCGCCTTACGGAGTCAGCAAACTGGCAGCAGAACATCTCTGTCTGACCTATCACCGCAACTTCGATCTTCCGGTCGTCTTGCTGCGCTATTTCAGCGTGTACGGGCCGCGCCAGCGTCCTGATATGGCGCTGCATCGCTTCTGCAAGGCGATTGTGGAAGGCGAACCGCTCTCTATCTTCGGCGATGGCGGGCAGAGCCGAGATTTCACCTTTATCAGCGATATCGTCGAGGCCAGCGTGCGCGCCGCGACAGCCGAGCAGGCAATTGGCAAGGCGCTGAATATTGCCGGTGGTACACATACAACGCTTTGCGAAGTGCTCGATCTCTTGCGGGAAATCAACGGCAGGCCGCTGACCATAACCCACGAGCAGGCGCGACCCGGCGATGTCCACGATACCCTGGCCGATACATCGCGGGCCGCGGGCCTGCTGGGCTATACGCCCCAGGTCGCCCTATCCGACGGCCTGGCACGACAGTTTGCTTCTATCCTTGATCTGTATGCACACAGGACAGGGTAATTTCCCCGTTCGTCAGATGGCTGTGATACAATACTCACGATGAAAAACACTATGTCCATACGATATCCTAAAGCTAGAGAGCCTTTTTTGCCGATGAAACTCAACGAGGAGTTTTGAGCATGCTAGAGCAGAAATCACCACAAGACGTATCAACTGGGCAGACACCTGCCGTGGAGCAGGGCACTCTTTTTGATAAAGATGAGCTTGCGAGACTGGAGCAGGCCCGCGCAGATTGGGAAGTGAAGACGGTTCAGCCATCCTTACAGCGTATGCCTGAGCGTGAGCACCTGATGACCACTTCAGGTGTACCTGTCGAGCGCGTCTATACTCCCCAGGATAACGCCGCGCTCGATTATCAGCGCGACCTTAATCTGCCGGGTGAGTATCCATATACGCGCGGCGTGCAGCCAACGATGTATCGCGCCAAGCCCTGGACCATGCGTATGTTCGCCGGCTTCGGCACAGCCGAGGATACTAATGCCCGCTTCAAATATCTGCTCTCGCAGGGCCAGACTGGCCTCTCAACTGCCTTTGATATGCCCACCCTCTACGGCTACGATACTGATCACCCGATGGCCGCCGGAGAGTTTGGCAAATGCGGCGTGGCCGTCTCTTCGCTGGCCGATATGGAAATCCTTTACAAAGACCTGCCGCTTGATAAAATTACGACCTCGATGACGATCAATAGTCCGGCCTCGGTCATCTGGGCAATGTATATTGTAAATGCTGAGAAGAATGGCTTCCCACGCGCGAAGCTGGGCGGCACGCTGCAAAACGATATCTTGAAAGAGTATATCGCGCAAAAGGAATTTCTTTTCCCGCCGGAGCCGTCAATGCGCCTGGTGACGGATACTATCGAGTTCGGCACGCGCTTTATGCCACGCTGGAACACGGTTAGTATCAGTGGCTATCATATTCGCGAGGCCGGCGCGACTGCTGTACAGGAACTGGCTTTCACACTCGCCGATGGCCTGGCATATGTCGATGCCGCGCTAGCTCGCGGACTCCAGATCGATGAGTTTGCGCCTCGCCTCTCGTTCTTCTTCGATGTGCATAATGATTTCTTCGAGGAAATCGCCAAGTTTCGCGCCGCCCGCCGCCTGTGGGCACGCCTGATGCGCGAGCGCTACGGGGCGAAGAATCCGCGCTCCTGGATGCTGCGCTGCCACGCGCAAACCGCTGGCGTCTCGCTGACTGCACAGCAGCCGGATAATAACGTGGTGCGTACCACCATCCAGGCTCTGGCCGCCGTGCTGGGCGGTACCAATTCGTTGCACACCAACTCGCTCGATGAGGCTCTGGCTCTACCTACGGAAAAAGCGGCGCTCATCGCCCTGCGCACGCAGCAGATTATCGCCTCCGAAAGCGGCGTAGTCAATACGGTTGATCCGCTCGGTGGCTCCTACTTTGTCGAGGCCCTGACCGATCAGACCGAGCAGGCGGCGCTGGACTATATCAACCGCATCGAATCCCTGGGAGGCGTGTTAGCCTGCATCCAGAATGGTTTCTTCCAGCGCGAAATCGCCGAGTCGGCCTATCGCTATCAGCAGGAGGTCGATACCCATCAGCGCACAATCGTAGGCGTGAATGATTATGTTATGGACGAGGAGATGAAAGTTCCAACGCTCTACATTGACCGCGTCGGTGAGCGGGCACATCTGGAACGCCTGAATCGCGTGCGCCGCGAGCGCGATCAGGCCGCCGTACAGCACGCGCTTGACAATCTGCGCCGCGTAGCCGAAAGCAACGAGAACACCATGCCCGCGATCATCGAGGCAGTGAAAACCTACGCCACTCTCGGCGAAATCATGGACGTCTTCCGCTCCGTCTTCGGCGAATATATGGAACCAGCGGTGTTTTAAAATGGGGCGAATTTTATACTATTGGCTCACTACTGCGCATCAGATGCACGCCTTGCCGCTGCATACGCACTAACTCCTGTTCAGCCAGTGCGTCGAAGTCGATGGCGGGGTGCTGAACCGAGCTGGTGCAGTCGGTCAGGAAGTGTAGACGCCGCAGGAGTTCTGGCTGATCGCCAATGTAGCCGATAAGCTGACGTTCGGTTTCGAGCACGCAATGCGACTTGGCCTCGCCGGCAATATAAACGCGGTTGTGCTGCATGACCGCGTCCAGCAGTGGACGGCTCAGCTCGCTGGCGGGATCGTCTGGATCGGGTACTTCTGCGCCGAAGATGCCGTAGAACTCGGTGCGCGTGGTCAGCCCTTTCGTAATGTAGACCGGCTGTGTATCGCGGGCGGCGCTGTGCCAGGCGATGGCCTCGCTGATCGGCGCGACCAGCATGTGTCCCAGCGTGCCCTGCATCGTATGATGTGGCCAGATCATCAGATCTTTGCGAGCCTGCTCCGCCAGCTTGCGCACGTAGTATGCCGACCAGGTGGGCTCAATGACCGGCTCCCATCGCCCGTTTTCAATGTCGCTTACGCTGATCGGCGTGAACGGCTGGGGATGCTCGCCGGTCGAGGGATTGCGCCACCACGCGCTGAAGAAGATCTGAAACGGCAGGTGGGTATCGAGCGAGGCATAGATGGTCGTGATCTTGTGAGCGCTGGCATAGAACCAGCCCAGGAAGCGCGCGATATCTTCCTGCGCACCCGGTACATAGAGCGTTCCCGTAGGATCAACAAAATCGTGCTGATAGTCCACCAGCACCAGGGCGACCTTCTCGTGGTCACCGCGCGCTGGTGCCAGGCCCGCCTGCCGGCCCGCCTCGGTAAACTCTCGAAAACGCGCCGCGTAGGCTCCGCGCATTGCATCTTGTTTATCCGCCAGGGATGGCGCTCCGACGAATCCAGCCATAGACCTCTTCTCCTTCCTCTATCTTTTATCTTTGCTCGTTTCTGCTTGTTGCCCGCCATCGCAGGGAGGTTGCAACGGCGGCGGCAGAGCAGCCGGTTTGCCTGTATCAGAAAACGCGGCCAGCCCACGCCCCCCCAGATCGGCGGGGCGAGTTCTGGGCACCTGAGGCATTCCGGCCAGGATAGATGGTGTTTCGTACTGCTCGTTTTCAAGCGGCTGATTGAAAAGTGCCTCGAAAATAGGCCCTTCCAGCGTCTCTTCTTTAATCAGACGTTCGCTGATCATAATCAGGCGAGGCTTATTTTGCAAGAGCACGTTATACGCCTTATCAAAAGCCTCCTGAACGATGCTCCTGACCTCTTCGTCTATCTCGCGGGCTGTTTGCTCGCTATAGTTACGCTGCTCGTTGAAATCACGACCCAGGAAGACCAGTTCTTCTTTGCGTCCCAGAGCTACGGGGCCGATACGGCTGCTCATGCCATACTCTGTAACCATCGAGCGAGCAATTTTGGTCACGCGCTCGATGTCGTTTGAAGCGCCCGTCGTAACCTCGCCGAAGATGATCAGTTCGGCTACATGTCCTCCCAGGGCGTAGGCCAGCATATCCTCGAACTGAGCCTTGCTCCACAGGTAACGGTCCTCTGTTGGCAGGAGCATGGTAAAGCCGCCCGCCTGGCCGCGAGCCACAATTGAGACCTTGTGAACCGGATCGGTATTCGGAAGCATACGCGCGACCAGGGCGTGCCCGACTTCATGATAGGCGGTGATAGCCTTCTCGCGCTCGCTGATCAGGCGACTCTTGCGAGCTGGCCCGGCTACCACGCGATCAACCGCCTCTTCCAGATCGCTCATGCCAATCCTGCGTTTATTGCGGCGAGCAGCCAGAATCGCCGCTTCGTTCAAGACGTTCGAGAGGTCGGCACCGGAGAAACCCGGCGTTTGCTTGGCCAGCGTTTCCAGAGTGATACCTGGCTCCAGCGGCTTGCCCTTTGCATGCACCTGGAGAATGGCGACGCGCCCGCGAATATCCGGCCGGTCAAGCACCACCTGGCGATCGAAGCGACCTGGACGCAGAAGCGCGGGATCGAGCACATCGGGGCGATTGGTCGCGGCGATGACAATCACATTGGTATTGGTATCAAAGCCATCCATCTCTACCAGGATCTGGTTCAGGGTCTGCTCGCGTTCGTCGTGCGAACCTCCGAGGCCCGCACCGCGCTGGCGTCCCACCGCGTCGATCTCATCTACGAACACGATGCAGGGGCTGTTGCGCTTGGCCTGATCGAAGAGATCGCGCACGCGGCTTGCCCCCACGCCCACGAACATCTCGACGAATTCTGAGCCGCTGATGCTGAAGAATGGCACACCAGCCTCGCCAGCCACTGCGCGCGAGATCAAGGTTTTGCCCGTGCCCGGTGGGCCCACCAGCAGCAGCCCTTTGGGGATACGCGCGCCCAGCGCGGAAAACTTGTCGGGATACTTCAGAAATTCGACAATCTCTCGTAACTCTTCCTTAGCTTCCTCCACCCCGGCCACATCTGCGAAGGTCACAGTGGTTTTGTTGCCCATAAACATACGCGCGCGGCTCTTGCCAAAAGAGATAGCCTGATTATTACTGCCCTGGGCCTGACGAATCAAAAAGATCAGCAAGCCGGCAAAGAGCAGGAAGAAAATCAGGTCTGGCAGAAAGTTGAGCCACGTACCGACCGAACTGGATTGTTCATATTGCAGCACTAGGTGCGAGTCTGTATAGTTGATCCCGTTGTCTTTGAGCACCGTGGTCGCGTCGAAAGAATCATTGATCGTCGCGATCTCTTTCACCGGATTCTTTCCTCGGGTCAGGGTCAGCGTGTCGCTGCCCACCAGTAAGGTATCGGTCTGGCCGTGCTGAATATCGGCTTTTACATCGGCAAGCATTTTGGAGACGGTCACTTGCTGTGTGTTGGACGGTGTACGGAAAAAGAACACGACAGCCAGGATAATAGCTAGAAGCACCACCAGCCAGACCAGCGTGGCGCGCAGCCATCCCCTATTCCTGAGCATAAATATCCTTCTCTACTTCAGAAGCAAGCAGCAAGCCCTCTCTCAAATTGAAGAAGGTGAGCTACTATCATAAGCAACGCTTGACTTTTACATAACACTTCACTTTTCCGCGCTTATTATAACACAGTTGTTTACTCTGTTTCTTTCTGCTGTGCTCTGGGGCTAACAAGCGGATGCTGACCGGCAGGAGCCGGATACGGGCAGGCAGTGCCCTGGGGATAGCTGCTGGTCAGATCGTGTCCACCAGCAGCCAGAAAAAATGGGAAAAGAATGCTACCAGTTGCTTATTACTCGCGCGAGGATACGAATGCCAGCGTCGATATCGTCAGGGGTAGCACAGCTATACGCCAGGCGCAGATGATGCTCGCCATCGGCAGAATTTACAAAAAAGCCTGCACCGGCTGCCAGAGAAACTCCCTGTTGGAGCGCCTGCTGCCTGATCTGTTGCGCGCTGAGATGTTCCGGCAAACGGAGCCAGAGGAAGAAGCCGCCCTGGGGATGCGTCCACTCTACCCCGGAGGGCATATAACGCTCCAGCGCTGCGAGCGCGACATCCCGGCGCATCTTATAGAGAGGGCGCAGGCGTTGGATATGCTGTTCCCAGGCACCGCTCCGGCAGTACTCGGCGACGATCTGCGCCGTGAAAGGATTCGCGCCGCCGCCCATCAGGGCCGTGCCGCAATTGGCGCAGCGCTGAATGTCTTCTGCAGACCCCACCAGCCAGCCCAGGCGCAGTCCGGGCGCGAGCGTTTTTGAGAAACTACCGATGCTGAAGACCTGCTCGCCATTGGCCAGCGCGTAGAAGCTGGCCGGAACCGTTCCCTCGAAAGGAAGGTCGCGATACACATCATCCTCAACAATAAGAAAGTTATACTGGCGAGCCAGGCGGACGATCTCAACACGCCGTGCTTCAGAGAGCGTTCTGCCCGTCGGATTGTGAAAATTCGGGATGGTATAGAGCATACAAGGCGGCGTGCCGCGCTCCTGAAGCTGGATCACCCGCTTTTCTAATTCACCCGGAATGAGACCGTCTTCATCCATAGGGACCGCGTGCAGCTCGACGTGGTGATCGCGAAACACGTGTAGAGAGTCAACGTACGTCGGTGCCTCAACCAGCACCACGCTTCCGGCTCCCGCGTACAAGCGCGCAAGCATATCTACCGCGTGCGTCGAGCCGGCCACGATCATCACATTTGCCGGTTG
>DATGKW010000111.1:0-11689 GCA_035294465.1 Ktedonobacteraceae bacterium | reverse complement strand
CGGGCGGTGCTCTACCTCTCGATTTTCCCCTCGGCCTTCTTTTTTGTAGCTGGATACACCGAGACTACCTTTCTCTGCTTTGTACTTCTGAGTTTTTACCAGATGCGACATGGGAGATGGTGGTGGGCTGGCCTTTTCGGTTTTCTTGCTGCTTTGACACGTAATGCCGGTATTCTACTATTCATTCCTTTCTGTTATGAATACCTGCGTCAGCGCGGCTTCCGTCTGGAAAAAGTGCGTTTCGATGGAGTGAGTATTGTGTTGATTCCGGCTGGTCTGAGCGCCTTTATGCTGTATTGTTATCAGCGTTTTAGAGATCCGCTCGCCTTTCAGCACGCTGAGGCCCATTGGCACCATATCATGCTCGCTCCCTGGACTGGCCTGCTCTGGATGCTCAGTCTGATGATACACGCGCCTGGTCTGCTCAGTTTCACGTTTCAGCGTAATGCCATTGAGTTTGGCTCTACGGTGTTCATAGGTGTCCTGCTTATCCTCAGCCTCGTCGGCCCTTGGCGTTTTCCGCGCGCTTACCTGGCCTCTATTCTCTTTGCGGCCGCGGTCTGGCTCCTTCCGCTCTTTTCGCCCATTGGCCCTCCCAGCGGCGTCTTTCCCTATCAGTCATTGACGCGCTATATGCTGGTGGTCTTTCCGGCCTTTATCGTCCTGGCGTCCCTGGGCAAGTATCGCATGGTCCACTATACCTATCTTATGGTTGCGGGAACACTCTTCTTCTTCTTGCTCACACAGTTCCTGCTTGGCTATCTAGTTGTCTAGGAATGCACCTGAGAGAAACGCGCGCTTCCTTCGTTGAATAAATCGCGACCCCTGTTCAAGCGGATCAGGGAATGTTATAGTTACGCTAATTGAGCAAAGACATACATTTGGGCGATCGGAGGCTTACTCACATGCAAGGAGAGAATACCACATCATCTTCTGTCCAGACAGAGCCAACTTCTCAGGTACAAGTACAACAACCACATCATCACCGAACGGCGCTGTTTCATCACGAGCCACACCAGCACCAGCCGCGCAATGTCAATGCGCTGCATGCTGCTGAGAGAGCGGCGGAGGGCATCAATACCAAGATTGCAATCACGCTCACTAATAGTGTTGGCACAATGTGGACGGCATATATTTTTGCCATAATAGCTGTTATTGGATTATTTGGCATTCTTCAGTTATTCAATCCCATTGTGGCATTGCTTGTTGCCTGGGTTTCGCAAACATTTATACAGCTAACCCTGTTGCCTGTGATTATGGTCGGACAGAATGTACTCGGTCGTAAGGCCGAATTGCAGGCTGACGAGCAGTTCCGCACAACTATGAGTACCTATCATGACATTGAGCAAATTATGCAGCATCTCTCGGCCCAGGACGCGGAATTGCTGCGCCATGCCAGGATGCTAGAGCATCTGCTAGAAAAAAACGGTATCTCGATCCAGCAACTCATGGCTGAGGGTACGGCCACCAGTCACCTGGAACCCTTTATCCAGCCACCGGCTGCAACCAGCACCCCTACGACCCCAGAGCCCGCTGAGAATGAGAAGAAGGACGTGTAACGTTACAAGTCCAAAAATTTGACGAAGTGGTTTGTGTGATGTTAGAGTATTACGAAACCGATGAAATACGCACCACCAGGGGATATGTATAGTCTTCTAACAGCAGACGTTATCGCTTCGTAAGTATTAGGTGGGAGGCCTGGCACGCTCTTACTGCGTGTCCAGGTTTTTTTGTAAGGAGGAGAGTGCCCTCATGGCGCAAGAATTTGAGCAGAAATTTGCCCTGGAAGGCTTGACGTTCGACGATGTGCTGATCGTGCCCGCCGCCTCGTCGGTCCTGCCGCGAGAAGTTTCAACCCGCACCCGTCTGACCCGAACCATTTCTATTAACATTCCCATTCTGAGCGCAGCTATGGATACCGTTACCGAAGCTCGCCTGGCTATTGCCCTGGCCCGCGAGGGAGGGCTTGGAGTGATCCACCGCAACCTTTCCATCGAGGACCAGGCCCAGGAAGTGGACAAGGTTAAACGTTCCGAGTCGGGGATGATTACCGATCCGATTACCCTGGAACCTCACCAGCCCTTGAGCGAGGCGCTGGCCGTGATGAAACGCTTCCACATCTCCGGTATTCCCATTACCGAGCGTGGCAAACTCGTGGGCATCCTGACCAATCGCGATATCCGCTTCGAGACCGAGGTAAATCGTCCCATCTCCGAGCTTATGACCCGCGAGAATCTGATAACGGTCCCTGTGGGGACAACGCTGGAAGAGGCGCGTACAAGCCTGCACCGGTACAAAATCGAGAAACTGCCAGTAGTAGACGAGCGCGGCGTACTCAAGGGTCTGATCACGATGAAGGATATCCAGAAAAAGATCCTCTATCCCAATGCCGCCAAAGACGAGTTTGGACGCCTGCGTGTTGGGGCGGCTGTGGGCGTAGGTCCAGACGCCGAGGACCGCAGCGCTGCCCTGATCGAAGAGGGTGTCGATGTGCTGGTAGTGGACACCTCGCACGCGCATTCGCGCATGGTGCTGGAGGCCGTGGCGCGTCTGAAAGATAGTTTTGGCGAACAGGTCCAGATCATGGCCGGCAACGTTGTGACTGCCGAGGCTACAGAAGCGCTGATCCAGGCCGGCGCGGATGGAGTGAAGGTCGGAGTTGGCCCTGGTTCTATCTGTACAACCCGTGTGATCGCCGGCGTAGGTATGCCGCAGATCACCGCAATCTACGAATGTGCAAAAGTAGCGCGCAAGTACAATGTGCCTGTCGTCGGAGATGGAGGTATCCAGTATTCCGGCGATATTGCTAAGGCCATTGCCGCGGGGGCCGATACTGTCATGCTGGGCAGCTTGCTGGCCGGCGTGGACGAAAGCCCCGGCGAACTGATCATCTCCCAGGGCGAGCGCTTCAAGGACTATCGCGGTATGGGTTCAGTGGCAGCTATGAAGCAGCGCAGCTTCAGCAAGGACCGCTACTTCCAGAGTGATATCATCGAGGAGTCGCAGCTCATTGCCGAGGGCGTCGAGGGGCGCGTCTCCTATAAAGGCATGCTAGGGCCGCTCATTTTCCAACTGATCGGCGGCTTGCGCCAGGCAATGGGCTACGCTGGCTGCGCGACTATCGCAGAAATGCAGGAGAAGACGCGTTTCGTGCGTATCACCGGCTCCGGCTTGCGCGAATCCCATCCACATGACGTGCAGATTGTGAAAGAGTCGCCCAATTACTCCGGGCTGAAAAATAGGTGAAAATAAGATTCCTGGCGACCTCGCGTTGGTGCAGCCTTGCGGGCTGGCTGTGCAGGATCTGATCGGCCGGGGCTCATAGATTGAAGGCGCGCCCTACAGTTCTGATCTGCGCTTGCCTGTCAGCTTTGCGGGCGTGCCTGATTTGCTCTTTGAACCGGGCGATGCCAGAGAGATGCGTATGCCGGATGAGCACGTGTACGTCAGCGAGCTGGCGCAGACCTCTATCATGATGGCCTTGCGCTACCTGGTGGCGTAGTGCTCCCAGAAGAGAGTCGCATGAATTAGCCAAGAGGTCCCAGGAATGTTGCGCTATGGGACGGCATCGGATACAATAGCAGCAGTCCATGTGAACTCAACAATGGCGATACCCATGACCTACGGAGGGAGAAATGGTCGATCTGAAGCAGACGCTCAGTCGTTTTTTGTCAATTCCCGGAGTACGGTTGGCCGTCCTCGTGGGGCGAGATGGCCTGGTAATTGAGGGCTTAACGCGCGATGGGAAAGAGGATCTGGAGGCCGTCGGAGCAATCATGACCACCGGCCTGAGTACTGCTGAAGCCCTGGGGCAGGAAATTTCGCGCGGTAGTGTCGTGGGCGCGTTGATGGAGTATGAACATGGACTGGTGAGCGTCGATCCCCTGGGCGAGTTTGCCCTGGTCGTGACCCTCCTGGACAATGCTTCGAGCATTAGCCGCGTGCGTCACATGGTCAAGACGAGCCGTAACGAGATCCTTGAAGCTTTAGATATAGCATAAGTTTGTAGATACGGGATGCGTAGTGTGGTATCCCAGCTGACGTGTACACAGAGGACGGCGCGTGCATGGAGCAACTGACTAATCTTATTATTTCTGATCGTGAGCTTGCTGTCATCTCGACCGCGTTAAATAAGTTGATGAACGATACCAGCGCCTCTTCGGTGATGCTGCTGGATAAAAGTGGCCAGGTGATCACTACCCAGGGTGCCAGCACGAGGCAGAATGCGACTGCTCTGGGCGCCTTGCTGGCTGGCGCGTTCTCATCTTCACGCCATGTCGCTGAACTGCTGGGTGAGAAAGATTTCCGTACTATTTTTCAACAGGGTGTCAACGAGAGTATTTTTACCACAATGGTTGAGGAGCAGTGGCTGCTGGTCATTGTTTTCGATAAGCTGACCCATATCGGACTGGTAAAAATTCTCTCGAAAAAGGCCGCGGACGAACTGGGACGCATTTTGGAGCGCGTGCGCAATGATACCACCCGTCAGAAGTCCTCGGTGCTCAATATTAATTTCCGTTCCTCGGTAGAGGATACCATCGATTTGCTTTTCCGTGATTAGGGGAAGATAGCCCATGGCGCTCATCAATATTGCAGCCCAGGAGATCCATTGTAAGATCGTCTATTATGGTATTGGGTATTGCGGCAAGACCACAAACCTCCAGTATGTCTTTAAAAGTATTGATCCTAAAGTGCGCGGAGAGATGCTTTCTATCGCGACTGAGACCGAACGGACGCTTTTCTTTGATTTTTTGCCTCTCGACTTGGGCCGGGTGCATGGCTTCCGCACCCGTTTCCATCTCTATACCGTCCCCGGACAGATTCTCTATGAGCGCACACGCCTGGCTGTGCTCAACGGTGCCGATGGCATCGTCTTCGTAGTCGATTCGCAGGCGGAAAAATTCGAGGAGAATGTCCAGAGCATTACCGAGCTGGAGCTGAATCTGCGCCGTCTGGGTAAGGACCTGGGCAATTTCCCTTTCGTTATCCAATGGAATAAGCGTGATATGCCCTCGGCGCTTCCCGTGCCAATTTTAGAGCGCTATCTCAACCGCCGCCGTGTGCCTACGTTTGAAGCCGTTGCCGCCAGTGGCAAAGGGGTCTACGCTACACTGCGCAGCATTAGCAAACGTGTAATGGCGAATTTATAGCCCATCATATCTGATCATGTGCATGTTTTGAAAAGCTTCCTTTTGATACTTGTTCATTGGAAAGCCTTCTTGTTCTTTCACCAGGGTAAGAACAGATGATAGCATCAACAATTCACAGCAGTACTCCGAGAATACCAATCAGCGTAATTGCGACGCCCAGAATTGTGAGCCATGAGGGGATCTCACCGAGCAGGAGGATTCCCAGAATAATCCCGCCGGTCACTTCCTGGGTCGCGATCAGGTTGGCATAGGTTGCGTGAACCTTGCGAACAGCCGCGTTGTAGAGTGTGTGCCCGAAACCAAGAGGGAAAACGCCCAGGGCAACCACTGCGGCCACTGCCCCCGTTGGATAGGGGTGTTGGAATGCGAAATAGAGGGTAGCTGGCAGCAGCCAGAGCGCGGCCAGACCATAGACATTGAGCGTATAGCGGAAGAGCGGGTGACGCTCGCGCTCGCCTCGTCCGATCACCGAGTAGACCGCCAGGCAGATCGCCGATAGAATGGCCAGGCTGTCGCCCAGTACCATACATTGCCCGGTCCCGCTTAAATTGCAGGCGGTATAGTGTGGCTGGAATCCGGCCATAATCGCTACGCCGATCACCGCCATGCCAATGCCCAGGTATTTGCGCCTGGCCAGAGGTTCGCGCAGGAAGAGAGTTGAGAAGAGCGTGACAAAGATTGGCGATGTATAGACAAGCGCCAGTGCGTGAGCAATTGTCGTAAAGCTCAAAGCTGCGATGTAGAAAATAAAGTGCAAAGCCGTAATCAGCCCATAGAGGAGAAAGCGCGGCCATTCTTGACGTTTGAGCAGGAGCTGCGTGTGCGTCAGCAGTCCTATGATCGCTACCAGAAGCGCCGCGATGGTCAGTCGCCAGAAAGCGATCTCGACCGAACTGAACGGAGCTGACCAGCGCACAAAGACCGCGCTGGTTGAGAAAAAGCAGACTGCCAGACTGACGTAGAGCAGACCAGAGCGTGATTGGCGCACGGGGGTCTCTACCTGAACTGGTTGAGTATCGGATACGAGAACGGGTTCTCCCTTTCTCTCCTTTGGTCTGAACAATATGTCAATCCCTTTCCTGGCTGCCTGTTTGCTGGGAAGAGGCCAGGAGAATTGTATCAAGCTGATACAGGTGCGGGTCCGATGTACCCAGGCCGTGCCCACCAGCGCGATTGTCGCCGGCTTTGGGCCGTGCTCGCTGCCAGGCTTCGCCGCTTGTCCATTGGGCATAGTTGATCAGTCGCATGCCATCTTCGCTGCGGAGCAATGCTGCAGCTACGGCGCCGGGTACCTGCTCCCAATACTGTTCGGCCCCTTTGCGCCAGACATCCATGAGCTGGCTCTGCCGGCCGGAGTCTGTACTTAGCACGTTGATCATTGCGACTAGGCCCGACTGCTCGGCAATCTCAAGCGTTGTTGACCCGGACACATTAAATACCAGCTCAACTTCATACAGGCGCGCATCCCACTGAGCGAGATCGTCCCTCTCATGTTCGGACAGCCTCTGTATCGCTTCGCGCCAGGACGACTCGGAAAGCCACTGGGAGTACTCAAACACTCTTCTGCCATCGATGCTATGATGGATGGCTGTTGCAATGAACCCCTCAGCGCGGGACAGCACTTCTGCTCGTTGCCTAGCCTGTGCAAGCATATTACCGGCCTGATCTGGCTTTGTTGGCATAACAGCAATGATAGTACTGATAGAGGGCGATTGCTCGACCGCAATGGTCATTTTCTGAGAATTGATTGCCATGTGCTGTTTTTCTCCTTTTTCGCTATCTGATTGATATTTAGACTATCACAGACAGAAAGCAACTGCAATCTCGCAGCGGATTGCCAGGGAGCATAAAGTTTCGATATAATAGTTCGATAATAGTTCGGATGACGCTTGACCTGCATCTCATAGACGCCCTGGCATTTCTGTAACGCGGCGCTGTGCAGTTTCTCTGCATTCGTTCGAACTACTCAGCAGAGGCAAGTCTGAGTAGTTCAAATTTTGTATAACGGGGGAAATAATATGATCCGTAGCGCGATGAAAAAACGGCCTGCTTTTTTAAGCCGGGGAGAATGGGTGCTCATTTTTGGGTCGCTGGCCTGCACGGCGCTTGGGGGTATTCTCACATTTTTCCAGGCCAATTCGGTCTTGATCTTTGTTATGACGGGATCGGCGCTTGCCATACTCGCAGCTCTGGTCGGAGCAGCTACGGATCAACTTGGCTCTCGCCTGGGACCGGGAGCAACGGGCGTATTGCAATCGGCTCTTGGCAACTTACCCGAACTTTTTTTTGGCATCTTTGCTTTGCGGGCCGGCCTCGTCGATGTTGTCCAGGCTGCCATTGTTGGTTCTATCCTCGGAAACAGCCTGCTCGTGCTGGGATTGGCCTTTTTCGTAGGCGGGTTGCGTCACGGCGTTCAACGTTTCTCATCTGATGCTCCGCGTATGATCGCGAATCTGACGTTGCTGGCAGTTGCAGCTCTGGTAATCCCGACGATGATTCACGGCTTACATACCCCCGCCTCTGGGCACGAAGAAATGTTGAGTGTCGTTGTTGCCCTGATCCTGCTGGTCATCTTTCTTGCTAGTATTCCTGTTACTTTAAAGGGTGGCCTGGGCGCGACCGATAGCAAGCAGGAAACGGAGAAGATCTCTGCTGCGTGGCCGCTCTGGCTGGCAATGGGAATATTGATAGGTGCTGGCGTGGGCGCTGCCATTGTCTCCGATTGGTTCGTATCTGCCTTGACGCCTGCTATGACCTTCTTACATATCTCTCCCGCGTTTACCGGCCTGGTAATCGTGGCGCTGGCTGGCAACGCCGTAGAGCATTTCGTTGGCATCCAGTTCGCGGCCCGCAATCAATCTGACCTCGCCATGAGCGTGATCTTAAACAGCTCTCTTCAGGTTGCTTTAGGTTTAACGCCTGTTCTGGTGTTGCTCAGCTTTCTCATGGGAGGCGCCCAATTGACGCTGGTTCTGGCCCCTTTGCTGGTAGCAGCCCTGGCCCTGGCCGCCATTCTGGGTATCGTTATTATCTACGATGGCGAATCGAACTGGCTGGAGGGCCTGGCGCTGATCGGTCTCTACGGGATTATCGCGGCCTCGTTCTGGTGGGGGTGAACGAGGATGAAGCCAATGGCGCTATAATAATGGAGGCTTAAGCTCTCGCACTTTTTTGAAAGGACTTAGAGTGAACCATGGATAATTCAGGAAAGAATTTGTTGGACAAACCTCGTGGGATGCAGAAAGCTCCGATCACCAAGTACCGACCTTTTCCACCGGTTGATTTACCAGACCGCCAGTGGCCGGCGCGTACAATTGTGAGCGCTCCAATCTGGTGCAGCGTTGATCTACGCGATGGCAATCAAGCGCTACCAATCCCTATGGGGATTGAGCAGAAATTGGAGATGTTCAAGCTTCTGGTGGCTATTGGTTTCAAGGAGATCGAGGTAGGTTTTCCCTCGGCTTCCCAGACTGAATTTGATTTTGTACGCTGTCTGATCGAGGGCAACCATATTCCAGATGACGTGAAGATTCAGGTGCTGGTCCAGGCGCGCGAGGAACTCATCCGGCGCACGGTCGAATCATTGCGAGGGGCGAAGAACGTCATTTTCCATATGTATAACTCGACCTCAGAGCAGCAGCGCCGCATTGTTTTCGGTATGGGAAGATCGGAGATTATTGGCATCGCTGTCCGGGGGGCGCAACTCTCTAAAAAATTGCTCTCGGCCCTCCCCGGCACTAACGTTGTTTTTGAATATTCGCCGGAGAGCTTTGCCCTGACGGAGGTTGACTTTGCCCTGGAAATCTGCGAGGCTGTGATGGATGTCTGGCAGCCGACCCGTGGGCAGAAGATTATCTTGAACCTTCCCGAAACCGTCGAAATAGCCACGCCCAACGTGCATGCGGACCAGATCGAGTGGATTTGCCGCCACTTGCGAGATCGCGAGGCGGCGATTATCAGTTTGCACACCCATAATGACCGTGGCACAGGTGTGGCAGCCGCTGAACTGGGTTTGCTAGCTGGAGCTGAGCGCGTTGAGGGTACACTCTTCGGCAACGGCGAGCGTACAGGGAACGTCGATATTGTGACTCTGGCGCTTAATATGTATATGCAAGGGATCGATCCTGGACTGGACTTCAGCAATATCCACGCGATCCGCGCTGTGTATGAGAAATGCACTCGCATGACCGTTCCGGTGCGCTGGCCCTATGCCGGAGACCTGGTTTTTACTGCGTTTTCGGGATCGCACCAGGATGCCATTCGCAAAGGTATGGCTGCGCAAGATCCCGCCCCTGGTGCGCTCTGGGATGTGCCTTATTTGCCCATTGATCCTCAGGATATTGGCCGCACATACGAGGCGATTATCCGCATCAACTCTCAGTCCGGTAAAGGAGGAGTGGCCTATATCCTGGAGAGCGAATTTGGTTTACAGCTACCCAGGGAGATGCATGTTGAATTTGGCAAAGTGATCAAGTCTCTGGCCGATGCCAGTGGAGAGGAGCTACCGGCTCGCCAGCTCCTCCAGGCTTTTGAGCAGGAGTATTTACACTGTGATGGGCCGTATCAGCTGGTTCACTTCCACTCGGAACAAACAGGCAGCACTCAGGGCCGCGAGACCGTCGCGTGTACTGCTCACCTGCGCATAGAAGGCGTATCGCGCGAGGTGCGAGGCCAGGGTAATGGGCCTATCGATGCCTTTGCACGCGCGCTCAACCAGGGAGATATCGCCAGTTTCAAGATCCTCTCTTATACCGAACACTCGCTTGGTGAGGGATCGGATGCAAAGGCGGTTGCCTATATTCAGATTGAAACGACCCCGCACAAAGCTTTCTTCGGGGCGGCTATAGAAACTAATACGGAGCTTGCCGCGATTAAAGCGATCTTAAGCGCGTTGAACCGCTCTGTTATGGCTGCCTGACACTCACTCCCTGGCCTTACGTTAGCTAAACTTTCTTCCTTGCTCCTGGTGAAATAGGGCAAGCGCGGCATTAGCAGCGATAGTAACTTCCAGGCGCTCGACCAGTCTGGCGAACTCGGAGGCCGGCAGGGTCAGGACCAGTTCTCCAGGAGTCAGGCCGATGTACGTGCGTGCGCCAATGCATCCGAAGCTCACGGAGGTTTTGCCGGTTCGTAGCGTGCGTGGGATGACGGCGCAGGTGGGACGCCCAAAGGCTGATTGACCGCCACCTTGCAACCAGTTCACGTTGTCCTGAGCTTCTGCAACTAACATGGCCCGTTGAGTATCCAGGATACAGAGCACAACGTCAGGCTCGCCTGGAAATTGGTCGAGCCGGCCATACACAATATGCTTATGCGGTTTATCAACAATGGGGAGTGCGTTGGCCTCGCCCGGTGAGAAATACTGGACATCGTTCATAGTCTGTATCAGACCTTGGGCACGCTGTTGCACGGATTCTGGCATTGTGAAGCCCATAGTCAACATGCCAATGGGGCACTCCTGGTGGTCTTCAGTGCTCGCATAAAACACACCTTGCTCTGCCAGCCGCCAGAAGGTGCAGGCGGAGGGAACGCGCTGGTTGGTATGCGCTACGCCAGCGGGGATTCCATCGGCAAAAGCCATGCCAATAGGGAGCTGCTTGAGTTGAAGCAGATCGACAAAACGCTGTGCCAGGTCCTGATACAAGATGTTTTTCCCTTTCTCTTCTGGGGCACGAAAACGGCAAGATAGCCTATTGTATCACACTGGAAGGAGCGACTACACGCGGTATTTCTTAGCCAGCCCTTTGATCCAGTTTGCCTGAGCGGGCGAAGGTACGAAATTATTTTTGCGAAAGCTTTTCCCCATTTTGATGATAAAGTCGCGTTCGTTGCCGGCCACACGATTGCTATCCGGGGCCATCGTGGCCAGGAACGCGTTGAGATCTTGTACCATCCGGCGCATTTCGGCCATCTCGGCCGGTGCAGGGGTATTGCGGGCTTCGGGTGCCATCGATGCCTGCCACTTGCGGTACGCTTCTCTATCTTTATTCCAGGCGCCCAGCCCTGCCAGCTCGTCAGCGCGTTCGTTTTGTATGTGGCCGGCGTGACCTCGTACCCATTCAAATGTGGTAGAAGCGCTGCGTTTGCCCAGGAGAATTCTGTAGAGATCCCACAAATCCGGGTTAGCTTTTCCCTTGTAAAGACCCTGAGCCGTCTTGATCGTATATTCGCTATCGCTATAAATAGTCAGGGGACAGGCTCGCGGAGCAATGCACAAAGCGGCCAGAATGGCTGCGATCTCAGCGCGATTATTGGTTGTCTCCGGGGATGGCGGAATGTGATCAAAAGCCTCGATCCGTTTGGCGTCCGGCAGGACTTCGCCGTTAAGCACTGCGTCGACAGGCACCAGAATGGCGCTCCATCCGGCTGGCCCCCCTGGATTTTTGATGCAAGCTCCATCGGTGTAGGCCAGCGTACCCTTGTCACCCAGGATCGCTCGCGCCTTTTCAACAGAGATTTCACCTAAAGCTTTCAGCACAGATTGCCATTCAAGAGAATTATTAACCATACTCGTTCCACATGTCCTTTCCGTATCAAGA
>DATGKW010000110.1:0-22877 GCA_035294465.1 Ktedonobacteraceae bacterium | reverse complement strand
CGGCTTGTACTTGTTCTCCGGCGACAGCGTCGCCAGCACTTTCGTGATCGCCGCCGTCAGCGTCGTCTTCCCGTGATCGATATGCCCGATTGTTCCCACGTTCACGTGCGGTTTCGTTCGCTCAAACTTCTTCTTTGCCATGAGTTTACCTCATCCTCCATAGTGCTCAGTGCAAATTACGTGCGTCAGGGGCTGCACCTTTGCGATGCACTCATTACTTAAATCAATTGTTCTCCAGCATTTCCGCTGAGAAACACCAAAAGAGCAACAGCTTACTCGGTCGGCCTCTCCCCTGAGTTTGGCTCCGAAGCTAATGGGCTATGACGCGAACCAGGCTGATAGTTCTGCCCTCATCCGCGTTCTCCTCATGCCCAGGGCACATCACAATACGTGCCCTTCACAAAAATGATCTAGTAGCCTACTTCGCGGCCTTGGCGATAATCGTCTCTGCGATAGCGCGCGGAACCGGGTCGTAGTGCGAAAATTCCATCGAATAGTTAGCGCGGCCACTGGTCATTGAACGGAGGTCATTTACATAGCCGAACATCTCAGCCATGGGTACATGCGCCTTCACCACAGCCATCGTCCCACGATTTTCCATCCCCAGGATAGTGCCACGACGACGGTTAAGATCGCCAATGACATCGCCATAGTGTTCATCGGAGGTCGTCACCTCGACCAGCATAATCGGTTCGAGGAGAATGGGGGCCGCTTTACTTGCTGCTGCCTTGACCGCCAGCGAGCCAGCGATCTTAAAGGCCATTTCGCTTGAATCAACCTCATGATAAGACCCATCGTAGAGAGTTGCCTTCACGTCGATCATCGGATAGCCAGCGATGATGCCTTTATCCAGGGCTTCGCGGACACCGTTCTCAACAGGCTTGATATACTCCTTCGGTACAACGCCACCCACGATTTCATTAATAAATTCAAAGCCTTTGCCACGCTCATTGGGCTCTACCTTAATCCAGACATCTCCATACTGGCCACTACCGCCGGTCTGGCGCACGTGTTTCCCCTGCGCATGCGCCTCTTTTGTAATCGTCTCTCGATAGGCTACCTGTGGACGGCCAATGTTAGCCTCAACCTTAAATTCGCGGAAAAGGCGATCTACAATTACTTCCAGATGCAGCTCGCCCATGCCACTGATAATGGTCTGGCCGGTCTCGGCGTCGGTACGCAACTGAAATGTCGGATCTTCTTCGGCTAATTTATTCAGAGCAATGGCCATCTTATCCTGCTCTGCGCGAGTTTTTGGCTCGATGGCAATCGAGATCACCGGATCAGGGAAGGTAATGGACTCCAGGATAATGGGATGGTGGGGATCGCAGAGGGTATCGCCAGTGAAGGTATTGCGCAGGCCAACGGCAGCGCAGATGTCGCCAGCGCGAATCTCATCAATATCCTCGCGGTGGTTAGCGTGCATACGCAGCAGGCGACCGATGCGTTCAGTTTTACCCTTTGTGCTGTTCTCAACCGCCGCCCCTTTTGTTAAGGTACCGGAATAGACACGCAAGTAGGCGAGGCGACCTACAAAGGGATCAGAAACGATCTTAGAGACCAGCGCGCAGAAAGGAGCATCATCCTTCACTTCACGGGTGACCTCCTCCCCTGTTTCGGGATCAGTTCCCATCGGCGGGGGAATGTCCAGCGGTGATGGGAGGAAAGCGATCACAGCATCCAGCATAGCCTGGACGCCTTTGTTCTTCAAAGCAGAGCCACACAACACGGGTACCAGTTTGCCGGCAATTGTCGCCCGGCGCAGAGCCGCGACCAGCTCTTCCTTCGAGATCTCATCGCCCTCCAGATACTTCATTGTCAGTTCTTCATCGGTCTCGGCTACTTTCTCAAGCAATTCCTCAAGGTGCTGGTTGTACTCGGCTTCCATGTCTGTTGGGATCTCGACATGCTCTGACTTTGTACCCAGATCATCGAGGAAAATCACTGCTTCATGCTCAAGCAAATCAACGAAACCTTTGAAGCTGTTCTCGATACCAATTGGCAGCTGAATCGCTACCGGAGTAGCCCCAAGTCGGTCACGAATCATTTCCACCGTGCGCCAGAAGTCAGCGCCCATACGGTCCATCTTGTTCACAAAGCAGATGCGGGGAACATTATACTTATTCGCCTGACGCCAAACTGTTTCAGACTGGGGCTCGACGCCGGCCACCGCGTCAAACACAACGACACCACCATCCAGGACGCGCAGAGAGCGCTCTACCTCGGCGGTAAAGTCCACATGACCTGGCGTGTCGATGATGTTAATACGGTGATCCTGCCAGAAACAGGTTGTTGCAGCCGATGTAATCGTGATGCCACGCTCCTGTTCCTGCACCATCCAGTCCATGGTCGCGGCCCCCTCATGCACTTCACCAATACGGTGAATTTTCTTCGTGTAGAAGAGAATGCGCTCCGTGGTGGTAGTTTTACCAGCATCTATGTGAGCAATGATGCCTATATTGCGTGTTTTTTCCAGTGGAAATTCTCTTGACATGATATATATTTACCAGCGATAATGAGCGAAGGCTTTGTTAGACTCCGCCATTTTGTGGGTTTCCTCACGTTTCCTAATGGTTGCTCCTTGACCAGCGGCAGCGTCCATCAACTCACTGGCAAGTTTCTCCGACATAGATCTTCCCGTGCGCGCGCGAGCCGAACGAATCAGCCAGCGCATTGCCAGTGCATTACCGCGCTCTTTGCGGATCTCCACGGGCACCTGATAAGTAGAGCCGCCGACACGTCGAGGTTTTACTTCCAGGTTGGGTGTTGCATTTTTCACAGCTTGATCGAACACATCGAGGGGTGGGCGTTTTTGCTTAGCCTCGATGATATCAAAGGAATCATAGAGAATGCGCTCGGCCAGACTGCGTTTGCCATTGAGCATCAATTTCCCTATAAAGCGATTGACATTCTTGCTGTTAAACTTCGCGTCCGGCAGTTCTGTTCGCCGTATTGCTCTCTTCCGTCTTGGCAAGGCTCTCCCGCCTTTCTTTTGCGTTTAAACAAACTTGATTTAAGGTAGCAGACACCACAAAAGGCGTCGCTTCAACCACAAACCTCCGTTTATGGTCTCTAACGGACGCCTACAGACGAGTGCCTATCCATCTGCACATGATGTTTCGAGGCCGAAATGTGAGCAGAGGAGAACACCCGCTTCTCGTCGCATCCAGGAAAGAAAGGCTCGAGGCCCGCGTTCCTTCCTGATTCATTCAGCGACGAACCCTTGTTCCGACCTGCCTGAGGCGTTCAGGTGGTATCGTTCTTCGCTTTTTCAAACACCCTTTGCGTTATCCGGGTTGGTTGGCCCGATAAGAGGGGGAGCAACCGATGCAGGGAATACATCACATCGTTCAAGCGTGCCCTGCATCAACTGCTTATCTAGATAGACCCGGCCAGGATACTACCTGCCCTTCGCCGGAGCACCTGCTCCTGGCTTTGGCCGTTTCGCTCCATACTTGGAACGGCCACGGCGGCGCTTGGAAACCCCGTCGCTATCCAGCGTCCCACGGACAATGTGATAGCGCACACTCGGCAAATCCTTCACACGACCACCACGTATGAGCACAACGGAGTGTTCCTGTAAATTATGCCCCTCACCAGGAATATAAGCCGTAACTTCCATCTGATTGCTCAGGCGAACGCGAGCAATTTTGCGCATTGCCGAATTCGGCTTTTTCGGATTCATCGTGCGCACCTGAGTACAAACGCCGCGCTTCTGCGGCGACCCTTTCAGACGGGTTGTCCGGTTCTTCAGCGCATTGTACGAATACAAGAGCGCCGGGGCCTTGATCTTGCTCTTTTTCCGAGCGCGGCCCTTACGAATCAGCTGATTAATCGTCGGCAATGACCGATTCTCCCTACCATACAAGACAAACAACATGCCGCGTTGCCCGACCTTCTCCAGCATAGGCATGACCAGACAACGCGGGGCATGACTACAGTTTTATATTTTTCTAAAAATCCGAAACCATACTATCACTCATTATCCAGGCTGTCAAGAGTCAGACCAAGAGTACCAGCACCAGCGCCAGCGGTCGCTCCAACTCCAACACTGGCGACACTCGGCTGCGCGTTCAAACGAGCTGCTGCAGCTTGCTGGCGCGCGAGCTGCTCGCGGCGGCGCTGGACAATGCCTGAACCAGCTGGGATGAGTTTCCCGATTATGACGTTCTCCTTGAGGCCGACCAGATGATCGGTCTGCGCCTCGATTGCCGCCTCGGTAAGCACGCGAGTAGTCTCCTGGAAAGAGGCTGCGGCCAGGAAGCTATCGGTATTGAGTGACGCCTTGGTAACACCCAGCAGGACGGTCTGAGCGGTAGCCGGCTCGCCGCCTTCGGCCAGCACGCGCGCGTTGGTGTCAGCATAGACGAAGCGATCAACCAGATCGTTGGGCAACATCTCAGTATCGCCCGGCTCATCCACTTTCACACGTCGCAGCATCTGGCGACAGATGACTTCGATGTGCTTATCATTGATATACACGCCGGTATTGCGGTAGACGCGCTGCACCTCTTTGACGAGGTACATCTGCACCGCTTCGCGCCCCTGGATGCGCAGGACATCCTGAGGATCGCGCTGGCCGGCGGTAATGGCCGTGCCTGCATGAATCTTCTGTCCCTGGCTCACGGTTATGCTACGCGCCGCCGGAATCGGGTACGAGCGTTCATCGCGCTCCTCAGAGCGGATGCTCAACAGACCATCGGCATTGAGGAGAACCTCGCCTTCGGTGCGGGCCTCCACACCCTGCGGCTCATTGCCATCTTCGGCCGGCATCAGCGCGATAACCTGACCCTTCTGCACCTGCTCGTGATCGCTCACCAGCACCTGGCTCCCCCTGGGCAGTGGATACTCGTCAAAGATGTCGGTGACCGAAACAACGCGCACGGTGCGCTGGCCCGTAGCCTCATCTTTGATGATTTCAACGACACCATCGATCTCGCTGATCTCAGCTTTATCTTTCGGCACACGCGCCTCGAAGAGTTCTTCGACGCGTGGCAAGCCCTGGGTGATGTCGCCCTGCGCACCCGCTATACCACCGGTATGGAAGGTACGCATAGTAAGCTGCGTGCCAGGTTCGCCGATTGATTGGGCAGCGATAATACCAACCGCCGCGCCCAGCCTGACCAGCTCGTTAGCGGCCAGGTCACGCCCATAGCATTTGCGACAGACGCCGCGCGGGCTTAAACAGCCCAGCACAGAGCGCACGCGTACGGCTTCAATGCCCAGGCTCATAATCTGCTCGACAATATCGTCGGTCAGTTCATCGCCGGGCTCGACATTATCAAGCCCAGGAACCGCCTCCAGGAGAATACGCCCCTTCAGCCGATCCCGCATATCCGGCAACATCATATCTTTGCTATCAGCATTCGTGACCAGAATACCTTCGGTGGTTCCGCAGTCCTCCTCTGTAACGATGACATCCTGCGCCACGTCGATCAGGCGGCGAGTGAGGTAGCCGGACTCCGCAGTTCTCAAGGCGGTATCAGCCAGACCTTTACGTGCGCCGTGACTACTGATAAAGTACTCCAGGACGCTCAGGCCTTCGCGGAAGTTTCCACGGATCGGCACATCGATGATTTTACCAGACGGGCTAGCCATCAGACCGCGCATACCGGAGAGCTGGCGAATCTGCTGGAACTTCGCCTTGGTCGCGCCTGACTTGGCAATGGTGTAGATCGAGCCATAAGGATCGAGCACGCCTTCTACCATCTTGGTCACGTTCTCAGTCGCTTCGTTCCAGGCATCAACCGTCTGTTGATATTTCTCGTTATCGGTGATCAGACCTTCACGATACTGCTCTTCCAGTTCGGCGATCTTTGCATCGGCCTTGGCCAGTTCCTCTTGCTTGCCCGTAGGTACAATTACATCGCTAATTGCGATGGTCACGCCGTAGCGGGTAGCATAGGAGAAGCCCAGACGTTTAATCTCGTCAGCCAGCTCAGCCGTCCTCGCGCGCCCATATTCTTTAAAGCACTCGCCAATCACCTGCTTCAGGTTCTCTTTTTTCATGGCGTAGTTTTTAAAGCGCAGCCGCTCAGGCAACGCTTCGTTAAAAATGATACGCCCTACAGTCGTTTGCACCAGCTTGCCATTGGATGGAACTGGCCTGGCCGGTGGCGCATCGTTATAGACGGCGACATCGCCCAGGCGCACCCTGATCAGGGCCTGAAGATCGATGTGGCCGTGATGGAAGGCCAGCAGAGCTTCGGTTGTATCAGTGAAAACACGTCCTTCACCCTTTTTATCCGGGCGATCCTGCGTCAAGTAGAAGCAGCCAAGCACCATATCCTGACTGGCGCCAATCGACGGTTCGCCGGTGGACGGAGCCAGCAGATTGCGTGTTGAGAGCATAAAGCGGCGTGCCTCGTCCTGAGCCTTGTCGGACAGCGGTACATGAACGGCCATCTGGTCTCCGTCGAAGTCGGCATTGAAGGCCGAACAGACAAGCGGATGCAACTGAATAGCGCTGCCCTCAACCAGCACTGCCTCGAAGGCTTGAATGCCCAGACGGTGCAGCGTAGGAGCACGGTTCAGCAGGACCGGATGATCCTTGATAACCTCTTCCAGCACATCCCAGACTTCTGGCTTGACGCGCTCGACAAACCGCTTGGCGCTCTTGATATTGTGCGCAAAGTTCTGCTCAACCAGTTTGCGCATGACAAACGGTTTGAAGAGTTCCAGGGCCATTTTCTTGGGCAGGCCGCACTGATGCAGCTTCAGGTCGGGACCAACCACGATCACTGAGCGGCCAGAGTAGTCCACACGCTTACCCAGCAAATTCTGGCGGAAGCGTCCCTGTTTACCCTTGAGCATGTCGGACAAGCTCTTGAGTTTGTGATTGCCGGAACCAGCTACGGCTCGACCACGACGGCCATTATCAATCAGAGCATCGCAGGCTTCCTGCAGCATGCGCTTCTCGTTGCGAATGATGATTTCAGGCGCGCCCAGTTCCAGCAAGCGCTTGAGACGATTGTTGCGGTTGATCACACGCCGGTAAAGATCGTTGAGATCCGAAGTCGCGAAGCGCCCGCCATCGAGCTGCACCATCGGGCGCAGATCGGGCGGCAGCACCGGTAGCACAGTAAGGATCATCCATTCCGGCGAAGTACCAGACTTGCGGAAAGCCTCCACGACTTTCAGACGCTTGGTTGCCTTCTTGCGGCGCTGGCCCACGGTTGAGCTGATCTCGTGGCGCAGATCGTTCGCCAGTTTCTCCAGATCAATATCAGCGATCAACTCGCGCACGGCTTCCGCACCCATGCCAGCACGGAAGACGGACGAGCCGAAGGCATCGCGCAGTTCGCGATAGCGGCCCTCCTGCAGGAGGTCCATCTTCTTCAGCCCCTCCAGATCGCGACGCAGTTGCTCAAGGCGTTGACGGCGGTCGGTGCGCTGCGACTCAAGCTGGGTCTGCGCGTTATCAATCTGCCCTTGATAGTCGAGCGTCTTGAGTTCGGCATCGCGTTCAACCTCCTCCTCAAGGGTGCGGATCTCCTGACGGGCGTTTTCGGCGATATCATTCCTGCTGGTCTCGGCGATGCGCTCTAGTAACTCCAGATGTTTGGGAGTGACCGTATCGCCGGCCTTGACAATAGTCTGACCGGTTAGCTCAAAAATGATCTCGTTTTCCGTTTCCTTCCCCATCAAATTGCGCAGAAGTGTACGGATTTCACTCTCAGCACTGCGCGCCGCCTCCAGGTCCTGTTCGCGACGAGCCTCAATCTCGCGCCTCCCACTGACGAGACGCGAGCGCACATCCTGGATATCAATCTCGCGCTGGCCTTTCAAGTTTTCCACGCGCTCGACAACCTTCTCATCCAGGTTCTGCTCCAGAGCGACAAGCTCCTCGTCCAGGTGCATTAACTCAGCCTGACGGGCCTCCTCGTCGATATGAGTTACAACATACAGAGCAAAGTAGAGAATGCGCTCCAGATTACGCGGCGAAAGATCCAGCAGGAGGCCAATGCGGCTGGGTGTCCCTTTAAAGTACCAGATATGGCTCACCGGGGAGGCCAGCTCGATGTGCCCCATGCGCTCACGGCGCACCTTTGAGCGAGCAACCTCTACTCCACATTTATCACAAACAATTCCTTTAAAACGGACGCGTTTATATTTGCCGCAGTAACACTCCCAGTCCTTCGTAGGGCCAAAGATGCGCTCGCAGAAGAGACCATCTTTCTCTGGTTTGAGTGTGCGGTAGTTAATCGTTTCCGGTTTCGTGACCTCGCCATAGCTCCAGCTACGAATTTGCTCAGGGCTGGCCAGGCTGATACGAATAGCGTTAAAATCGTTTACTTCAAGCATGCTGCCTCCTGGTGCAGGTTGTGTTCCTTATTCCGCATTGGCGCAAGGCGGCCTGGCAGGCATTTTTCGCCAGAGCGGAAAGGCAGGACTATTCACCAGTGCCTGAGTACGCCAATCTCAAGCGAGAGACGCGCTCAGGCGTGGGGGAAAATTACTGGTCTCCCTCGAAACCGGACAGGTTAATTCCCAGTTCTGGCATTACGTCGTTCGAGGTGTCTTCAACGAACTGAATCTTTTGCTCGTCTTCATTGAGCACCTCAACGTTAATGCCCAGACTCTGGAGTTCTTTGACCAGAACCTTAAAGGACTCCGGCACTCCAGGCTCCATGATGTTCTCACCCTTGACAATCGCCTCGTAAGTTTTGACGCGTCCCACTACGTCATCTGACTTGACTGTCAGAATCTCCTGGAGAATATTGGCAGCGCCATACGCCTCCAGAGCCCAGACCTCCATTTCACCGAAGCGCTGGCCGCCGAACTGAGCCTTACCGCCCAGAGGCTGCTGCGTAATCAGGCTGTATGGACCGGTCGAGCGGGCATGAACCTTATCTTCAACCAGGTGTGCCAGCTTGAGCATATAGGTGTAACCAACCGTCACCGGGTTATCAAACGGCTCACCTGTACGCCCATCATACAGTTGTACCTTACCACTACGTGGCAGACCGGCTTTTTCCAGGTAATCCTCAATGTCCTCTTCGGTCGCACCATCAAAGACCGGCGTAGCAATCTTAATGCCCAGCGCCTGCGCTGCCCAGCCTAGATGCGTCTCCATAATCTGGCCAATATTCATACGGTGCGGCACACCAAGAGGATTCAAAATGATATCCACCGGCGTACCATCCGGCAGGAACGGCATATCCTCAATGGGCAGCACTCGCGAGATGACGCCCTTATTGCCATGACGCCCGGCCATCTTATCGCCCGCGCCAATCTTACGCTTCTGCGCAATGCTCACGCGTACCAGCTCATTGACGCCTGGAGAGAGCTCATCGTTATTCTCGCGCGAGAAAACCTTGACCTCAACTACCTTGCCACGCTCACCATGCGGCACACGCAACGAGGTGTCCTTGACCTCACGGGCCTTCTCACCGAAGATTGCACGCAACAGCTTCTCTTCGGCGGTCAATTCGGTTTCACCTTTCGGTGTGATCTTGCCAACCAGAATGTCTTGTGGCCCGACCTCGGCACCAACATAGATGATTCCTCGCTCGTCAAGGTTGCGCAGGCCCTCTTCACCAACGTTTGGAATATCGCGGGTGATCTCTTCGGGGCCTAGCTTGGTATCACGCGCGTCAATCTCGTACTTCTCAATGTGAATCGAAGTGAAGAGATCCTCGCGCACAATGCGTTCGCTGATCAGGATAGCATCTTCGTAGTTGCCGCCTTCCCAGCTCATGAAAGCTACCAGGATATTCTGTCCCAGGGCCAGCTCGCCATTCTCGGTCGATGAGCTATCAGCAATCACCTGGCCAGCGGTCACATAATCACCTTTATGCACAATCGGACGCTGGTTGATGCAGGTACCCGCGTTCGAGCGTACAAACTTGCGCAAGCGATAATCATGCACCTCGCCTTCTTCGTCGACAATTCGAATCATGCGAGCGGTTGAAGAGACTACCTCTCCGTTCGTCTGGCTGATGACTACCTGACCCGAATCGATAGCAACCTGACGCTCAATGCCCGTGCCACAAATCGGCGATTGGGGACGCAGCAGCGGTACAGCCTGGCGCTGCATGTTCGCGCCCATCAACGCGCGGTTCACATCGTCGTGTTCCAGGAATGGAATGAGGGCCGTTGCTACGCTGACCGTTTGCTTCGGCGAAATGTCCATGTAGTCCATATTGTCGGAGGACTCCATAACAAACTCGCCTTGATAACGGGCCAGCACACGCTCCTCGTCGAATTCGTTATTTTCATTAAGGCGAGCATTCGCCTGTGCGATACGGAAATTTTCCTCATCGTCAGCCGTGCGGTAATCAACCTCATCGGTAACAAACGGGCGAATGCGTACCTCACCCTCACCCAATGCCTGCTGGAGCTTCGCGAAAAGCGCCTCGTCCACGCGCACCCGCGAGCGAGCCTTAAAAATCACCTCGCCATTGGGCAGCTTGATATCCTCCCACTCACGTCCATAAGCGCCGCGCAGTTCTCGCCCGATCAGGCGCGGATCATCAACTCTCAGGCGTTTATACACCTTTCTATAAGGTGTCTCAACAAAGCCATAAGGATTAATTTGACCATAGGTCGCCAGGTTGCCGATCAGACCGATGTTCGGACCTTCTGGCGTTTCAATCGGGCAGATACGGCCATAGTGGGAGTGATGCACATCACGCACATCAAACCCGGCGCGATCGCGTGATAGTCCGCCAGGGCCGAGGGCCGAGAGGCGGCGCTTGTGGCCGATTTCCGCCAGCGCATTCGTCTGATCCATAAACTGCGAAAGCTGGCTGCCGCCGAAGAACTCTTTCATCGCGGCCACCACGGGGCGAATATTGATCAGCGCGTTTGGTGTGGCCTGGCCTGGCTCCTGAATGCTCATGCGCTCCTTGACCACACGCTCCATGCGCAAAAGGCCAACGCGAAACTGTGTCTGGATCAGCTCGCCCACACAGCGCACGCGGCGATTGCCCAGGTGGTCAATATCGTCCTTGCGTCCATGACCGTTATTCAGCTCTATCAGACGGCGAATAATATTGACCAGATCGTCCTGCGTCAGGATACGCTGACTCTGGGGCACCGAGAGATCCAGCTTGCGATTCAGCTTATAGCGGCCCACGCTGCCCAGGTCATAGCGCCGGGGATTGAAGAACATATTCCTCACCAGCGACCGCGCGTTATCAATCGTCGCGGGATCGCCGGGGCGCATCTTTTTATAGAGTTCCAGCAGCGCCTCGTCTTCCTTTTTTATCGGATCGCGATCCAACGTTGCCTGGATATAGCGCACATTGGGATCATTATCGACCTCGTGGAACGCGTCCAGGATACCCTGGTCGGTAGAAAGATCAAGTTGCTCACCATGCCACTGTTCTTTTGCCAGGCTGCCAATCGCGCGCAGCAGGGTGGTCACAGGCAGTTTGCGCTTGCGATCAATCTTGACTGTCAGCAGATTCTTATTACTGGTCTCGAACTCCAGCCAAGCGCCGCGTCCGGGGATGAGCTTGGCAGCGAACAGTTTGCGGCCGGTCGCAGCATCTTCATCGGCCGTAAAGTAGACGCCGGGGGAGCGCACCAGCTGGCTGACGACCACGCGCTCGGCACCATTTATAATAAATGTACCTTCTTTCGTCATGAGAGGAAAATCACCCATGAAGATATCCTTCTCGATGATTTCGCCTGTCTCTTTATTTGTCAGACGAGCCTTCACCGTCAAAGGGGCCGCGTATGTTGCATCGCGGTCGCGGCACTCATCTTCACTGTACTTGGGTTTTCCAAACGGTTCTGGCGGTACAATAAATTCAAGTTTCAGATTTTTTCCGGTGAAATCTTCAATGGGAGAAATTTCTTCAAAAAGCTCGCGCAGGCCCTCCTTTTTGAACCATTCAAAAGAATCCAGCTGGATTTGAATCAGTCCCGGCATTGGCCGTATATCCGGGATGCGTGCAAAGGAGACGCGCTCCGGGAGTGTTACGGCTCTGCTGCTTACTGCCATAGGTATATGCTCTCCTCTCACCTAGTCACCCTACGGAGGAAATCAAGATAGACGCGGATCTCCATCCAGCGGCCCGGTTGCGAAATCCACGCCCTTTTGCAAAAAAGACAAGGAAAAACAGAGATAACTGCTCATTTTGTCCGTGTTGAGAAACGCTCCATGACAAGAAAAGTAACCGCGCCCTGCTTTCGCACGCGGTTACTCCTACTCCCTACACTGTCAAACTGATCGTGTTGAAATCTTCCAATCGCTTTCTTTCAACCCCAGGCGAAAAGCCACCCCACTTAACACTTAACAGGCCATGTTCTACTGCTTACTGCAAATCTCCATGACAGAGTAAAAGGGAATACTATATGTTTGCTCTGGCCCTGATTCGTCTCTTCGCGCTCCCAATCGGGTCCTGTACCTCTACTCTACCAAAAATGATAGTACAGATACTTCGACAGGATGTAGTATAGCATGCCGTCAGGAACCTGTCAAGACTTTTGCCAGATCTTTTTTCCAACTGATGGATTTCTAAACAGCTTGAACTTCGGCCCCCTTCAGAGCAGCTTCAATTTCATCTCCCAGCGTCGGATTCCAGGAACGTTCTGCTTCAACCCAGCGTTCTCGCAACAGCGTTAGCAGCCTGCGTTGATCTTCGGGGAGAAGCATCTGAAGATCAAAGAGCGACTCAGGCTCGTCAGGATGAATAATCGCCAGAGCAAAGCCATCGATACGCATAGTCGTCTGCTTGCTTAAGAGATAGTTCTGACGAGCGCCCATTCTGCGACAGAAGGAGACACCACCAACCAGCCCGATTACGAAGAAAGCGCCAAAGGGCATGGACACCAGCAGCCCTCCTAGACAGAGCAGAAGGGCTAGCACGGTGGTAAAAACCAGGAGCACGGGATTGGACAGATGCAGAGTCCAGCCAAGCAAGACAAATGGAGCCAGTCCTACAAGCATCACAATGAAGCAGGCAAAAGTTGTTGCCACAGCCCAGAAAATACTGGTGAAGTTCTTAGGTGAGAGGTCGCGCCCACTCAGCCTGTCTTTGCCCTCCAGGGTAAGCATCCCTTCCCGATAGCCGCAACGCAGCGCATGTATGAAACGCAAAACCAGAATACAACCGCCCAACGAGACCAGAGCTATACACCAGCAGGACGCCACCAGAGCATCCTGCCACTTCAAATAGAAAGTAAACCCATGAGTATAAGTAGGCCAGAGCAAGAAACCACCGGCAAGCCCTAGCAATACACATAACAGGAAAGCGCTACACATCAACCATGCTCGCCTGCTGGTTCGTTTATATGCCTGGGGAGCCAGGTGAAACTGATAGATATCGTTGCTGGATTGGGCCATCGGCCTTTCTCTCTCGGTTTCCATGATCGCTCCTCCATCCAAACGAAATGAAAGCGCAACACGTTTCATAAAACCTGTATGCCCAGATAGAGGGAGATACGTACTTCGTGGATACAGATTGCCAAAAAGAGACGCGTATAGCGCGTACTCGTCTCTTCAGCTTTGCACCGGGCTTTCGTCACCCAGAATAGCCTGGATCATAAAAAGAAGTTCCTGGAGGCGAAATGGCTTGCGCAGCAACAGGCCCGTTTGCAGGCCCATACGTTGCAGCTCCCAGTCATAACTGCCTGTGATCACAATAATGGGTGTGCTCTTTGTATTGCTGTGCCCGCGCAGGATCTTATAGAGCGAAACGCCGTCCAGATTTGGCAGGCCAACATCCAGCAGAATCAACTGCGCGCCCAGATCGGGTAGGTGATCCATAGCGTCCTGACCATCGCTAAAAAAGCACAGACTCCAGCGCCCATCGCGCTCTAGCGCATCCCGGAACAGGCTGATCAACTGCGCGTCATCTTCAACAATGGCGATCAATTTGCTACTGTTAGAAGGTTTCTGCCAATCAACAGCCACTAGCTATCCCCCAGACAACTCTACAAGCTACTCCTAATAATAAGCAGAATGTTACAATTCGTTTAGATATAGTCCATGGTTAAGAATATCTCAGTTGCCTACCTATGTCAATACAGTTCAGGCAGTATTCGCGCTGCTTCTGCTGGCCCTTTCAAGCGCCAGCAGATCGGTGCGAATATTCACAAAATGTTCGCGCAGCGCAGCGAGCTGAACGCGCTGCTTCACAATCTTGATCCAGATGCGCCGCTCAGGGAAATAGAAAGCAACGCAGAGGCTAAGAATTAGAATCACAGCGGTTGGCCAGATCAAGCTTGAGCCAGTATCTTTAGTAACGAGCAAAACGGTAGCCTCGGTGGCGCTATCCAGCGTCACTCTCCAGTTTTGATTGACCGTGCCGGATTGGCCCGGAAGAAGCGAGAGCGTGTTCTTCGTCAGAATGCCCTGGCCTGGCTGGTCAACGACAACAATGATTCTGGGATGCGAAATTTGCGCCAGTTGCAGGTTCCTGGTGTGCGGAAAGTAGACGTTCAAGGTAAAACCTGTATCGGCAATCGGGATGCCTTCCGCAAGGTCTATTTGGAGATTCCCCGGGGCGGTCTCGGTCTGGCTCAGTACAATCGCCTGATTGCAAACCAGGCAACCGCTAGCATCGGCAAGAGTGACGTTGACCGCCGGGATCAGCGACGATTGATGAAAAACGATATCGTCGTAAACAAGGGGATCGTTGACGCGCAAGTGATCGCTATGAGCTACCAGCACGCCATCCTTGTAGACGCTCAGATTGGTCACATAGTCGGTCGCCAGCCCAGTCTTAGGATCAAACTTCGCGGTAAAATTATTGGCGCGAAAGGTGATATTGTGTGGCGTGCCGCGTGGATAGACGGTCGCGCTGGTGCCATCGGGCAAAGCTTGATCAAACGTAAACCCGGCCAGGTTATCGCTCAAGCTAATCAGAGGTGCGGGCAAAATACGGCGTGCCGGGCTGTTAAGCGGGAAACCATGCCACTGCGAAAAGACACCGGCCAGCAGCAAGACGATCAGAGAGGCATGAAAGACAAAAGTGGCAAGGGTAGCCCAGGTATTTTTGTTGGCATAGAGATAGGTAATCTCCTGCTGCTCCTTCTTCGCACCGCGCCCGTCTCCAATCTCGACCGTTTCGACCACGCTACGCACTCTGAAGCCACGTTTGCGTAGAGCGCGGGTGGTCCACTCTACCGCGTCCTCGCGCTCAAAAGAGGTCCGCTCCAGCGCATTCTCGTAGAACTTGTCACTGCGCCGCAGTATGGGATGACGGAAGTTTTGCCAGATGGCGGGCAGGCGGTTAAGCATACCACCGATCAGGATACTCGTAGCCAGCAGAATCAGCAGCAAAATGAAATACCAGCTGGAGAAGATCGTAAAGAATTGCAGCCAGTTAAAGATTGGCGTAAGCGAGCCAAACCTGGGCAGCTCGTTCATCTGAACCCAGGTGGCATAGGCCGTAGGGTCGCCAACCACCTCTCCAGGGGCTTGCTGAAAATAGATACCAAGCAAACTTACAACGCTAACAGCTACAATTAAGAGAATCGCAGTGCGTACCGAACTAAACCAGCCCCAGGCCGCGTTTAACGGGTGCCTGAACCAGTAGAGCGCCCGCTCTTTTCGGCGCGACTTCCCAGGAGCCGGGCGTGCGTAGCGCTTCGGCACCTTTTTCTTAGCCGGCGTTTTCCTCGGTGGTTGCTTTGTGAGCGTCGTCATAAGGCTTTCTTAATCTGTCTTTCCGCTCCAACGGAACTTATCTATCTACTTACCGCACGCTGCTTTGCAATCTGCCTGATTTCGGTTGAGCATGCCTGTCATATGATAGAGCAAGGAACGGATTCTGACAAGTCCGCCCAATGTTTCTGCTGATCGCCGCTGTCAAAGGATAAGGGAATGAGGCAAAATCACGTAGCACCCGATCCCGCCTCATTCTTTGAATAAACGGACAAGTAAGATGTCTTTTCCTGGAGGGAAAATGTTACTGGTAGACCGACGAAATTTCTAGCAAGGAAGAAGCTTGCAGTTGCGCTCCTGCCTCTCTATAATAGAGGAGACTAGATCAACCAGACAGGGGCCATCTATGCAGGAGCCGAACATCCCGAATAACTCGAATATTCCTAAAAACCAGGAAAATCAGCCGGATCCAACGGTTCTGGTCATCGACGACCAGGAAAATATCATTGAGTTCATCAAACTTGGACTCAAGTACGAGGGCTTTCAGGTGGAAGCGGCGGCGGATGGCCCGCAAGGGCTGGCCGCCGCTCAACGCATCATTCCCGACCTGATCATCCTGGATATCATGCTGCCCGGCATGGATGGTCTGGAAGTTTGCCGCCGCCTGCGCAGCAACCCGACAACCCAGGATATCCCCATCCTGATGCTCACCGCCAAAGATGATGTGCGCGACCGCATCACCGGTTTGGATACCGGGGCCGATGATTATTTGACCAAGCCGTTCAGCTTCGAGGAGCTGGTAGCGCGTATACGCGCTATCCTGCGCCGCCAGAGCAGGGGTCGCGGCGATGAAGCGGAAGCAGGACACGGCCAGATTTTACAATTCGGCGACCTGCAACTGAATACTGCTACACGCGAGGTCCTGCGCGGTGAGCGCCAGATCGAGCTGACCGCGACCGAATATAATCTCCTTCATCTCTTTATGAGCCACCCGCGCCAGGTCCTGGATCGCCAGACGATCTTGAACCGCGTCTGGGGCTACGATTTTCTAGGTGAAACGAATATCATCGAGGTTTACGTGAGATATCTGAGGGAGAAAATTGAAGATTCGCCCAGCACACCGCGTTTGATTCAGACAGTGCGCGGTGTAGGATATGTTTTGAAAGGGTGAATGGAGTGTCTGCCGCAGAGAGCGCTCCCTGGTATAGCCCCCTGCTTAGCCTGCGCTGGCGTCTGGCTGTTGTGTATAGCGCTTTGTTTGGCATCTTTGTTGTCTTTCTTAGCATTTTTCTCTACAGCTCGGTGTCCAATTTGCTCCTGCACGACGCGCAAACGGCTTTTCCACAACGTGCCAGGGCGCTGCGTACATCGCTTATCGAGGAAGTCTGCAACACGCCCGCGACCTCGCCGCAGGTGGCAAAGGATTTTATTCGACAAAATATGCCAACCGATGTGGATGCAGTTTATCTGTTGGATCAAAATGGGAAAGTAATCGCCAGCAGCAACGGCAATTTACTCGCACAGCCTTTCCCTTATGTCGCTGCGACCTTTTTTACGCACACTCCAGATGCGGCCACACAGACGTTTCAAGCCCACTCGAAGGCCGTCACCAGCGATGGTTTGCTGCTCCCTGTGCAAGCGCCAGCAAACTGCCTGGCGCCACAAAATCTCCCTGGCTATATCGCTTTGCTCACATCCTACGCCGATGAGCAGGCGACACTGCGCACCATTATGTTTACTCTGGGCATCATTTCCCTATTCATGATCCTCGTGGGTGCGCTGACCATCTCCTTTTTTACCGGCATCATGTTCAAGCCTCTACGCCAGGTTACGCGCGCTACGCGGGCGCTGGCAAGAGGTGACCTCCAGCAGCGCGTGCCGCCTTTGCAGAGTCGCGACGAAATCGCCGAACTGGCTTCCAGCTTCAATCAGATGGCCGACCGTATCGAGCAAACATTCGCATCTCAGCGAGCTTCAGAACGGCGAGCACAGCGCTTTGTTTCAGATGCCTCGCACGAACTGCGTACCCCCATCACTTCCCTGCGCGGCTTTACCGAAGTGCTCATTCGCGGAGCTAAGGATGATCCAGACACAGCTCAGCACATCCTGAGTTTAATGAAAAATGAGGCGGAGCGCATGTCAGATCTAGTCAATAATCTGCTCACCCTGGCCCGCCTGGACGAAGGAAATTTCCCTGAACCTGAAGCAATTGACCTTGTCGCCGTTGCCGTCGAGTGCCTCCAGCAGGCCAGGAAGCGCGCGCCCCAGGAGTGCAAGCTGATCCTGGAACTGGCTACCCAGGAGCGATTGAAGATCTGGGCCAGCAGCGAGCGCATCCAGCAGATGCTGCTGGTACTCCTGGACAATGCTGTCAAATATGGCTGCGCCGGTGAATCAAAGAAAGTATGGCTGCACCTGGATAAAAAGGAGACGCGCGCCCTGGCGCAAGTTATCGATCATGGTCCAGGTATTCTATCAGAAGACTTGCCGCATATTTTTGATCGCTTCTATCGTGGAGAAAATACGCACTCCTCAACAAACGCCCCCATCGCTGGCACCGGCCTCGGCCTTTCAATCGCGCAGGCTATTACTTACGCCTATCAGGGAACGCTTACCGTTTGCAGTGATCCCGGCGTTGAAACAGTTTTTACGGTATCTTTCCTTTGCATAGAATAATGCAAAAGTAATAGAATCCTCCTGTTTGTTCGTTGAGCTTGAGCAGCTTGAATACACTAGAAATGTAGCTAATTACTGGTGTCATGCTTGCAGCGCTAATGGTTGTTGGGAGGGGAGGACTGAATGAAAGCTGCCTTACAGACATGGTTGATCACGCTGCCTCTCCTTCTTACGTGCTCTCTCAAGATCACTGCCGCTCCTCTCGCGTTCGGCAAAAGCAATGAATACGTGAATCATCCAAAGACGACAGGTCACATTGCTGCCGCCGCTGATACGGCGGTTCTCACCTACAGGTATGACAATCTGCGCACGGGCGCGACAACCCACGAAACAACCCTCACCCCTGGCAATGTGAATGTTCATCAATTTGGCAGGCGTGTGACCTACCCTGTTGATGGTCAGGTTTATGCCCAACCCCTATATATGCCCAACCTGACCATCAACGGCCAGCAGCACAATGTCGTCTTTGTCGCAACTGAGCACGACAGCGTTTACGCGTTCGACGCCGACTCAAGTAATCCCACAGATGGTCAGCTCTGGCGCACCAGTTTCCTGGTAAATGGTGCCACGACACCTACGCCGGGTGATGTCTCCTGCACCGATACCACGCCGGAGATGGGGATTACGGGCACGCCTGTGATTGACCCGGAAACAGATACCCTCTATGTTGTAGCTTTCACTAACGAAAATGGACAACTTGTCTACCGCCTCCACGCCCTCGATATTACGACCGGGCGAGACAAAGCTTCGCTTATCATCCAGGCCAGTGTCGCGGGCTATGGCCAGGGAAGCGTCGATGGGCGCGTCTCCTTTGATGCTCGCCACGAACGCCAGCGAACTGCCTTGCTTCTGTCGCGCGGCAACGTGTATATCGCCTGGGGTTCGTTCTGCGATGATAATCCCTATCACGGCTGGATTATGAGCTATACATTTGACGGGAGTGCGTTGCACCAGACACATGTGTATAACGATACACCCGACGCTTCCGAGGGTGGCATCTGGAGCCCCGGAGCAATTTCGGCTGATGCCAGCGGGAATATTTATTACGTAAGCGGGAATGGTAGCTTCAATCTGAGCACTGGCGGACAATCAGCCGGTGACAGCGTGGTAAAGCTTAGCCCTGACTTGCGCCTGCTCGATTATTTCACGCCATTCAACCAGGCTTGCCTTGCCAGTATTGATGCCGATCTGGGATCAAGCGGCCCCCTGGTGGAACCATCGCACAACATGATTGTTGTCGCGGGCAAAGAAGGGCGCGTCTATGTGATCAATCTCCTGCACATGGGGCATTACCACACAATAGTCGGAGCTTGTCATCATCAGAACCTCAGAGACGTGGACAAGATAGTGCAAGAGAGTCCTCCACGTGCAATTGGTGGCCTTTTCAACACACCCGGTTACTGGAACGGCTACCTCTACCTTGCCAGCGTCAACAGGCCAACCGGAGCCTATAAGCTAACTGGCAGCGGCACATTCCGCTCTTTCACGCCTGACTCTTCGACGCCCGAAATCTTTGGCTTCACCGGGGGCAATCTGGTCATCTCCAGCAACGGCCCCGACGATGGAATTCTCTGGACAATCGACCGGGGCGAGGCGAACGGGCCAGCTCTGCGCGCCTATGACGCCACCAATCTGAGCCACGAACTATACAACAGCAACCAGTACGCCGACCGCGACGCGCTGGACGGCTTCGTGAAATTCACCTGTCCAATTGTGGCCAACGGCGAAGTTTTTGTGCCCACTTCAAACAGCCTGGAGATCTACGGCCAGGTCAACGGGAACGCGCCTCCCCCACCAGCCTCCTATAATAACGCCGGAATCAGCGACGATAGCTTCAGCGGCCACAGTCTGGCAAACTATGATGGTCATGGATATAGCTATTCATTGGGTGCTCTACAGAACGCAGGTATCACCCCCGGCGCTTCCATTATCTCTCACGATGTAACCTTCATCTGGCCAAATCTGCCTGCTGGAGCGCTGGACAATTATAGCGCTCGCGGGCAGACGATCCTGATCGCCCCTATCAATAGCGCAACCATCCTGGCCTTTCTTGGGTCGTCTACCGGCGGCAATGCCGATGGCACGGCAACACTCAACTATAGCGATGGTTCGACCCAGAACTTCATGCTGGGCCTCACCGACTGGACCAGCGCGACTCCGGCCTTCGGCAATAAGCTTATCGCAGCCATGACCTACCGCAATGGTCCTGCCAGAAAGCAATTCACCAGAGTATATCTATTCTCCGCGCAGGTTGCCTTGCAGGCGGGCAAAACGCTCAAAAGCGTGACGCTGCCCACCATAGCTGATAAGACAAAACAGTTACATATCTTCACCATCACTACCAATGGACCTCTGGGCAACTATAATAACATTGGCACCAGCGATGATGACAATACAGGAGAAGCTAATCTCGATGGCCACGGCGATAGCTACTCGGCCCAGGCACTGCAAGCGCAGGGCTGTAATCCCGGCGATAATGCCTTCTTCGGAGGTACCAACGGCACCGTCTTCCAGTGGCCCGCTGGCACCTCCGGTGAACCCAATAATTACATCGCCATCGGCCAGAGACTGCCGGTAGAGCCTCTGAACAATGCCGGCACCCTGGCCTTTGCTGGCGCGTCTGTAAACGGCTCATCGTCCGGGGTAGCCACTATCAACTATAGCGACGGCAGCCATCAGACCTTCCTTCTGGGTTTCAGTGATTGGACGCTCGATAAGGGCCGGTCGCGGCCGGCGTTTGGCAACCAGGTGATGTATACGATGCCCTATCACAACACGCCAAATGGGCGCACGCAAGTCAAAACCTACGTGTTTTTTGCCTCTATAGCTCTTCAGCAGGGAAAAACGGTGCAGAGTGTGACGCTACCCGCACCATCAGGAAAGGGGCAAATGCATATTTTCGCTGTGGCTACTAGGCCCGCAGCATCTGATACGAAATCCGCTTGAGAGTCGCGCGGTTTCCATAGAGTGCAGTGACGCCTCTTGCACGCGCCGGCCAGAAGCTACCCCAGGCCATACAGCAGATAGCCGGCGGTCGCAGCCAGAGCCAGGATTATTACGATATTGACGCGTTTCGTCAGCGCCAGCCCGCTGGCCGCGGCGGCCAGCATGGCGCTACGCCAATCCAGGCTTGAGTGGCTAAGGATGGTCCAGCTTACGGAGAGCAGGATGCCGATCACTGCCAGCGAGATCCCGCGCATCAGAGAGCCAACCCACTTGAGCGCGGCCATACGATCATAGAGCGTGGCGATGGCCAGAACCAGAAAAGGCGGAATGGTAATCGCGATCAGCGTCAAGGCCGCGCCCGCGAAACCGTAGGTCAGATAGCCCAGGCAGATCACCCATAACCCATTGGGGCCGGGGCTGATCTGCCCGATGGCCAGCGATTGACCAAAGTCGGACTCGACGGCCCAACCCTCGGCCATCAGGTCTTCGTGCAGGCTGGGCAGATTGCTGAAACCGCCGCTGGAGAAGAGCGAAGCTTTGAGGAAAAGCAGGAAGTAGAGCAGCGGATTAATCATGTATCTCCTCCATCTCCTTCACTTTTTCCACATCAACGACGGGCGCGGGAGGAGGCAGCAGCCAGCTAAACAGCAGAATGCCAAGCAGAGCTGCGCCAATCAACACCAGCGCAACCGCCACCTGCAAGAGCACAATCGCCAGAGTCACCAGCAAGACCACGACCAGGCTGATGAACAGACGCAGAAAACCCTCGGCCTTGATCTCTTTCAGCAGCGGCTGCGCGTATTTGATGCCCACCACCAGCATAAGGCCGGCCGTGGCTGGAATCACGCCGCGCAACATGGCCTGCACCGCGGCAATGCCCTGGACACGCAAGAACCCCGCTGTCAGCAAACAGGTAATCGTCGCGCTAGGCAAAAGCAGCCCCGCTAGCGAGACGACCACCCCCCACACGCCGCCCAGCTTGCGCCCGACAAGAATAGTCAGGGCCAATATATTAATGCCGGGGGTCATTACGCTCAAGTTCCAGAACTGGTTATATTCTTCAGGTAATAACCAGCCGCGTTTCTCAACGAACGTGCTGTAAATCAGATATGTGGTCGAGGCTCCGCCGCCAAAGGATTGCAGTCCAATGCCTGCCCAGACGCGAAATAGCCTCCAGTTGCCCGGTTTGGGACCATGCGGTTTCATCAAGTCAGTTCCTCCAGGATCGATATCTTCTCATTTTAGAATGCAGGACTTCCCAAAGCCAAGCCTTTGTATACAGTTGACAAAATAGAACTTTTATTCTACAATATACATGGCGATTGATGATTAACCATCTATTTCACGTTTTTTGCTAAAAGAAAGGATTGAAGATGTCTCAGCATTCTATTGTCCACGTTGAAATCCCCGGCACCGACCCCGCCGCTTCGAGCAAGTTTTATGCAGACCTGTTCGACTGGAAAGTTGAGGTCGATCCAGGTTTCGACTACCATATGTTCCAGGCCGATTCTGGTCCAGCCGGCGCTTTTGTCAAAGCCGGCGAGTCCCACATGGGATACAAAGTTGGCGAAGTATTGATCTATGTTTCAACGGACGATATCGACGCCACGCTGACCAGGGCAGAAACTCTTGGTGGTAAGACCCTGACACCGAAAACCGAGATCCCCAGCGTTGGCTGGTTTGGCATTTTTGC
>DATGKW010000109.1:0-18920 GCA_035294465.1 Ktedonobacteraceae bacterium | reverse complement strand
TCACACAGCGCGAGGCCGATACCGGCTGGCAGAGACGCGCCCTGGCTCTACCCTGCACCTTCAGCGTAGGTGACAAAACGGTTCCATCGCTGCGCCTGAACGCGATCCTGGCACGGGGCGTTTCCCAGGACCAATCGTATGAGTGCTGGTCCGACAGCCTGGAAACGATTGCACGAGCAGAGGCCGGGCACAGGCAGGACGACGAGAAGTTCTGGCGCTCTGCTCCCCAGTTACGCGGCGATTGGCCTGATAGCTGGAGGCGTGGTCTGGTCTACGATCTGGAAACCCTGCGGATGGTTATTCGCCCGTCCGCAGGAATCGTCGGCAGCTTTTTTGATGGTATGCAGATTCAGGCTCCACGACTGGTGCTGGCGGAAGCTGCTATGGACGCGCTGTTTCTCAGCTATGCCGACCCGGAACTTGCCGCCGAAGTCATCCTGACTCATTTCGAGTCCGCCCCCCATGCGAACCTTCCCTGTATGCGCGAGGATGGCAGCTATAACATGGTAGCCGATGACGGGCAGATCTGCGGAACCGCGCCAGAATGGGGCTATCCGCTATGGTGCTGCGATCAACTCTGGCGCAGAACTGGCGACCTCTCCTGGTTGAAACGTCTCTATCCAGGTGCGGCTGCCTACCTGCGCTGGTGGCTTGATCATCGCCGCGATGCTGAAGGCTGGCTGACTTACGCTTGCTCATGGGAATCCGGTCAGGATGTCTCCAGCCGCTTCGGCCCGCAGCAGACTGGCGGCACCATCATTCAACACGTGCGTCCAGTTGATTTGCAGGCCAGCATGGCCCAGGGAGCTGCATTCCTGGCTCGCTGGGCCGAAGCACTGGAACCAACCCATAACGATGAAACGCTAGAAAACCCCTATCCGGCCGAGATAGCTTTCTGGCGTGAGATCGCCGAAGAATTTACGGTGAAGACGCGTTTGATGTGGCGTGACGGCTGGTTCCGCGACTATGATTCGGTGGCTCGCGTCTGGTCCAGCGAACGAGACGCGATGCATCTGGCCCCAATCTTTTGCAACGTCGCCGATTCGCGGCATGTAGAGCAGACGCGCCCGGTTCTGGCAGAGCCGCCGCAGCACAGCAGCCAATGGGCGCCGTTGAGCTGGCCACCTGTAGTGATGACTTTGATTGGAGCCACCGCAGCAGCCGGTATGCATACGGAGGCGGCAGAACTCGCGTACTGTTTTATCGATGCTTCTTATCGCAGCACCGATAGTCGCGAGCCTGATGAGCATGGCGGCCTGCCAGGCGTCACCCGCGAGTACCGGCAAGCCATCACCAGAGGAAAGTGGAGAGAAACAGAGTATGTGAATGCCGGAATCGAGGGCTACGGCTGGGGAGCGCTCAGCATTCATTTATTGATGCATTATGTACTGGGCCTGCGCGCAGAAGATGCAAACCGCATTACTATTGCGCCGATGATACCACAGGCGCTTCGCCAGCAGGGTGCAACCTACACAGTAGAAACCATTCCGTGGGGCAAATACCTGTTGAGCATTGAATATACAGTGAAAGATATACATACCTATAAGATTTATTTGCGTAGCAGCATGCGATTGACGCCGGAGGATTCAGAAGGCAGGCCAGGTGAAAACGAGCAGCGGGAAGCAGAGGTATATGAGTGCGAATGGGAAGACACCTGGGGCAACAGACATACAATGACACTTCCACAACTGATCACGGCGCAATGAAACTGCCATGATACCGGGCCAATTAAAGCACTCGCCACCAAAAAGGCCACGTCCATGCAATCACAGAGAAGAGCATGAACATGGCCTACATAGGAAAGGTCAGAATCTACCACCACCACCAGCCGCAGGGATTCCAACAGCCACACCAGCAACCACAACCACAACCGCCCCACCACCAGCCGCCCCAACGAGCGGCATGAGCTACTGTCGTGTGCGCCGGCGTGTTAGCCACGTGGCTATTCGCGCTCTGCGCAAAAGAACCGGTAGTAAGCAAGGCCAGGCTCATAAACAGGCCGAGGGCCAGAGCAACAGTGAATTTCCCTATTTTAGACATAGAGGTTCCCTTTCTTTCATTTCCGAGCTCATTGCTCAATTAAGTAGGAAAGTCAGGACACTACATCTTTGCCTCCGTAGGGAAGGTGGATGAATAAAAGATGGAGGCACGTTTCTTTTCCTCACCACCGTTCTCTACCAACGTTTGTGAACTTTCGTGTCCTCAAGTCTCACTTTACCAACCTTGCACAAACTGATCCAAGTTTATCAAATAGAGAACGTTTAGATTATCTATTTAAAATGTTCAGATTTTTCTCAAAAAAGAACCTGAACGCTCTGAATTTCCGACTCATCAAGCAGGCTGAAAGAGGCCGAATCATCATAGAGGCAACTTTTTCGTCGTGAGCAGCGTTTCCAGCAATTGCCGGAAGCCTACCCTTTCGGCAAGCGCGCGCATCTGCCGGAAGCCATCACCATAGATAGGATCGGTATCATTCTCAAGGCTGCCAGCGTAGTAGCGAGCTTCGAGGGTGTTGAGATCGGTATAGTAGCGGTACGAGAGGAGTTGACCGAAGCCCTCTTCGGCCCAGGCCGGCAGCCTCTCTATTCCATGTGCAGTCAGCCAGACGTGGCCCAGTTCGTGCAGAACTACTCCAGCGAAAAGCGTGGCTGGCATACCCTGGAGCACAGCCACGCCCTCGATATGGCTGCCCAACGCATAGCCGTTCTGTACCCGCGTAGAAGAGAGCGTCACCCCCAATGGATGGTTCACCGCACGGCCTTGCAGCATTCCCGCGAGCGTTGTGCGATCACGGAGAACCAGGCTTAATGGAAGTTGATTGAAACGAAACCCCTGCTGGGCGATCCACTGCTTGCATTGCTGAAACAGTGGCTGAGCCTGCACAGACGTCTCGATGGCCGTGGAGCGGCACACAGAGCAGCGCAGGCTCTCGAAGTCATCCCAGCCGGGCGTTTGCTGAGCCGGAGGAATCAGGCGGCCGCAAAAGGAGCAGCGTGGGTATTCCTGCTGATGCTCCGGGCAGTAGGTATTACCCCAGGCATCGACCAGATATCGACCAGACAGAGACTTTCCACAATAGACGCAATGCGGCACGACATGCTCGCGGAAACATTCTGTATGATAGGCTCGGCCGCTGGATTCTACATAGGAGCCTGAAATTGGCTGGCTACAATAGGCACAGCAAGGAGCCTGGGAAACCAAATAACAAGCCTGGTGATACGGCTTTCCCTGGGACACCTGGTAGGTGCTTTCATAGATAGGCTGGCCGCATCGGGCGCAGAGGAAGTGCTCTGGATGCCAGGTCGCGCCCAGGGCAGTGACATAGCTTCCCCAGACAGGCTGCCCGCAATAGTGACACAGCGGCATCAAAACCCCTCCTTGCTCAGCCGGCCAAATCGTTTATCTGGTGATACCGCGAAATCCCGATGCCTCTATTCTAACTCTAATAATACATCTCCATCGTCCACAAAATCCCCGGCATTGACCTTGACCGCCCTGACAACTCCGCCGGCAGTAGCCTGGACGGGTATCTGCATCTTCATCGACTCCAGCATCACAACATCCTGATCCAGCGCGACAGTTTCGCCGGGCTGCACCAGGAATTCCAGCACAACTCCGGCCATGTTTGAGCGAATCTGTTTCATCCTGAAGCTGCCTTTCTACATGTGTTCACATGTGCTCACGTTATCGATTGCGGTAAGGCCCCGCACACTGTATAGAGACCCGCTCCTCACGCATCCATGATTTTCCGCCGCCTGATCTCACTCTATCATACCGAAGATGCTCCTGCAATGCCTCAAGGCTAAAAAAATGGATGGGGATAAGGATTAATCTCTGCCTCCGCCAGAGGATGGCTCCGGTAGCCCAAAGTGAACGGCAGTTGGTGCAATCGCCCAAAGCCTCTGACGCGCCGATTGTTTTGACCAAAGGTCATAGGAAGCATCCCAGGTATGAGCACTTTGACACAGCGCAACCCACAGGGGAGGTGTTCGGGCGCGGTTTGATCGACTACAATGATATCCAGGCCATGTTTGACATAGAAGTCGATCAGATGGTTAAGATCGTCACGAAGATCAACGCATTCTGGTGGATAGCGATAAAAATCTTGAAAGGCTTCCTGGAAGGTTTGTTGATGAGTGCTCTGGTATAAGAAATGCAGCCGTTCGAATGCCTCCGGCAACGAGTACAGCAGGGGATGATGGTCTATTTCCCGGACACGGCTCGAATCGGCAAGCATTTCCAGGGCCTGTGCTCTACTCTGTTGATCCAGCCGGCGAGGAAAAGCCAGATATACCGCAAATTCGCGCAGCGCTTTCAACAGAGCCTGCTCTGGATGTGGATGTGAACCGGCGGCGACAAGAGCTTTTGGCCTGTCTCCACGATTCTGTTCATCGACGCCCAGCAGACAGAGGCAGGGAACCGCATGATCTAAAGTGACGTTACAAGCATAGATCGTGTAACCAGAATGATACTCAAGATGTCTGGTGAGCAGGCGAATTGTCGGATCTGTGACCGAATAAAGATCAAGATGCGGAACCTGGAGTTGAGCATACCAGGTGAGTAAGAATGCGTCACGCTCTACTACTTCCAGGATACCATGAAAGATAGCCTCTTCCAGGCAATTTCCAAGAGCGCAGCCGTTGGATATCTCTGAGACAAAGACCGGATTTTCCGCGCTGGCCGGAATGCCGTAGTAAGCACAATGCTCTGGTACAAGGATAGGGGCTTGCCTCTGGAAAGAATATCCCCAAACCCAATGACACACCAAATCGTGGTGATAGGGTACCAGCTGGCGAGGCGAGTAATTTCGTTTGTGCTGCTCGTATTGTTCTGAACTATGTAGCCCCAGAGTGGTAGGGTCAAGCACCTGTTCTGTCTTTTGTAAGAGTTGGCGATAGCTTGCCCGCACTGTAGAACGTTTGCTTCTAGGACGTAAACCAGCATAACGTTCAACAATTTCCAGGATAGATACCACCCGGCTCTGCTCTGGACGCAATGTACAGCCGGTACCCGCAATTGCCTCTCCCTCAAAGGAAAGGTGAGACGAGGCGATAGGCAGAAGATGAGTATTCTCTGCCGCCAGAGAAGAAACTAACCCCGTTTGTTGATCAACATACGTTGAGAGGATCCGTTCAGGAGTGGCCACAGGCTGGCGGATACGATAGGTAAACCTATCAGCTTTCGGGCGCGATTGCAGAGTAATGGTCGCCAGATCCGCTTCATCTTCGGACAGCTTTCCGCAATCAGGACAAGAAGGGCAGGGCAGAAAAATGTGTTTGCGGCACTCTAAGGTTGTTAGTGAGACAGAGAGCAGAGCGTTGATCGTTTGCAGGTGGTCCGGTTCCCGCGTGTATCCGGTGATCTCCTCTCCAACCAGCACTGTTAATACCTCCAGGCTAAACGATGAAAGCCAGGGTTGGGACACGGCTGGCCCATGTTCTTTAGAGCAGAATCGATGCAAAAACTCACGATCAACTTCGGAGGAAGCAGTTCCTACGGAGCGTAGCTCGGCACAACTTGTACACCCTTGCTTTTGAGGAATGACACAGGGTCCGATGATCCCCTCATCAAATCGCGTGAAGACAGGCAACAAGGCCACATTTGCTTGCAAGCAGCGACGATTGATCTCCCGGAGCACTCCAGGCAACCAGATATCGCTACAATAGACGACGATTTTACAGGCCGCCAATTGCTGAGGCGAACTTTCCGCTGTGAATAGGGCAAACCGGTACATGCTCTCTATGTGACGCCTCACATTCTGATAAAGAAGCCCTCGTCCAATAAGTCCAACCAGGCATTCTTCTCTCTCTCTCATTGAGTTATTCTCCCTTCTTCAACCTTCTTCTACTCAAAAGCGTACGCACGATAAAAGGCCATATCCGTTTCACAGCCGGATCATGGTCTAAAAGAGCAGCAAAAGCATATAAGCCGTTAGCCTGGAATTGTTGCAGCACCCATTCCAGCCGTGCTGGCCACGTATCTGATACCGTAGAGTGCGGTACACACCACTGATCGCCGCGCAGATTCAGCGGGAAATCTGGCACAGAAGGCACCGCATAGTCGTGTTCCTGGAATTGTTCGGACTGATACTGCTGTAATGCCTGTTCAAGTCCCAGGCACAAAGCCTGCGTGACATCGCAATGAGTAGTATATGCCACAATCTCCTTACCTAAACATGTTGCAAAAGTAGGAATGCGCAGGGCCCCCGTGATATCGTAAATCGCGATATGTACAGACGCAGCCTTGAAAAGCCCATACAGATACGTTCCTTCAGGAGTCAGAGGTGCCCGCTCAAGATCGACCTGAGGATACGCTCGCCTGGCCTCCTTCAACTGTCCAACGCTGAGATAGTTACACCAGTCCAACAGCGCCAGGCAGACCGCCTCTTCCCAGGTTTTCCCTGAGGCAATTCCTCGTTCCTGCCCGCAAAAAGCAGAGAAGACGGCGGGAGCAGGCACGAGCAGAGCCTGTTGCGTCTGCAAGTCCTGTGCCCAGGTCCACATTTCCTTTTCCCTCGGAAATGATTTTATCCCCAACAGATGATCGGCCGGTAAAACAGGGCAGGAATGTTGCTGTACCGCCTCAGAAGGAAGCAATCGCCGCTGATCTACAAGGTTGGCCGCGTAGCATTCGCACGCTTTCTGCGTAATGCGTATTCGAGCATCCCTTGTGTTTGTACTCACTGCAACGATACGAAGAGGGTCAGACTGGCATTCCTTAGACGCAAGATTGGGCAGCTTTACCTGATAAACTTTGAGAGGAGCTTGAACAAAACGACTATCATCAATCGCAGTAAAAAGTCCAAGCTTCTCATCGATGCAGTCAGCAATTTTTTCCAGCAAGATGTCCGGGTCGAGGGGATCGCGATGCCGTAACTGTTGGATCTGTTCAAGAAACTGTGGTGCAGTTAAGACAACAGGACGCTGGCAGGCCAGGCAATGGGGATGCGGGAGAAATGCATGGCTTTCGCTCTGAAACGTTGTGAGATCAATGATGCTGAGTTTTCCGAGTGTTTCTGGAGAACCAGCCTGTGTCACATGCTGAAACAGCGCAAAGAGAAGCCGATTGGCAAGGATAGTCGCTTCCGACTTTGTGAGCACCCTGCCGGAAGCAACGAGCGGTTGATCCTGAAATTCGTCTTGCAAAGATTGTGGAGAGAAATGAGCCAGATTCGCCTGCCGGCGTCGCCATGCACATTCCCAACATCCCTCCGTCTCTGGACGCACCAGAGGGCCTATCCAGATCTGGTTGTCAACAAGAATGGCCTGGATAAATAGTTTCTGCTGTTCAATGCACAGCCTGTTTAATAACTGAGCGCGGGCGAGCATTGGGCGCTCGGCAATATGCAATATTGCGTCGGCGGGCTGGATGATGCTGCGTACAGAAGATTCATTGTCCCAGGCAGGCGTAGCGAGCAAACACTCGTTTTCTTCAGAGAAGTAACGAGCAAACACATCCTGTACCTCTTGACGAGCAACCGAATCAGTATCACCTTCTGGCGTCATGACCACGCTCATTTGCTTCACTCCATACCGAGAGCTTGCTTGTATCAGTGAAGTAAAGCCGTGTCCAGAGCCGATGATCAGCAGGCGTTTGTTGCGAAAGCATTCAAAGAGGTAAGCAGCCGACGGTTGAAAAGAATCAATAAAAGAAATATCCGGGGCGTAGATTTCTAGCTCTTCTTGACAAAGTGTATGGGGTTGATCCTGGCTTGTATCTTTCAGAAAATTATGGGTAAATAACTTCTCTATCAGATTCGTGATCATGCGCTTTTTTTCTGCGTCCAGGCCCTCTGTTATCTTCTCAAGAGGAGTATTTCCATTAAAAATCGGGATAAGATGCTCTAATAGAGGGTATAAGCTTTTTCCTTTGAGGAAAAGGCGATTGTTATTCCCGCGAAGATAGACACCCCCGGACATCGGAATACAATGAGTGTCCCTTTTCCATTTTGGTCGTGTGCTTGGCGCCACCATAAATTCTGTTCTCCTCAAAAAACTGTCCAGACAAGCGATTTTTAAGCTCTGTTGCAAGGAGATGCGCTAAAAAAGCAAGGGAGGCATGAAAAAAATATTCCTCAAGAGGTATGCCTCACCTTCTTCTTCATCCTTGTTCAGGATTTCAGCAATCCTGAACAAGGACAAAAAGCATCTTTACTGTACTCTGCTTACCAGAGTCCTCAGAGCACGGTACTTCTCCCAGCTTGAGCTAAACAAGTAGAATGGAAGTAAGCATAACCTGTAGCCACGAGGTACCACTACATAAGCTCTTAATTTGCCGGGCATATGCCTTTAGCTGGCAAAAATGCGCTGGAGATCAGGTCTAAAAACCATCCCAGCAGCTTCCACAACTCCAGCAACTCCAATCCCAGCAACTCCAACCCCAGCAACTCCAACAACTCCAACAACTCCAACCCCAACAACTCCAGCACGAGCGGCCGAAGTTTGCTCCTGCACCCTGAATGGGGATCTCCTCCAGGTTTTCGTCGCTCAGTTCGATAAAATCAACAAACTGTTCGGAGAGTTTGCGATCGGTAGTATCCATAGGTTGCTTTCCCTTTCTGTATGCTACTTGAACCGTCTGTTAAGACGTTCAATGTTTCTTACCTCGATTTATGCAAACAGGCATTTATAAATTGCTTACAGTTGAAGTATAAGAAGATATACAATCGATACATATATAATTTTATATCAAGCGTATACCAGCATTTGCTATAAAATATATAGAAGCGTATTTGAGCACCAGAGCCGTTGCTTTCTCCCGCCAGATACTCATGAGCAACCAGCCTGATATTTGAGAAAGTGCCCGATACTCCGCATCCTGGGAATATGATGCATACATATCATAGTTATAGTGCTGTTTATTCTACTTTTCCCATAGTATTTTATAGATATCTATATAGTAAAATCAGATTGATAATTTATGTTTTACTTTCCCGATATATTATATAAAGATATAATACAGCAGAATAAAGAGGGAAGCGAATACGCCAGAAATCAGGCTTATATGGAGATGAGGAAAAGGACACAATGGAGGAGAGCGTCATGCAGACATGTCACCATTTTTTTCGGGAAAAGGCTGTGGAAGCTTATATGAAGCGGCAGGAAAAGGATATCCTTCCTCGCTTCCTTTTCCCATATATCACTATCCTGACCTGTCTTCTATTCGCCCTCCTTTTCCTGATAGGATTTCTCGCGTGGCAGGGAAAAGTTCCTCTCTTCCTGACCGGACCAGGAGTCGTTTTAATAAATACATCCACCCATACTTCACGAAGCAAGGAAAAGGCCATTGTGCTCTTTCTACCGGCAAAGTACGCACCCCTGCTCCACCCTGGGGAAGAGGTCGAGCTGCGTGTTATTCCGACAGGACAGCAATTTACCGACAGCATAAAGTATGTTGAGGCCGGGGTAATCAGACCGGCTGAGGCACAGCAGCGATACATGTTGAACGGCTACGCAGACCAGATTGTTCCTCAAGCTTCTATCGTGGTGATCCTCTTACCGAACGCGACAAATGCCTCTCATTTGGAGATGGGAGAACCAATAAGCGCTCAGGTGCGAGTCGGTGAACAGTCCATCTTCTCGTTTTGCTTAGGATTGCATGAAGTGATGAAAGAGCGATAAGGGATTTGCCTTCACAAACTCAAAGTAGCTGAGCACTATGCCAGGAGGTTGTTTTAGAAATGTTTCGACGTAAAGTACCAGAACTTCTACAAATGAACGCAGTAGAATGTGGAGCAGCTTGTTTAGCCATGATTCTGAGCTATTACGGTCGTAAGACCAGCATCTCGGAAATATACCAGCATACCAGCCCTGGCCGGGATGGCCTTTCAGCCTTAAGCCTCGTACAGGCAGCGCGTCGTTTCGGCCTGAAAGTTAGAACGATATCCCTGGCAGCCAATGATTTTCGCTTCGTCAGCCTACCCGCCATTGTCTACTGGCAATTTAACCATTTCCTGATTGTCGAGCGCTGGTCCCCGGCTTCTGTGAACGTTGTTGATCCTGCTGTGGGACGTAGACGCCTGTCGGCTCACGAGTTTGATGAGGGATTTACAGGAATTGTCATGATGCTCGAACCAGGTACGGATTTCGATACTCATACAGCCAGGAAATCTCTCTCACTAAGAACGTACCTGACACAATACCTCAAGAAATCACCCGTTCTATTTCTACATATTCTACTTGCCTCTATCTTATTACAATTATTTGGATTAGTTATGCCTTTTGTCACGAAAATAGTTATAGATCAGATTCTACCACAGAGAATGATATCGATACTTCCTCTCTTATCTATTGCTCTACCGCTTATTCTTTTTTCTCAGTTAGTAACCATGCTCATGCGCTCATCGCTACTGGTCTACCTGCAAGCGCGCATCGATGCCTCTCTCACATCAAACTTTTTTGAGCACCTGCTAAGACTTCCTTTACGCTTCTTTCAACAGCGTTCGAGCGGAGACATTCTAGCGCGTGTGGCAAGCAACACAACCGTTCGCAACCTCATCAGTAACCAGCTAGTTTCAACCATCCTGGATGGAAGTATGGCCACACTCTATCTCTTCATCCTATTTTCGCAGTCATTCGTTTTTGGGGCTATCGCGCTGATAATTGGCCTGCTCCAGGTCCTTTTGCTCATAGGAACCCGCAGTCCTGTTCGCAGGTTGGCTCGTCGCGAGCTAGATGCCATAGGGGAATCTCAGGGCTACATCACAGAAATGCTCACAGGTATAGAAACCCTGAAAGCCACCGGCGCAGAGCAGAGAGCATTCCAGCGCTGGTCGAATTTCTTTGTCAAACAACTAAATACCTCTGTTGCTTTAAATTACATGACTTCTACTATCAGCACAGTTACAAGCATTCTAAATGTTGCCGCTCCTCTTATAGCGCTCTGGGTCGGTACGATTGAAACGCTGAATGGCACTATGCAAACAGGGACCATGCTCGCGTTAGGGGTGCTTATAGGAGAATTTCTGACTCCATTGACATCCTTAGCAAGCAGTGGGCAACTCTTACAAGTGGCCCGCTCTCACATCGAGCGCCTTGCAGATGTGGTCGAAGCTGAACCTGAGCAGCACGGACAACAGGTGCGACAACCACCCCGCCTGACAGGGCACATTACGCTCAAAAAGGTAAGCTTTCGGTATGATCCGAATGCTCCAAAGGTGCTACAAGACATCAATATACATATCCATGCCGGGCAAAAGATCGCTATTGTTGGGCGGACAGGATCAGGAAAAAGCACTCTAGGGAAACTGTTACTGGGGCTCTATTTGCCAACAGAAGGAGAGATTCTCTACGATGCTATTCCGCTCCACACACTTGATTTGCAAGCGGTACGCGCTCAATTGGGAGTTGTCATGCAAGATTCACGCCCGTTCAGCGGAACAATTCGGCAAAATATCACCTCTCATCACCCTGATATAACCATGCAGCAGATCCTCAAAGCCACGCAAGCAGCAGCTCTCCATGAGGATATTCTCCAGATGCCAATGGGTTATGAGACGTTTATCTCGGAAAGCGGTAACGCGCTTTCCGGTGGACAACGCCAGCGTCTCGCCCTTGCATGCGCTTTAGCGCACGAGCCTGCTATCTTACTCCTGGATGAGGCCACAAGCTCATTGGACGTCATCACCGAGCGCATCATAGAGCAAAACCTTAGAAATTTGAACTGTACACAAATTATCATCGCCCACCGCCTCAGCACTATACGTACTGCCGATTGCATCTTCGTACTTGACCAGGGACGCATTGTAGAACAGGGTTCGCACCAGGAATTATTAGAGAAAAACGGATACTACGTGGAGTTGATACGGAATCAACTCGCGGCGAGAGGAGCAGAAACTCGTTAACGATCCTGTTTGATCAAGCGGTCCTTGCCCAGGAAGTACTCGCTGCATTCAGAAAATGCATCTGGACAGCCCGCCTCTACTCATCTCTCTCAAAAGGGAAAAACGAGCAAGCGGGTTGGACGCAGGAAAAATCTCCTCGCTGCTAGCGAAAGGAGTATCAGACAGGATAAATCGGATTGCGCCGCTCGGAGAAGCGCTCCTCTTTAGTCGAGTAGACGTTGTAGCGGGCAATCAGCTCGTCGCGCAAGGCCTCAAACGGCGTGATAGTATCAACGATAAGTTCTGAGGCCAGACGAAAAATATCGATATCGCGCGCATATTCGGCCTCCATCTGTTTGCGAAAAACCTCGCGCTCCTCTGCGGGCAACGCGGCCAGTTGGTTAGCAAAAACGGCGTTGATCGCGGCCTCCGGTCCCATCACAGCAATCTGTGCAGTGGGCAGAGCAATGACAGCATCAGTACCGAAAGCTGGCCCGGCCATGGCATACAGGCCCGCTCCATAGCACTTGCGCACAATCACCGAGATCTTGGGCACAACAGCCTGCGAGACGGCCGCGATAAACTTGGCCCCGTGACGGATAATGCCGGAACGTTCGACCGCTGAGCCGATCATGAAGCCGGAGACATCGGCCAGGAAGAGCAGCGGAATGTTAAAGGCGTTGCAGATGTTGACAAAGCGCGTGCCTTTATCCGAGGAATCGGTAAAGAGCACACCGCCTTTGACACGCGGCTGATTAGCCACGATGCCCACAGCACGCCCACCCAGGCGAGCGAAGCCGGTAATCAACTCTGGCGCGAAGAGCCTCTTGACCTCTAAAAAACTTCCGCCATCGACCAGCGAGTCGATAAAATCGTACATATTGAACGGCTTGTTCTGGGCCTCTGGGACAATCTCGCGCAGGGGACGATCACTGGCTGGGGGCGCGGGTTCGACGTTGGCCGGTTTCTCCAGGTAGTTCTGTGGCATGTAGCGGAAATACTCACGAGCGAGCGAGAGAGCTTCCTCCTCACTCTGCACCAGGAAATCACCCAGGCCGGAAACTGTGCAGTGCATACGCGCTCCACCCATCTCCTCCAGCGTGACTTTCTCACGCGTGACCATTTCGGCCATGCGCGGGGAGCCAAGATAGGCGCTGGCATTGCCTTCAACCATAATTGCTACGTCGGCGAATGCGGGGGTATAGGCAGCGCCTGCCGGCGAGGGACCAAACATGAGCGCGATCTGCGGTACCATGCCCGACATTTTGATCTGGTTATAAAAGGTCCGGCCGCCCTGGTGGCGACCGGGAAAGAGACGAATCTGATCGGTAATGCGCGCGCCCGCCGAATCGATCAAGTAGAACAGAGGAATGCGCATCTGCATGGCCAGTTCCTGAATACGCAAACTTTTTTGCACCGATTTCTCGCCCGCCGACCCGGCCTTGACGGTGGAATCTGACGCGCTGAAAGCCACCGGACGCCCGTGAATACGCCCGATGCCCGTAATCGATCCATCGGCGGGCAATTCGGGGTTCTGGCATTCCGCGAACATGCCTTCCTCAAATTCGATCTTGCCATCATCGAGCAAGAGCTCGAGGCGGTCGCGAGCAAACAGCTTCTTCTGCTGGCGGTTGCGCTCGTGATATTTCTCCGCGCCTCCTTTTTTGATGCGCGTGATCTCTTCTATCAGGTGTTCTTCTTTACCACTCATATCTCGATCTCCATCCTTAGCAGCGCAGAAGCCAGCGATTTGCCCAGCGCGTCGCTGCGCAGCGAGCGCGAGGCACCTCCGTTGAGTGCTCCATGCAGGACAAACTTGAGAGCCAGCAGATTAGGCACCTCGAAGCGCTCTACTTTGCCGGTGATTAGCCCGCTGAAGTGGGCCTGTACACGCTCGACAGTTACCTCGCGGACAAGCAGATCGTAGGTAGCCTGGTCGGGGGCAAAGAGGCTGAGATCGGCCTTATTGCCTTTATCGCCAGAGCGGGCGTGGGCCAGATGCACAAGCTGTTGCTTCATCTAGGATTCCTCCACACTGACGCGAACGTATTCTTCGATAACTGAGCGCGGGGCCAGGGTTGGCCAGATGCCCAGCAGGCCGCGCGGCTCCAGCATTCCACTGGCACCGCCGATAAAGGGCGGTCCGCTTAACGCCAGTGGTGGAAAGAGTCGGCCCAGTTTCGCCGCCTCACGCTGATCCGCGCAGCGCACAGCGATGCGCAGGTAGACCTCGTTGAGATCTTCAGTGCGTGTAGAATCGGCCAGCGGACCGTGAATCGAGTTATAACCTATGTACTCGATCAGCGTTTCTTCGCTCTTCAGGCCGATCTCGCGCATCTGCTGCTGGATAATCTCCGCGGCTACCTGCGCTTTAGCCAGAGCATCCGGCCAGGCATAGCCAAGCATGGCCTGCCCCATCACACCGTCGGCATAGCCCGCTACAATCTTGAGCATCTCAGGCGCGGGTCGTCCGCTCGCCCCGCTCACCCGCACCAGGTCCGGGCCAACCTCCTCCAGGAGCAGGGTAGTCATATCCACTTCGACATCGGGCGTGAGGTAGTGCGCGGGATCGTGTACTTCGTAGAGCAATTGCTCGCGCAGCGTGTCGAAATTCACGCACCCGCCTGTGTCGGGAGCTTTGGTAATCAGCGCCTCTCCGTTCTCCCGGACCTCCGCGATGGGATAGCCGATATGCGCAAGATCGGGTATGGAGCGCCAGTCACCGCCAAAGTTGCCACCGGTAGCCTGCCCGCTGCATTCCAGTAGATGACCTACTACGATTCCTTGCGCCAGCTTATCCCACTCGTCCCACCTCCAGCCAAGCTCATGCACCAGCGGGGCCAGGAAAAGCGCGGCATCGGCCACGCGCCCGGTCAATACAATATCTGCGCCAGCGTCGAGCGCCTCGACGATTGGACGCGCGCCCAGGTACGCGCTGGCAAAGAGCAACTTTTCACGTACAGACGCGATCTCCTCGCCTGTATCCATATGCGCCAGCGAAACGCCAGCAGCCTGCAACTCGTCCAGGCGCTCCAGCACCGAATCGCCCAGCACTACGCCAACATTGAGCTTGAGGCCAGCCTTTTTAAGCGCGTTGAGCAGCACTTCGCGAGCCGCCAGCGGGTTCAGCCCGCCAGCGTTGAGCACGAACTTCACCCTGCGTGGCAGAGCCAGAGGCAAAAGATCGAGTAGCATAGGTGCCAGGTCACGTGTGTAGCCCAGGTTGGCATCGCGCATGCGATCCTTCTGCAAAATTGCCAGAGTTAGCTCGGCCAGATGATCCGAGGCTACATACTGCACATTTCCGCGTTCAATGCTGGTTTTGATCGGTCGCCAGGAATCGCCATAGAAGCCCAGGCCGCCGGCAATACGCACAGATCTCATCGTTTTACCTCATTCCCAGTAACTCACGGGCAATCAGAAGCTGGCGAATCTCATTGGTACCGGCACCAATCTCGCCCAATTTGGCATTGCGCCACATACGTTCGACCTCGAAATCGGTCAGATAACCCCAGCCGCCGTGAATCTGCAAAGCCTGGTCGGCGGCTCGCATCGAGGCTCGCGCAGAGAAGAGCAGCGCAGCAGCCGCTTCTTTGCTTACGCGCTTGCCCTGCTGAGCCAGCCACATACAACGATGAGCCATCAGGCGTGCGGCTTCCAGGTCGGTATACATATCGGCCAGTTTGGCCTGGATCAATTGAAAGTTCGCGATGGGCTGGCCAAATTGCTCGCGCTCCCTGGCATACTTTAACGAGATCTCCAGCGCCGCCTCCAGGCCACCTACCATGCTCACGGCGAAGAAAGCGCGTTCCAGGTCCAGCCCGCTCATCACCACTTTGAAACCCTCGTTGACCTGGCCCAGTACATTCTCTTCGGGCACAAACGCGTCCTCGAAAACCAGCTCGCCAGTGGGAGAGCCGTGCATGCCCAGTTTCTCCAGCTTGCGCGCAACATGGTAGCCGGGCGTACTGGTCTCGAAGATAAAGGCAGTAATGCCACGGCTGCCGGCCTCCGGCTTCGTTTTCGCATAGACGATCAACAGGCCAGCAATCGGCCCATTGGTAATAAAGATTTTCGTGCCATTGAGCACGTAGCCGCCAGACGTCGCGCGCGCGGTCATTTGAATGCCCATAGCATCAGAACCAGCATTGGGTTCGGTCAGGCCGAGTCCACCGATGAGTTCTGTGCTGACAAGCTTTGGCAGATATTTTGCCTTTTGCTCATCTGTGCCGTTGCGCAGGATATTATGCGCGCAGAGATTGAGATGGGCCCCAAAAGACATCGAGATTCCGCCGTTCGCTCGCCCAATTGCTCGCGCCACCAGAGCCGCCATTAAAAAATCTCCGCCGCTGCCTCCATATTCTTCGGGAATCGCAATCCCTGTGTAGCCCTGGGCCGCCAGACGCTTCCAGATCCACGGAGGGAAATCATCACTACGTTCAATCTCAGCATTGTGCGGGCGAATCTCGTTCTGAGCAAAGGCTAGAGCGCTCTCGTAGGCCAGCCGGTGCTCCTCCGGCAGTTCAAAATCCATGCTCGACTCCCTTTCCGAAGAAGGATTCTCTGCTTCACAAAAACGGGACACGTCGTGTTAAGAGTAGTGTACGTTGCCGAAGGGTATCATGACAAGCGCTCAGCAGGCAACTAACCAGGGATCTCCTTAACAGCAGGAGGAGCCGCCGGTCGGGGAGGAGGTCTAATTGCAGGCTCGTTCGAGTGCAGCGGCGAAAGCCGAAACGCTATCAAAGCGTTCAGCAGGGCGCTTTGATAGTGCGCGCAGGATCACTTTGTCGATAAAGGGATAAATGTATCGATTGAATGAACTGGGCGCGGGCGCCGGCCTGGTCAGGTGCATACGCTGCATAATCGAGGCCGAGTTGCCCTGGAATGGGGCGCGACCGACCAGCAACTCATAGGCAAGCACCGCCAATCCATACTGGTCGGAGGAGGTAAACGCCTCGTTTTCCCATTGCTCAGGAGCAAAATAGCGATAGGATTCTAGAGTCTTGGGTAGATTCACCACATCCTGCACAAATGGCAGATCCGCCAGAACGACCTGAAGCTCACCCAGATTTTGCGTTTCGTTTGTCACCAGGATATTGGTCATCTTAAAATTTTGGTAGAGCAGGCCGCGAGTATGCAAAAACTGGATGGCATCAGCCACTTGCCAGATTAAGCGTGCCACCTCCGAGGGTGCGAACAGCCTGCCGGGAAACTGAGCCAGCCAGCTTGCCAGCGAACCATGCTCATAATACGGCATAGTTTTATAGATGAATGGAAATCCACTAATATATGAACGCCCAATATTCATCACTCGCGAAAGGTGAGGATGGTCCAGTTGCTGGAGAAGATCGAACTCTTGCTGGAAGAGATTGTAATCTTCCTCCAGGCCCTCCATCAAGTGGAACGGGATCATATTGGTCTGGATCGTTTTCAGGGCGATATCCTGTTCGCGCAAGCGATCGTAGGTAAGGTAGACATCGCCAATCGGGTTGCCGCCGATCAGCGTTTGCAACTGGTAACGCCCGATGCTCAAACCGTCCAGTGAAATCTTCTCGAACTGCTTCTTGGTAAACTTCATAATAGATGCAGAAGGTAGGGGAACACGCTGGCGGTTTTGCCCATGTAAAGATATTCCACGAGGGACCGGGCTTTCAGGCGAAGGTGTTGGCGGAGGCGAAGAAACGGGCGCCGATGGCCTGAGAGAACCTGAGGATGGGTGAACAGATGCAGGCGAGCCTGTCTGAGCCGGCGGATAAGGGGAAACCGGAGGCTGTTGCGGCGGCATCCGAACCGGCTGCCCGGCGGAGGGGAAAGCAGGAGACCGAGGTCCAGCCACAGGTGAAACAGGTTGCACGCGAGACGGGCCTGTCAGCACCCCACTCGGCGGATTGAGCGGTGAAGTTGAAGGCGAAACGGGCCGCTGGCCACCTGCCAGCGGTTCGGTTGCACGTGGCCCAAAGAGAGGAGGAGGCATTTGCAAGCGAATAAAGGGTATTTTCCAGTCATAACGCTGCTCAAACTGCTGTGACAGGCGTGTAAGGAAAAACTGGTTGTTGGCCACGCCATCTTCACTCAAAATAATAGCAAAGGGATGAAATGTTCCTTGCAGAAAGAGCGTATATGCATCCAGAGAGGTAGGAGCCACAAACGGTCGGTAGCCGGCAGAAGCAAGGAGCTGAGCAAGATACTGCGCTCGCTCTCGTTGGGAATCCACAATCAGGACGCGGCGTGATCCCAGCAACGCCGTTGCCCTCGAATCCTTCTCCAGGGGACGATTAAGCAGTTGCTGTAGCGTCGAAAGCAGGGGATGGCGGGCATCCCTCGGTTGATCGAACGAAAATGCCACATCATGTGTTTCCACCGTCATTTTATGTCCTCCTCGACTACAGGAACGGGATCTACTCACATCCTTGCGCCTAATAGTACACCAAAAAGGCTGAGATGAAAAGAGTGGAAAATGACTTCGCGCTAATTTTTCTTCGGCATAAGAATTCGTGATACACGAAGAAATAGCGAGAAATCATCTTTTTCCCCAGGGAAAAAGGAGTATCACCGGCGAAGGGCAGCAGCCTTCGTCGGTGACACCCGCTCCGCTTCTCAGCCCACTTTACGTTCATTCCCCGCACCGGTCACAGGAGTTTCAACGAGGTGTTGTGAGACAAACCACATATGCATCTCGTGCATACGCAGGAGATTAGACATCAACAGGTCATTGGTTCCATAGTCCTTGTTGCGCCCGGTCAGTTCAATCCCCTCGCGAATGGTGCGAATAATCGTCGCTTGCGCATTCACTGTGCGAGCAAGCATAGCCGGGATGCTCTCAACCCCCAGCGGGGGGCGTTCGATCTTTGTGCGCTCGACGACATCAAAGGGCATCCCGGCTGCAACACCACCAAGCATTTGAATACGCTCGGCAATCAGATCAACGGTATCATGCACTTCGTCTGCCTGTTTATCAAAAAGCAAATGTAACTGGTAAAACGTCTGTCCTGTTACCTGCCAGTGATTCTTTTTATACAGTTGATACAGGGTGATCGAATCGGCCAACAGCTGATTCAACATCATCACGCTCTGTCCAATCGCCTCTTCGGGCAGA
>DATGKW010000108.1:0-21394 GCA_035294465.1 Ktedonobacteraceae bacterium | reverse complement strand
TGGGAATTCTCCTGGCGGCCGACGCTGAGGCACACGAGCGGTTGCTATACCCGCGTGGCTATTTGCCTGTGGTTGTGGCTCTGACGCTCGCGGTGCTGGTGAAATTTACTGCTTTGCCTATCCTGGCTCTGTATCTGCTCTTTTTGGTCTATAAATTTTTGCGCTCGACGAGTGATAGCCCACGTGGACTGAGGTGGGCGCTGTGCAACTGGCGCCTGGCTCTACTGGCTCTACTCTGCTCATTCCTGGCTGGTGGTCTGCTTACGCTGGTCTTTTACGGGCCGTTCTGGCTTGGGCATAATCTACAGGCGATTATGGCAAGTTTTAAAAATCCTCCGTCATCTCTCTACTCGGAGAACTCGTTTATGCGTTCCGTCGTCGAGTGGTTAATGCACCATTCTATTCGCCAGCAAAACAGTTTGCTCTTGCTTCTAAGCAGCAGGAGTTTCTGGAATGAACTAAATTTCATTGCTATTATCCTCTGCTTGTTTCTGGGGGCCATCCTGTTCTGGTTCAGGCCAACAGTCCGAGCCTTTGTAGTTATCGCCCTGGCTACTATGTGTATGATCCTGCTCATTACTCCCTGGTTCTACTCCTGGTATGTCACCTGGATTCTTGGTCTGGCGGTGATCTGCCTGCCCGCACGCGGCAGCCGGATTAAAACGGCTCTGCTAGTTCTCACGTGTACTTTTAGCTTCTCGGCTCTTCTCACATATCTATTTGGCGCGGGCCTCTTCGGTTCGGATGATTATCTTGTTAGCCTCTTCACGACTGTTCCTCCAGCTTGCACATTTCTTCTCGCTCTGATATTGTGGCAACCGGTGAATAGCAGACAGATAAGTGGAGATATAGCACGATGATTGGAGTATGGCTCCCGTTTCTACATGTAGTTTTTCATTTGCCTCTAGCTGCGCTTATTTCGCTGGATACTCTCCGCAATGCATTAAATGTACTGGGATATCCGGCGGTAGCTCTGTTTATCATGATTGAAAGTATGGGTATCCCTTTTCCCGGAGAAACTATGCTGCTACTGGCCTCATTCTATGCTGCTCTTGATCACCGACTGCAAATTCCTCTCGTGATTGTCTGCGCGGCATTTGGAGCTATTATTGGTGATAATATTGGCTACCTGATTGGGCGAACGGGCGGCTACCCACTCGTCAGACGTTTCGGACGCTATGTTTTTCTCAAACCTGAACATCTGGAGCGGGCTGAACGGTTCTTTGATAAACATGGCAACAAGACAGTCTTCTTTGGTCGCTTTGTCGCCGTGCTGCGCGCCTGGGCCGCTTTCTTGGCGGGAGTTAACCGTATGCGCTGGTCAACATTCCTGATCTACAACGCCGCCGGTGGTATTCTCTGGGCGATCATCTACGGCTGCCTGGGTTTTTATGCCGGGCGCCTCTTTCATAGCAATTTCGGCGCGGTCGAGCGGCTTGCCAGCACTATTAGCTGGGCCGGTGCAGCTTTGATTGTTGTCGCGGTTGTCGCAGCCTATATCTTCTTCCGCTGGCGTCGCGCTCACCATGCGCAACCAGAATCTTCTCAGGGGCAGCCAACAACTGGCGAGCTGCAATCTGAGGTAGATTCTTATGCACAACAAGCGACGCCAGATCAGGAAAAACCGAAGGATGAGGAAGGATTGCATCCCGAAAGGATCTCGTCTTCCGATCCTCAATAGAGTCGAGGGCATATTTTTCCTTTCTTTTGCCCGTCCTGCTATGGTACAATAGCTGCGCAACCGCAGCGGTAATAGATCATGATGCAAAAGCGAGGATGTGTGTTATGCCTGTTTTGGGAAATGGCCAGATCTTTGAACGCTACCAGATTACCCGGTGGTTGGGAAGTGGCACTGCGGGGGAAAGTTACGAAGCGGAAGATAGGGCGCTTCTACGTAAGGTCACACTCAAGCTGATTCATCCCTGGGCTATCTTGCCGGATTCTGCCCAGCGCCAGTTCTTTCGCGAGATGCAAGGAATGAGCATGCTGAACCATCCTTTTCTGGCTACCATGCTTGATTATGGCGAGGTTAATGGCCGGCTTTATATTGCTCGACGCTATGTGAGCAGTGGTTCACTGCTAGGCCCCAATGGCCGGTTGTGGTTTCACGCTCCTTTACCTGTGGACGATGCATTTAAATATACGCATCAATTGGCTCAAGCGCTGTTTTATATTCACCAGCATGGGTATCTACATGGCTCACTGAGCTTCTCTAATGTGCTGGTTCTGCGTGGCCCGAATCCGAGCCTGGAGAATGAGGCTGATTACGCGCCTTTTTTGCTGGCTGATGTTGGTTTGGCCAGCTTCGTGCGGCGCTTTGGCAAGCCTCAAATCGAAGCGCTACCGGTAAGTACTGCCCCTGAACAATCGAGAAAACAGATAGTGCCGGCCAGTGATCAATTTGCTCTCGCTGTGCTCCTTTATTTCTGGCTGGCTGGACGCCCTCCCTATCTTGGCACACCCGATGAGGTTGAACAATTAAAGCAAAAGGAGACGGTTACGCCTGTGAGCCGGCTCAACCCAGGTATTACGGCGGAGCAAGATACCATTATTTTGCGCGCGTTGTCGGCCTCTCCAAAAGAACGCCATCCCTCTGTCCTGTCCTTTGCCGAGTCTCTGCTAGCCTCTTTGCCCTCTCGGCCTCATGCCCGCCAGTCGTTGCCGGGCACTTTTATGAGCCAGCCGGAGACTCCGCGCGCAATCTTGTATCCAGAGCCGGACAAGGCTCCGCCCGTTGCCTCTGAAGAAGCTCAGTTACAGCAGACACCAGTTCTGACCCCAACTGCTTCACCTGGGGAGGAGCTACCTGCTATTCCCTCGACGGAGCCATCTGATTCGACCCTGGAAGAACTGCTCCCGGTTCCAGAGCCAGCGCCATTGCTCTCATCGTCGATTCCAGAAACGCCACACCTGGAAGAGACCGCAGTTCAGGCCGAACTCGCCCCGCTCTCTTCTAGCGAGGAGCCTCAACCAGAACTCACTCCGCTTTCCTCCGACGAGCCGCTCGTGGCAGAAGAACCTGCCACTGGATCAACCGTGGTAGAGGAATCAGTGCCGGTAGTTCCGCAGATACAAGCCGAACCTGCGCCGGCCAGTGAGCCAGAGGTTCAGCCTGTTGGTGAGCTGATTGAACAACCTGGAAGCGCTCGGCCGGTAGTAGAGGAAACTCCTGCGGAGGCAGCCATAGTGGGGGAGGCTACACCGGAAATACCACAGGTGCAAGCCGAACTGGCTCCAGCAGATGAAACAGCGGCTCAGCTCACTGTTGATCAACAGCGAGAGCTGCCTGTCAGCGACCAGCAAATAGAGCAACCTGACTACGGTCAACCATCTGAAGATCCGGCGGCAGATGTTTCTCATCTACCTACAAGTCTGCTCGAAGAGAAGAGAGCAGACGAAGATAGCGGTACCAGTTCCACTAGCGGAGAAGCTCCCGTTGTAGAGAGCGGAAGCGCCCAGCCCACGGATACGGCTTCCTTCCCACACCTGCTAATATCCTCACCCTATACAAGCGATCCATATGAATTTGTGTTGACCGGTGAGGAAACAAATATTGGACGAGCCGGTTCCAGCGATCTCCTGCTCGACCAGGACGATCTGACTTCGCGACACCATGCGCTTATCAAGCGGATCGGTGAGCGCGTATTGATCTTTGATAAACGCAGCCATAACGGCGTTTTTATCAATGGCCAGAAGATCGAAGGGGAACGCGGCTACGAACTGGCGGACGGCGATCACATCAGCATCGGCAACTATGAGCTGATCTTCCGCTCTGCTCTCGGCAAAAATGTCTCGCGCCTGACTTGAAAAGATTTCTAAAAGGAAAAACAAGAGCCTCCAGCCAGAACCAGTACTATCAGGCTGTCTCCGGGCAAAATCTCGGCCGTCATACTATCTCTGGAGTATACTGTCAGTACCAAAATGGATCATCTTAGTCCACGGTGTTTTATGTAGTGCTAGTGAGGTAAGGTTTGTCCAATGTTGGTTGGTTCTTCCTGGTGTAAGTTGCGTCGGTGGCTAACGGCTCTCTTGTTCTTCACACAGTATCGCTACCGCGAGTCTCTCTTCGATCTGCGCCAAAGGGTGCGCACCCTCTCACGTATGGATATTTATGAGCGAGCGCGTTCATGCCTGAACAAACTCTATCAGACTATCGCTTCATGCGTACCTATCCAGAATGCTTTGCAGGCAGCGAAGAAGGCGCTGGAAGGTGAGCAGTGTACCGCCGTTGTGCGGACGGCCAGAGAAAAGTTAGAAAGCGAGCGTTTGCGCGCCGCGCTGCGAAGGACGAAGGAAAAGTTGGAGCAGCTTGTTTTCACGGAGGAAGAGGAGGAAATTCCTCCTCGACTTCTGGACCAGGTCTCGCGTGAGAGGCTCGAAGCGGCCTGGCACACATCTGAGATGAGCAACCTTCAGCGCCTGGGGCCGGAAACGCTCAAGGCTGCCGAGCGGGCGCTTGAGACGGCCGAAAGTTCTCGCCCGCAACCTGGAACTTTCGGGATTGTCTGGCCCCCTTTAAAAGTACCCAGAACTCCTCAGCAATGGAGAGTGGTTTTGATTGCTTTAGGGTTTGTCGTACTTGCGCTGCTTGCGCTGCTTGCGGCAATCGGTCTGGGACAGCGCGCACTTCCCACGTTTAAAACGAAGAGTATTTCTGTCGAGCAACAAACGTCGGCTTTTGATGCCTCAAAAGCCCTGGTACGTGTCTCTCAGCTTGATCCAAGCGAGTATGCCTCGCAGGATGAATACGACACCTGGGCCTATTCCGCTTGCTCCGCTGCTGCGATGGCAGAAGTATTTGATGCATATGGGCATCACTATCGCATCACCGATGTTTTGAAGGTCGAGTCAGCTATCGGCGAGATTACTCCTCAGCTTGGGTTGCTGACCAATGCCGGTATTGCTAAAACAGCGGCGAAGTTTGGCTTTCAGACCACCTGGGGAAACAACTGGACGCTCAACCAGGTACTTGAAAACGCCAACGCGGGCCGCCCGGTAATTGTCGGCTGGCCTCCGTCACTCTATCCCGATGGACATATTGTGGTAGTCGTCGGCGGCGATGCTCATAATGTTTATCTCGCCGATAGCTCGGTCTGGAACCGTCATGTGATCTCTGCCGCGCAGTTTATGCAGTGGTGGGGTGGATTCGCGGCAGTCGTGACCCCGGCGTAGCAAGCGCTGCTCCTTGTTAATCACAAGCGTTCGTGCTATCATTGCGATATCACGACAGAATGTGTTGCAAATGCAAGGAACTATGTATGTCGAGCGAACTGCAGCTGGACTTGCTATCCGGCCTTCACCAGCAAACTACGGTTATAACAATTGCCTCACGCCTCTGGCAGAATGACGAAGTGGTTGCGCTCTGGCTAGGTGGTAGTCTGGCGCGTGGATCCAGCGATGTATTCAGCGATATCGATTTCCGTGTCGCGGTGGCTTCACAAGATATAGATGCTTGGAGAATGCCGCGCTTTGAAGAGATCTTTGCCGATTCGCCCGTTGTTGGCCAGCAACTCCTTGGTTCAGGCGAGCAGGCGTCTCTCCATCATCTCGTACTCGCCAACGGCGAGGTGGTCGATTTTTTTGTCCAGTGTACCGAGCGAAAGCTCATCTCAGAGCCGCGTCTGATCCTGGGATGCCGCGATAAAAATTTTGCGCCGCTTCTGGCAGCCAATCAGCGTCTAGAGCGAGTCGAGGCACTGACAGAGGTAGAAGCGACCACAGTGCAAGAAGCGCTTACCGCTTTCTGGATAAATACGCATAAACACCGCAAAGTGCTGCACCGCAACCTTGATCTGCTGGTCACTTTCGGCTTCGGTGTGGAAAAAATGCTCCTGGTACGGCTCTGGTATATAGAGGTGAGCGGGAAGGATTGCGGGGACGTGCGCCAGGGGAGCATCCATACTCTGACCAACGTCATGTGTGCATTGGAGCAGGCAGCAGGGGATGAGGTGCGAGCGGTGATCGGTGCGCCAATGCGCACACGCGCAGAAATCTACCGTGCCCTTGAAAACAATCGCGAGGCGGTTTCCCGCATCGGTCGCCACCTCGCGCAAAAATACAACTTTGTCTATCCATCCGATCTTGAAGCAACCGTTCGCCAGGGCTGGCAGGATTTTCTCGCGCTTCAATGAGTATCTACCAGTGCGCGTGTTAGCAGGATCACGGCAACAAAGCTGCGGTAGAGATCCAGCAGATTCTCGTCGCGGATTGCGATGGTGCGCGTGGCAAGGCGTTCCACGTTGCGTACCCAGCAGGCCATGTCGGCCATGTCGGCGACCAGAAAGGTTACTTCGAGCGAGACCGGGCGCTCAAAGGCGGGCGGGCGCATGGTCTGAATATTCTGCACAGCGCGGCTGGCTCCCTCGCGCAGAAGCTTGCAGGCGACATTGGGATGCAAGTTGGCAGCGGCGAAACGGCCAAGCGATTCTTTGACCACAATTTTCTCGGCCTGGGGCGCGATGTTGGTCGCTTCGCGCGCGGTGACTTCATCCCCGCTCACCAGGATGATAGGCACCCCATAATGAGCTGCTACCAGGGCGTTGATGCCCGATTCTCCTACAATCTCGCCGTTGAGACGGACTTCCCAGATTGCACGAGGATTGTAGGTATGCGAAAGGATTGCCCGCTCGGCTCCAATTGAGCCGTGGTAGCTCACAAAAAGCGCGCCGTCAAAGCTACTGTCCAGGCCCTCCATCATATACAGAGGCTTGTGTCGCCCGCTGATCAAGGTGGCATTGCCCAGCAAATCCTGCGGGTGCAGATTGCGCATAAAGCTATGGGCATCATTCACGACAAACTCGTCAGCCCCGGCTTCCTGTGCCCCGGCGATCACCGCGTTTACTTCGTTTGTGAGCAGGACTCGACCCTGGGCATACTCTGCCTGGCCCTCGATGATCTGCTCCCAGGCGACAATGCCGCTGGTTCCTTCAAAGTCGGTTGAGAGAAAAAGTTTCATCGCGTTCATCCTTTTAGTCGTTGAGATTAAGCGCTGAGCCGGGACCACCTGCTGCCCGGCAGGTGTCGATACTGGCCTGTAGACCTGTGCGCGCTTGATATTGCTCTTCCACAATCTGCCTTAGCGCTTCTACCGCCTCATCGCGCACGAGGTTGACAGTGCATCCTCCAAAGCCAGCGCCCATCATGCGCGCGCCCAGCACACCTGGCACAGAGCGGGCCAGGTCGACCAGGGTATCCAGTTCAAAGGAGCTTACCTCGTATTCATCGCGCAAGCCGGCGTGCGTTTGCCAGAGGAGTTCACCGACTCCCACCAGGTCGTCGTTTTCCAGGCGCTTCACGGTTTCCAGTACCCGCAGATTCTCAGCAATGATATAGCTGGCCCGGCGGCGCAAGATTTCGGGCAAATCGTTCTGATAACGTGCGAACTCTTCAGGCGAGATATCGCGCAGCGCCAGGATCTCGCGCAGGCCCGGAGCGTCCAGCCTATCGTGGATGATCAGATCGCGCAAAATGTGCGTTGCCTCTTCACATTGCTGGCGGCGTTCGTTATAGGCTGACGTTGCCAGCTCGCGCCGCACGCCGCTATCGATCACAACCAGGGAAATGCCTGGAGCGGCAAACGGCAGGTAACGGTATTCCAATGAACGACAATCGAGCAACACCGCCTGGCCGGGGCGACCAAGACAAGAGGCAGCCTGGTCGAGAATGCCGCAGCGCACGCCCGAAGCCGCCCATTCGGCGTGCTGGCACAGTTCTGCCACTTGCAAGGGCGCTAGCGTCACACTACCAGAAGCAGAGGAACCGATCTGAAACGCCCCTTGTGAGAAGTATTGAAAAGCCTGAACGCTGGCAACTTCGATTGCTGCTGATGAACTCATTCCACCACCTACCGGCACATCGCCCTGTAAAACCGCGTCGAAGCCCCGCAAAGTCACGCCTGCTCGCCGAAGCTCGCTCGCAACAGCCAGGACGTACCGCGCCCAGCCTGGTAGCCTGTCACGTGCTGGCTCGAAGTTTGCTGGCAGGCCCTCTAGAGAAAACTCCGCCATTTCATTGAAATAGACCGACCACAGACGTATTGTCGAGTCCGCGCGCGTGTGCCCGGCGAAGGCCACTACACGATCAACCGCCAGGGGAAGCACGTATCCAGCGTTATAGTCAGTATGTTCACCGATCAAATTGACCCTGCCTGGTGCCCACGCCGCTCCCAGAGGACTGCTATAGGCGGTATCGCCCTGGAACACTTCGGCAAACTTCTGGAGGGCCGCGCGAGCAGGCAAAGGAAGCACACTATCCTTCCCCATCGCTTTTTCCTTTCTCAATCGCAGCGCGCAATTCCCAGGCTTTTTCTGCCGGGTCCGAATCGTTGGTCCACATGCCCCAGATCGATTCTGAGGAAGCCGCGTACTTGAGCTTGCTGGGTGCGCGACCAACCGGCAGGATCTCGACATGCAGATGGAAGCGCACGTCCGCCAGCTGGTGGATACCCATCATATAGGGCATTGGAGCCATCGCGCCATCGTAGAGCGCGTTATATCCTCGGATCACATCCAGCAGCAGCGCCGCGAGGTCGCGCAGCTCCTCGTTCTGCATCTCAGCGAGATTCGCAACATGACGGCGCGGATACAAATGTGTTTCGTATGGGTAGCGTGCATAGGGTGGGAGAAGTGCCTGCCAGGTGGGATTGGCTGCTACTTCAAAGTGCTGCTCGCTCAATTCCCTCTGCACCCGGCAAAAAGGACAACCGTGGCCAGCCTTATCCTCCTGCACGACCGTTTCCAGCTTACGTTCCAGGACGGGTGGCAGCACCGCAAGAGCATAAGCCTGCCCGTGGGGATGATGCTGAGTTTGTCCGATAGCCTCTCCGCTATTCTCAAAGATCATGATGCTGGCATAACGCCGAGCAAGATCGCAATAGAGGTCGCGCCAGAGCCTGGTGACCTCGTAGACTTCATCAACGCTTAACTGGATAAAGCTGCGCTGGTGATCCCGGCTATAAATCACGACATAAGCCTCGCCTGCGGGCGGCAGTACCGGAGGAAAATCGTTGGGATGAAGCCAGACATGGGTTTCTGGGCCAACTTTGCCGCTGGTAATATCCTCGCAGAATGGACATGCCGCTGTGCCTTCCCGGCGATTCATCCGATGGGGCGCGTTGATCAGATATTGACGTAGAAGAGGATTCCAGATGAAAGAGGTGGTCTGTTCCATACATATACCTTATTTCCCTCAGAAAGGAAGTGAAAGCCAAAATCTTGGTTTGGCTCAAGTATACTACAGCAAGGCTACCCGGAGCGATTCCGATTTCCAACGGTATCTGTATTTGCTATCTTCTTATCTTATCTTGCCTATGAATTTTTAAATCGGCTTTTGCTGTTCAACTACTTCGGACGTAGCTGCTTCGGGTTTGCGTCTGCTATACCAGTAAAGAAGAGCGCAGGTTATGCCCAGGATAAGCAGGTCGCGGGCGAAGATTACAGGATAAAACTGTTGGATTTGTTGCAAACTGTTATAGTGCAGAGGATACATAAAGGTCGTCAGAGCGCATACCAGGCCCCAACTGAGCAGCCATTTCCAGTTCGCTTTACCCACCAGGGCAATCAGAGGTGTGGCCCAGATCAGGTACTGTGGGCTAAAAACCTTGCCGGTAATCATGATAATCAGAATAGTTAGCAAACTGGCAGTATAGACGTCGATTTTGCTACGCCATTGTAGCCAGAATGTGTAGAGTAATCCGGCAATTTCTAGTAATGTGCTGAATGGAGAAATAAAGCGTTCCAGGGAACTCACAAAGTTAAGCGATTGGTAAGCCATATTATATTGTGTTGGATGTCCCAGGAGGCTACTTATCCAGATCAGCGTGCCGGGGAAAGATTCAACCTGAATGGGGCGATTAAAGAAATAGGCTAAGGGATAGAGTGTGTTGGCGATATTCAGGAAGAGGGAGATCAACGTGATCAGAAGGCCAAGCCCTACAAAAATGCTCAGGGCGGACCAGCGGTGCCAGGAGGTCCATTTTTTGTCTCTGTACTGTATTTGCTGCGCGATCAAAAAGGGTATAGCTAGAATGATCGGGTAAAATTTGTAGAGTGTGGCAAGTGCCAGGAGAGCAAAAGCCCATTTCCATCGTGCCTTTCCGGCCAGAATGACTGCTCCAAGTGTTAACGCCGCGGGAATCAGGTCAAAACGATCTGTCGCGGTAGCCCAGCTTCCTACGACAAGATAGAATACAAAGGCCAGAGCCGCTGGGCGAGATACGACGTTCGTCAGCACTACATAGAGAATAATCGACACGAGCGTCATCAGAAGCGCGAAAGTTACCTGATACCAGCCGAAAGGTACAAGCAAAGGGATAGAGAACGGGATTAATGTAAGGAAAGGATATTCAGATGGCAGAGCGTGAAACGGTTGAGTAGTCGGTTGAGAACGCAGCAGATGTATGAAGAAAGAAGGAACATGATACTGGCTCAATTTAGCGATCAAAGAACTTGAGGAATCTGTAAGCATGAAGGCACACTGGCTTGTGGGTGTTGCCTGCAGGGCGTGCGCTTGCAATCCGGCCTGCCCTTGCCAGAAAGCAATCGCGTAGCACTGATAGCGTGTCATATCGCTATAGGGATTAGAGAATTGGGTTGAAGTGCCCCAAAATAGCAGCAGGCTCATTATGAACAGAATGGCTATATCCAGGAGCAGTGGCCATTTGCGATGAATGGCGAGCGCTACTGGTGTTTCTACCTTATCTGAGGAAGGCTCTGTCTGACTGTTGTGCGTATGTAACATAATCTTTCCTTGAGATATACCTCTCTGAAGAATCTCTCTTTGCCTGGCTTTCATTTTTCTGTATAGAACAGACTTGTACCTCAATAACGTATGGGCCGTATGTTCCTCTGGTGAACCGGCCCAGAGCCAGTACTTTTAGGGAGAATCCAGGAGTGTTATTCTGACTTTTTTTCTAAGAAGCGCTCCAGTTGAACGATAAATCGCTCATGAAAGCCCTCACCGATCTTTTGTTGCTCGTCGTAGGCTTCAACTTTGAAAACCAGCCGCCTGCGGTCAATTTCGACGAGTTCAGCAGTAGCGCGCACTTTTTGGCCGAGTGGGGTTGCCGCCAGGTGCTTGACGTTGACCAGTGTTCCTACAGTAACATAGCCCGGCTCCAGGTGATCTGCAACAGAGCGCCAGGCAGCATTTTCCATCAGAGCAATCATCATCGGCGTCGCAAACACTTCGACGCCTCCTGCTCCCACGGAGGCAGCGGTATTTTCATAGGTAACAACGGTTGTGGCTTCGCCGATAAGGCCCACATTCAAGGTCACGGTATTGTTCCTCCTTTAAAATGAAGAGAGAGTCCAGGCTCTTGCCTTTCTATTGTGACGCATGTACAGGGCAGTAAGTCAAGTATGGCTTGAGATCTTGCCGGGTGAGTAAGGAAGTCATACAGAACGTACAACAAGGTTCTCCAGTTGAAGAAGAAAACGGTGGGAACTTTTTTTCTATTGCTCACGTTAGAGATTACGGGAACAGAGCTTATGTCTTTATCGCCTGTTTGTAATTAGAAAGAGACAAAAAACACAGTGTAAAAAGGGATCTTGTGGTCCTGCATTTTTTCCTTGCAAAACTTTCGCAATCTTGCTATACTTGGATGCGCTAAGTAATTATACTGATTCGTGTTGGAACAGCAAAGCAGAGGCGAAGAAGGGCTCGTCTCACAATTGAATGACGAATCGGCTTTGGGCGTCCGTGCAAGAGAGAAGGATGTTCTCACAGCAAGGATAGAAGTGGAAAGAGATATGCACACTTATTCAGATAGATCAAAGCCATTCATTTCTCGGTGGCGTAGGTGGCAAGGAATACGCCATATTGAGACTGTACGCCTGGGCCTGGCCTTCGCGGTCGCCTTACAGGGCCTGCTCAATGGCCTGGTAGTTCTGCTTCCTTTGCATCGTGGCTTCCTGGCTTTTCTTCTTTACTTGCTTGAGGCTATTGCCCCATTTGCACCGATGAACTGGGCCTGGCCAATTTTTTCCATTGACCGCGATATGGCGCTCTTTTTGGGATTTTTTCTCCTGCTGGTGGCCTTTGGCCTGGCCCGGGGAAAGAGGCAAGCCTGGTACCTGGCCTGCATCCTGCTACCTCTCTCGTTGGCGGCCCACCTGGTGAGGGGATCCGGCCTGCTGGGGGATGTGTTAACATTCTTGCTGCTGCTGCTGCTGCTGGTAGGTGAACCATTTTTCCAAGTCAGAAGTGATCCCTGGCGCAGCCGTCAGGGGTTCTTTCTACTTTCTGCTGGCTTCCTGCTTTTCCTGACTTATAGTATGAGTGGATTCTACCTGCTCCAACACCAGTTTGCTTTTACGGACAATCTCGAAGATCTGCTGAGTGGGTTCCTCCTGCGTACACTCCACTTGCGTTCCTCAGCAATCGTTCCCCTGACCAGGGACGCCAAATGGTTCCTTCAGTCGCTTTCCTACTTGTCCGCGGTGGTTCTAGTGACCGGGCTTTTTTTCTTGCTGCGCCCAATTAGTTTGCGCTGGTGGATTACTTTCCAGAAAGAGCGCCTGGAATCATTTCGTGGAAAGGCTATAGAGATGGTGCGTCAGTATGGGGGTCAGACCATCTCTTTCTTTGCACTGGCTCCAGAAAATCTGCCGTTTGTGGCCCCGCATGGTGAGGGATTGGTTCATTATCAGTTGTGTGGAAAGGTCGCCACTGTGCCGGGAGACCCGATCTGTGCTCCCGAACACTTCGAGCGCGTCACGCGAGCATTTCTTACCATGTGTCGGTCGAATGACTGGCAGGTTAGCTTCTATCAGGCTCAGGCCAGATATCTGGAAATCTATAAGAAGCTTGGCTTGCTAGCCTATAAAATCGGTGAGGAGGCCATAGTTGATTTGCGCACCTTTACCTTGAGTGGCTCAGCCATGTCGAATGTACGCTGCACCTGCCGACGAGCTGAACGGGAGGGTGTACGTATCGAGTGGTATGAAGGTGTGCCGCCTGAAGCGATTCGGACCGAACTTAAGGCCATCTCGAATGCCTGGTTGGCGCAAAAGATGGGCAAACATCCGGCGGAAATGGGGTTTAGCATGGGGCGCTTCTGCGAACTGGTCGAGATAGCCAGACGCGCAGACCTTGTTGCAGGCTATCGGTCAACACGGCCGCTTCAGACGTGCCAGCAGTTGCCTCGTTTTGTGACGGGAGTGGCCTTTTCTGGGGAAAGGCTGGCCTGTGCGTTTGTTACCTTTACACCCCTTTATGGCCCACCGGATGCCTGGGGATGGGCGCTTGACCTGATGCGGCGCAGCCCTGATGCTCCTCCAGGAACCATTGAGCTTTTGCTGGTCAGGGCCATCGAACGTTTTCGCGAGCGCCAGGCTACTATTATGAGCCTGGGTATGATTGCTATGGCCGATTCGAACCAGGAGATGACGCCTACTCAACGCCAGATCACCAGTTTTGCGGCAGGGTACCTGAACCTGCTGAAGGAGCACAATTCGCTCTACCATTTTAAAAAGAAGTTCCAGCCGCGTTGGGAAAGTCGCTATATCGTCACGAATAATACATTGTCCCTTCCCAGGGCAGCGCTGGCTATTCTCAGGGTTCACCAGGCTTGATACTCTCTAAAGGATGAAAAAGGGAACACTATCCTATGCATAGAGCAGTTAGACGGGATCGCTTCTCGCGGTTCCTCCGATTTATGCTGATTCGTATCCGCAAAACATTCCGATGGAGTTGGTTTTTATGGCTTGTGCGATCTGTTCTGGTTCGGCGCATTTTGCTTGCGCTTGGTACTGCCTTGGTTGCCGCCGCTTTTCTTTTCTCTGCGGGGGTGACGAAAGCGCTCTCAACTCCTATTATAGATATGGGCCTTGACCCGCAGCGAGCCGCTCTGATTGCTGCGCTACTCTTAACCGCCGGTGTGGCCCTGATCAGCGCGCTGGTGAGCCGGCAGCGCTTGAGTGCGATAGTCGGGGCCGGTCTCGCGTACATCATCGGTTATCTTCTGCCTTTTATCCACCAGGAACGTCTCCCTGTCTATGATCCTGGAGGGCACATCGAAACCCTGAATACAGGTGCGTTGCAGCATACGGTTATTACCCTGCTGGCCGGTGGTCTGCTCAGCGCCTTTCTTGGGGCGGCTGTTGGGAGCGCATTAGGTGAGGTGATGCTCGATCCAATTGGGCTGCTGGCGCAACTCGATCCGATTGGGCGACTGGCGCAGCTGATTCGACAAGAGCGTATTCATCCTGACCACATACAGAGACCGGAGCAGCTGATTGCGCTTGGAGGGGCGCAAAAACGTAGCTGGTGGCATCTTATTTGGGCCTGGACCGGTCTTCTTGCAATGGTAGGGATCTTCCTCTTGAGCGGCGGAATCGGCGACTTTTTGCTCTTTTCGCCCGACGTTGGTTTACATAACCCACCGGTAGTGAATGCTCATGGCACAGTCGTTGCTGACAGTATGATCAGTCCGGCGCTGCATGGGCAACGCCGCTCGTTCCTGGTCTATTTGCCTCCTTCCTACCATGATCCGGCAGCGCGCAACCGGCGCTATCCTACCCTCTATTTGCTGCATGGTTCTCCAGGCAGTGAATACGATTGGATTAAGGCCGGAGAAGCGGTGCAATCTGCTGATACGCTTATCGCCCACGGCGAGATACCCGAATTGATCATGGTTTTCCCCGATGGAAATGGGCAGAGCGGAGAGACCAGCGAGTGGGGGAATAGCTTCGATCACAAGCAACTTATGGAAAATTTTATAGCGTTCGATCTGGTGCATTACATCGATCAGAAGTATCGCACGATCCCTCGGGCCGGAGATCGTGCGATTGGTGGCAACTCCATGGGTGGCTTTGGCGCGATGAATATTGCTGTTCATCATCCTGACATCTTTGGCTCCGTCATCTCGCTGGGAGGATACTTCAAAGCCGAGGGGAAGATCTGGGGCCAGAATGAGGCGTATATCCAGGCCAATAGCCCTGCCCTAGTCTTGCCGGGGGACCCAAAAGCCTGGAAGCTGCGCATTTTTCTGGGTGCTGCGACCAAAGATCAGCCCTACTGCGCTGATACCCAGCAATTCAGCCAGGAACTCAATGCTCTCCATGTCACGTATACCTTTGACTTGGAAAATGGCTACCATGCTTGGAGTATCTGGGTGGTCCAGCTCTACCATGCTCTGACCTGGCTTTCGTGGGAATGATGATCATACCGCTCTTCCTCATGATTCGAGATTGATAAATTGTCCCTCGCGTAGACGCACCTGGTCTTCTTGCAGCGTCGCGGCCAGGATTCCTACGAATTCGTCCAGTGTCTCGCCACCGCTCACACGGACGCGCGGCATTTCGTAAGGGGCCAGGTCATTCTGCAACGTCGAGTTAAACTCTGCCGGATCAAGGGTTGCCCCCAGGTATTCATCATTGAAGAGATCGGTTAATACCTCCTGCCGCTCAGCGAGTGTATCGTGGTGGAAAGGCTCCCCAGAGGGATAGCAGAAGAACTGGATTGGCTCACCTAGCTCGGCCTCCAGTTTCTGCTTGGAGTCCAAAAGTTCCTCCTGAATCGTCAGAGGCGCAGGAGGCGCGCCAACGTTGACATGATGCACCGTATGTGAGGCAATCTGCATGCCCGAACGTGCTAGACCGCGCACCTGGTCCCAGGTCATGTAGCGACCGCCGATCATCCCAGTAATAATATAGAAGACTCCGCGATCATGATGAGCTAGCAATGCTGGCAGTGCATTGGTGTAGACATCAGCGTAGCCATCGTCGAAGGTCAGAATCACTGGTTTTGCGGGCAGGGCTTTCCCATCGTAGAAGGCGTCGAAGAGTTCGGTCATGGTTATGCTTTGGTAGCCCTGCTGCTGCAACCAGTTCAACTGCGCGTTAAAGTCTGGGACAGTTACTGTCAGACCGTAATCCAGGAGATTCGTGGTCGGTACACTGGAGATGTGATGGTACATAAAGATAGGAATAAGTAAATGTTTTACTGGAGGATGAGCAGGAACCAGGACGGGAGCATCAAGACCTGCTGGCCCAGCAATCAGCACTTGCCATGTATGCTGGCTGTTCTGATTGAGGGCAAAGAGAGTGTGTTGAAACAGACCCTGATTGAGTTCCTCATTCGAAGGAGCGGTCAACAGCCCGGCAGGGGCTGTGGCCTGCAAGGAAACTGGCAGGGTAATGGCGCTGTCGTAGGTCAGGCCAGTATCAGGATCGAGCCAGGGATGATTAAGGGTGATCTGACCTAGCGAATAACTTTGTAAAGTGAGCGCGCCGAATTTAGCCTGCTCAAAATGGGTGAAATCTTGCTCGTTTTGCCAGAGATGCTGGGCGTCTGGAGCAAGCATCGACCACATGGCTGGCCAGTTCTTTCGTAGCATAGCTGCCATAAAAAGATTCACTGTGTTGGTAGCACTGGGAGAAGTAATGGCGCGCGTTTCAGGGTGCAGGATATGCTGCAATGCCTGACTGGAGTTTGAGGCGGGTGAGAACCAGCGAGCAATAGCCGGCTGTCCCCAGATCATCGTTGTCAGCACCAGGATCAATATGATCAGAAAGCCAGCGGCAACCTTATACAGAGTTCGGCTTCTCCGCTTCAGGCTCGTCATGGGACGGGTAGGCTGGTCCTCTAGTGGCTGTTGTCGTCTAACTGCTCGCGTAATGTCTGTGGACCGCCTGGTCAGAGACTTCTCGTCGGAGATATTCATTGTTGTTTCCCCATACATCGATATTTTTGTCATATCGGCCCTCTATTGATGATAACGTATAGGCTAGGTATTTATACTCACTAGAAACAGAAGAAATGGAAAATAGCCTGGAATGGCTATGGTGATTTTGGTTGTCTCTCCTGGAGAATATCAAGAAAAGCCCTTCAAAAAGGAAATAGCTCTACTGCTGGAATACAGAATCATGCGAGCACACATTCTGCAAAGAGTAGCCCATCGTGGTGGATCGGCGCTAGCGCCCGAAAACACTCTGGCGGCTTTTCGCCGGGCTTTGACGTTCCCTGTCGACGCCATTGAATTGGATGTCCAGATGAGCCGTGATGGACATCTCGTCGTTTTTCACGACGAAACTGTGGAGCGTTTGACGAACGGTGTGGGAAATATTCTGGATCTCGACCTGACTTACCTCCGTTCTCTCGACGCGTCCGCGCACTTCCCTGGTGGCTGGCCGGAGCCACAGCACATTCCTACTCTGCGCGAAGCGTTGGATCTCGCGCGCCAGGGGAAGGTTGAGGTCTATATCGAGATCAAATCCAGCCGGCGTAATGGCCTGTCTGGCCGTTATCCAGGCATAACTGAAGCGGTGGTGCGTGATGTGCTGGCCACCGGCATGCGGGAGCGGGTTCTGATCATGTCATTTGACTGGTCTCTTCTTCCCCTGGTGAAAGACCTGGCTCCTGATCTGCGTACTGGTATTCTGGTCTCTGAAGATGTCTGGAATCCCCGTGGGCCGGCGGCTCTCGCGCACCTGATAGCGCAGGCTCAGGCGCTGCGGTGCGAGTGGATTCATCTGGATTCCAGGCTTTTTACCCCCGAAATGCCAGCTCTCTTTCATACTGGTGGGCTTCGGCTGGGCATCTGGACGGTCAACGACCTTGCCGATTTACGATGGCTGGCACAGGCCGGGGTAGACTCTCTGACAACAGATCAACCTGATCTTTTTGCTGTTCTGGCAAATCAACTCTTTTCATCAGAATCTGACAAGGGATGAAGCCTTTCTAGATTACTGTGTTCTTATGAAACCGTCATTCCTGATAAAGCAATCCATTTTTAGAGGAAATCAAACGGAGCGCTTGAACGATCAGCGTTCTCAGATCTCGAAATGAATCTTTACATGTATAGGTTCGAGACAATAAATATTGACAGCGCTTTCATAATTTGCTAATCTCTCTCCGTATACGTTCATCCAGGCTCATTTCCCGGCGAAAGACTCTACGGCTTTTTTCATCTGATCAACAACGTTTCTCCAGATCGTACATGAAGGGGGAGTTGCAATGGTGTATCTAGCTATCACGGGTGTGGGTTTACTCGTACTTCTCATGGCTCTGCTTTTTATCATATGGAGCAGGGATACACGGTCCAATAGCAGGCTTTCGGTAACACCGGTACCGGAAAAAACCTCGACCAGCATCCCTGCGAGCAGTGACACGCTCGATCAGGTACAGGCTATCAAACAGGGGAATCAGCCGCGATTCGCAGATTATTCACAGTATGCTGGTTTGACAGGTGGTGAAGCAACCCGTGCATCAGCGCGATCCCGGAATACAGGTCCTCTACCAGGCATACCGTCTTCCCAGGGTAATATCGGGGTCCCTTTAGATAGTGCCGGATATGCACGTCCCTTGCAGGATCCCACCGCACTTTCTTCGTTTTCTCCACCTGCCTCGTCCAGGCCTGTTCATGGTCGAACGAGATATGAGCTTGAGCAGGAGTACGAGCAAGGGATGCGTACTGTCTACGATGAACAGGTAGGGGCTGTTAACTTCATTGGTATGCATGTGGTGATGAATACACCCGCCGAGGTCGAACTTGCCTTTCACGTCTGCAAGCGCCAGATTCGCCGGGTGCTCCAGTCAAAAGGACTGGAGCGAGCCCCGACGCTAACCGATATTGGCGGGATTGTCATTGGAAGAGATGCGACAGCAGCTTGGGGTCAGGCGCTTAAAGAGTATCTTGAGGAAATGTGCATTAAGGTAGATAAAGATATCTATCTACTCGCTCATTATAATTCGCAGGCGGCCCGGCCCGGCCAGGATGAGCTGCAAGAAAAAATCAGGCGCATTCAATTTATGACCTCTGCGGCGATCAATCATTTCCAGAGTAATATTTTTGACACCCGTGAAGAGGCTGTAGCGTTTTTGCTGCGTATGAAACAGATTTACCGGGTATAGCCTCATATCTTGGCAGATACAGCGGAATCTGTACGCAGGTGTGGCACTCAAAGGGCTTCCCTGGTAGGAAGCCCTTTGCTTGATCTCTAGGGAATCCGCCGCCTTTCTTCCTGGTAAGTGTGACAGCATGTGCTTCTTGCGGGGGCTGGTCCGTTATACTACATAAGGTAAAGAAGGGCCGTTCCTGGCAATGTCCTCCCAGTGAGGAGGAGATACGAAACACTGTTGAAAAGTACCATTTTCTCTGCCTGTGGGAAAAGGTGTGTTATAATAAGCGCCAATCAGAGCATCTGGACGGAAGACTAGCCCGCCCCAGATTGTAAGTGGAGAAGACCTGCATGCCTCAAGTCAAAGAAGTTCTGTCAGAGTCACGTGAATTACAGGAAGTAACACCTATAACACCTATACAGAAAGTAGATATTTCAGTCGTCGTTCCTGTGATGAATGAAGAGCGGAATGTGCGACTCTTATATGAAGCGCTTTCCCCCCAACTGAAGGAACTGGGGAAGTCCTACGAAGTGATTTTTGTCGATGATGGCAGCACCGATGGCACGTTTGAGGTGCTCAAACAGCTTCACGAAGAGAACCCCGGCATCGTGCGCGTCATCCGTTTCCGGCGGAATTTTAGTAAAACGCCCGCGCTGGTAGCAGGCTTTAGTCGCTGCCGGGGTGAGATTATCTTCACGATGGATGGGGATTTACAGGATGATCCGGTTGAAATCCCCCGCTTTCTAGAAAAACTGGATGAGGGATACGACCTCGTTTCCGGTTGGAAGTATCCACGTCTCGATCCTTTCTCGAAGACGTTCCCCTCGCGGGTTTTCAACGGGCTGGTAAGCATGTTGACCGGTGTGCATTTGCATGATATTAATTGCGGCTTTAAGGCGTACCGGCGCGAGATTATTGAGGATAGTCATCTCAAGCTCTATGGTGAATTTCATCGCTTTGTGCCGGTCATGGCTCACTGGCGCGGTTTCCGAGTGACAGAGATCAAAGTCGTTCACCACCCGCGCAAGTATGGCGTCTCAAAGTTCGGGGCCAGACGCTTCACGCGCGGTCTGATCGATCTATTGAACGTGCTGTTTTTGACGACATTTTTGCGCAAGCCACTGCGCCTCTTTGTGCCCCTGGGCTTCTGGACATTTTTGCTGGGTATTCTAGTAGATCTCATTGTGGTTATCCGCAGTCGCTTCTTTACCAATGAACCAATTCATAACCAGCCGTTCCTCTTTGTAGGTATTCTGTTAATGATTTTTGGGGTCCAGTTTGTACTGGCCGGTTTACAAAGCGAGATGATACGTCACTATGCCTTCCGCTCAGATGAAGAATATAGTATCCGACAGGAACTCGACTAAAAAAGAAAAACCTGATATGTCCCAAGCCTCCTGGCGCAAGCGGCTCGCCGTCTGGAAGAGCCGCCTCTACCTTTATCCTCTCCCTGAACCAATGCCTCACACGCGCCGCTTCTGGGTCGCTACGGGGGTGGTTGCGGTACTGGGAACAATTTTTGCAGCCTATTTTATAAAGTATCTCTTTGCCCAGCAGGACGCTTTTGTCTCCCCTGCGGAAGACCTCGGAATCATGAGCCAGGCAATCTGGAGTGTTACTCATGGGCTGCTTTTACACCAGAGTATCTGTAATATTGTCAGTGACACAAATTGCGCCGGCTTGCAGGGCTATTCGCGCTTTGCAATCCACGTTGAGCCGATTCTTTTCCCCATTTCTCTGCTCTATGCGCTCTGGCCTACCCCCAAACTGCTGATGGTTGTGCAAACAGTGGTTGTAGCTAGTGGAGTCTTCCCGGCTTTCTGGCTGGCGCGTCTGCGTCTGCGCAGTGAATTGGCGGGGGTGCTGGTCGCGGTGCTTTATTTGCTCTATCCAGAGTTACAGCAAGCTGAGGCTTTTTACTTTCACGCGGTTACCATGACAGCTGCTCTCTTACTCTTCACTCTCTATTTTATGTATACTCGGCGGACCGTGTGGGTTTTTGTCTTCGCTCTTCTGTCAATGGCTTGTAAAGAAGAGATCCCACTGGTTATTGCGATGTTCGGACTGTGGTCGATGCTTTTCCAGCAGCGCTGGAAAGTTGGTCTAGGACTGGTGGGGATGGCGTTTGTCTGGCTCGGCATGGTATTGCTTATGTTTCACCTATTCAGTCCTTCTGGTCATGCTTTGCTGGCATCTCGTTACGCGTACCTTGGCAGTGGACCATTGGAGATTCTCCGTAATATTGTGCTTCACCCGCTCAGCTTGATTAAAGCGCATGTACTGGAAACTGAGCATCGGCGTTACATACGGCTGCTTCTTGCTCCTGCAGCTTATCTTCCCTTGCTGGCGCCCTGGGTACTGGTCCTGGCTATTCCCTCAGTTGCCTTAAACCTCCTTAGTAGTGATCGCAACATGTACCTGGGGGTGTTTCAATATAACGCGGAGATTGTTCCCATCCTGATTTTCTCAACCATTGAGGCACTTGTGTTGATTGTATGGGTGGTGCAGTGGACACAAGGACGCCTGCGCGAGCGGCAGGCTCAGGTTAAGCTTG
>DATGKW010000107.1:0-13829 GCA_035294465.1 Ktedonobacteraceae bacterium | reverse complement strand
GGCAGGGATGCCGCGAGCCTGGGCGCGGCCAGACTGGCTCTGGAAGCCTTTCTTATCTCTGTCGGCAGACCGGAGATCCGCCACTCCGCTCAGAGGAAAATCGGCCAGGCGAGCCTGCCCATTATGAGAATATGAGTAGAGACATGCATCAAATGCCAAAAAACCATCCATGCGCCAAATACCAGAAAGCAGCCGTAGAGGACCGCTTCAGCGTGGGCCGCTCGCCCTGTGATCAGCCGGCTGGCACGATGAGCTGCCCACCGCACCCACCGGCGAGTCCAGCATATTGCACGATTCGTGTGGGTCGGGTGTTTCCCGATCATCGGGAGAAATCACGATAAAATCAGCTCTCTATAGCATTGTATGTATATGATGGATTGCTTATGTCGTCCTGTTGAGAAGATGTGCTTATGGCAGCTATGCCGAAAGGAGGTGAAGCTTACCCACTTGCGCCATTCGCCCCTGGATGTCGGGCGAATACGAGCATGCAAAGATTGCGTGTCACGAAGTTTCATCAGGAGGATGATATGTACCATTTCCTTGCCCGGACTCCCCTGTTCCGAGTTGCCCTGTCCCTTATTGCGTGTTGTCTGCTGTTTGGCCTGGTTGCTCTGCAAATCAGCCAGACTGGAACGGCCAGAGCCAGCGGGGAGACCGTTAGTGTGTGGCTAACCACCCCCGATCAGGCCAACCTTCTCAGCCCTCAACCTGCTCTCACCTTTGGCAGTGTTGGTTCCAATTCCACAACCATTGCCATTAACGATACACAAACCTATCAGCAGATGGTTGGTTTTGGCGCTTCGCTTACTGACTCGTCGGCCTGGCTTATCTACAACAAAATGAGCCAGAGCCAGCGCAACCAGTTGATGACAAATCTGTTCAGTCCCACCAGCGGCATCGGCCTGGATTTCTTGCGCCAGCCTATGGGCAGTTCGGATATGGCCTTGCCTGCAGGCTACGAAGGCACGAATGCTCCAGGCGAGTACACCTATGACGACATGCCCGCCGGACAAACTGACCCGAATCTCAGCCACTTCTCAATTTCTCACGATCTGGCTTACATTATTCCCCTCTTGCAGCAAGCGCTTCAGCTCAACCCGAATCTGAAGATCATGGCAACGCCCTGGACCGCGCCCGCCTGGATGAAGTCGAACGACAGCTTGCAGCAAGGCAGCTTGCTCACGAGCGACTTTCAGGTCTATGCTCAGTACTTTGTCGATTTCATTAAAGCATATCAGGCGCAGGGTGTTCCGATTTACGCAGTCACGCCGCAGAACGAGCCGGAGAACGACAATGTAATGCCGACCATGCCGATTTCTGCCAGCGATGAGACGAACTTTATTGCCAACAACCTCGGCCCTACCTTTGCCCAGAACGGCATTACAACGCAGATCTTGGGCTACGATCACAACTGGGACGACACCAGTTATCCCACGACCATCCTGAGCAACTCGACCGCCGCTTCCTACACGTCCGGCATTGCCTGGCACTGTTATGCTGGGAACGCGAGCGCGATGAGCACCCTCCACAACTCTTTCCCCAATAAGGCTACCTATGAGACGGAGTGTTCCGGAGGGACATGGGAAGGCTCAAACTGGCCGAACGGTTTTCAGAATACGATGGAACTGGGCATCAATTCCGCGCGCAACTGGTCCCGCACGGTGGTTCGCTGGAACCTGGCGCTTGATCCCAATGGCAATCCAAACCTGGGAACCGCCAATTCCTGCACAACCTGCCGGGGCGTCGTTACCATTGACCAGAGCACCGGCAATGTGACCTACAACTCGGACTATTACGCCCTGGGCCACTTCAGCAAGTTCGTCGAGCCTGGCGCCTACGCTGTTGCTTCAAACTCCTTCGGCTCCGGCAATATCGAGGACGCGGCCTTCAAAAATCCCGACGGCTCCGACGTACTTGTGGTCTACAATGGCGGAGGAAGCAATACCTTCCAGGTTGAGTGGAACAACGAAGCCTTTTCGTATACTCTGCCGGCTGGCGCGGCTGTGACGTTCAAGTGGACTGCGAACGGTTCAGCCCCGACGCCTACGCCCACCTCTGTTCCCGGCTCAGGCTATTACTATATTCAAAATCTGCACAGTGGTCTGGTGCTGGACGATACCAACGGCTCTACCTCCAATGGCACCCTCGTTCAGCAATGGGCAGAGAGCAGCGGCGATGCCAATCAGGAGTGGATCTTCGTTTCAGCCGGTGGCGGCTACTACTATATCATGAATCTGCACAGTGGCCTGGCACTGGATGATACTAACGGCTCTACCTCCAATGGTACGCAGGTGCAGCTATGGGCTCAGTACAACGGTGATACCAATCAGGAGTGGAACTTCGTTTCAGCCGGCGGCGGCTATTACTATATCATGAACTTGCATAGCGGCCTGGCGCTGGACGATACCAATGGCTCTACCTCCAATGGTACAATCATGCAGCTATGGACGCAGTACAACGGCAACGCCAACCAGGAATGGAGGTTGGTGGCTGTCTGATCTCCCGCGCTGTGGCCCGATATCGACATCGGGTCACAGCGCTTTTGTATCAAGGAGGATAAGTATGTCCCGAAAGACGTTCTGGCGAGACCTGTCAATTGGCGTAGTAACGTGCATCTTGCTTTTGAGCGCGGCGTTGCTGCTCCAGTTCGCCCGCTCATCTCTGGCGACGCCAACAAGCTATGGCAATAATGTAAGCGTGTGGTTGACGACTGCCAGTTTACAAACTCACCTTGCCCGGCAAGAGGATGTCCACTTTTCCACAGGCAATGCGTCGGGTATTATCACAATCTCCGTCAACGAGAACCAGACGGATCAGCAGATAGTTGGCTTTGGCGCATCCCTGACCGACGCTTCAGCCTGGCTTATTTACAACAAGATGAGCAAAAGCCAGCGAGATGCGCTTATGGAGAGCTTATTTAGCCCAATCGATGGCATCGGTCTGGACTTTTTGCGCCAGCCTATGGGAGCTTCCGATCTGACCACGCCGGCCTCTGGCGAGTATTCTTACGATGATATGCCGCCGGGGCAGACTGATCCCAATCTCACCCACTTCTCCATCAAGCACGATGAGGCGTATATTATCCCGCTGCTCAAGCAGGCGTTGCAGATCAATCCCAATCTCAAGATCATGGCCACACCGTGGAGCCCGCCGGGCTGGATGAAATCGACCGATTCTATGGAAGGAGGCACGCTTAATCCCAGTGCGTATGGGCCTTATGCGAACTATTTTGTCAAGTTTATTCAGGCGTATCAGGCGCAGGGTATTCCTATTTACGCGGTGACGGTGCAGAATGAGCCGCTTTACCAGCCAGTGGGCTATCCCGGCATGTCGTTTCCTGCCGATCAGGAGGCAAACTTTATCGCGAACTACCTGGAGCCGGCCTTTGCCGCGAATCACATTACGACCAGAATCCTCGGCTACGATCACAACTGGGATACGCCCTCGTATCCTACGACACTGCTGAGCAATGCAGGCGCGAACGCGGCTCTGGCGGGCACAGCCTGGCACTGCTACGCGGGCGCGGTAGAAGCGCAGACCCAGGTGTACAACGCCTATCCCAACAAGGATACGTATGAGACGGAGTGCTCCGGGGGAACGTGGGAAGGAAACAACGGCCTGGCCGGCACGGCCAATCTATTGATCGGTGCGACGCGCAACTGGAGCGAAACAGTTGTGCGCTGGGGCCTGGCGCTGGATCCCAACGGCGAGCCAAATCTGGGTACCGGCGCGTCCTGCACAACATGCCGGGGCGTCGTTACCATTGATCAGAGCAACGGTCAGGTTACGTACAACGGCGATTATTATGGGCTTGGCCAGGCCAGCAAGTTTTTGCAGCCGGGCGCTGTGCGCATCGACTCCAGCCCCAGCAGCAATCAGGTATCGGATGTCGCGTTTAAAAATCCCGATGGCTCAAAGGTTCTGGTCGTCTACAACGCGGCCGCAAGCCGCCGGCAATTCAACGTTCAGTGGGGTGGAGAGTGGTTCGCCTATTCTTTGCCCTCTGGCGCAATTGCGACATTCAAATGGAACGGCAAGCAGACTGCTGGCGGAGATTCTAACCTGGTGTCGCTGGACCGCGCCGGCTGGATCGCTTCGGCCTCGGCTACAGATACCTACGGCGATGTTCCGGCCAACGCCCTTGACGGCAATCCTACGACGCGCTGGTCCAGCGGCGAGGCTCAGGCGCCCGGCCTGTGGTTCCAGGTAAATATGATCATACCTCGCACCATTAACGCGATCAGCTTGGACGCCGGAACCAGCGCTGGCGACTATCCACATGCCTATCTGGTCTTTACCTCGCTCGATGGCGCGAACTGGGGTGAGAGCATCGCCAGCGGCGACGACAACAGCCAGGGCAACGGCTCTTACATGCGTGATTACCAGGTGATCAACATCTCTTTCGCCCCGCAATTAGCCCGTTTTATCAGAGTAGTCGATATTGGTAGCGCGGGAAACTGGTGGTCGCTCTACGAGTTCAATGTCTATGGAGTACCGTCCGCGAATCCGCAGCCGCTGGATCGCACCGGTTGGAGCGCCACTGCTTCGGTCTCGAACAACGGCGAGCCTCCGTCCAACGCGCTTGATGGCAACTTCAACACGCGCTGGTCAACTGGCCAGCCACAAAGCCCTGGCATGTGGTTCCAGGTTGACATGGCAAAAGTGCAGAGCTTTAGTAGTATCGCCCTGGACTGCGGCTTCAGCGGAGGCGACTATCCGCGCGGCTACCAGGTCTACGTATCCAACGACGGCAGCACCTGGGGCGGTCCCATAGCCAGTGGCCAGGGTAGTAGCGGCTACACCGTCATCACCTTCTCGCAGCAATCGGCCCGTTACGTGAAGGTCGTGCTGACCGCCAGCACGGGTAGCTGGTGGTCTATCGACGAATTCTACGCCTTTGCCTGACGTGGGCCGGGTCGGCCAAAAAAGATTGCCTGAGACACTTCTTGCCGGAAGTGCCCCAGGCAATCTGGCACACACAAACACTCACATCAACGAGAAATTCGTACCAACCCACCTCTATCTTAAAGGAGGAAAATGGACTCATGGATATATCCACGTTTTCATACATGCCTCTTGTCATCCATACATATATCATAGACGAAGAGACAAATCACAAAGCGAAATATATTGATATCAGTTATTGTTTCAATGCCCCGGTCAGCGCGGTATGAGTTTGAGGTAGCGATGAGAACTCTCCCCGAGCATCCATATCCGGGGGGGTCTCTGGGACCGAAATCAGGAAAAAGGGAAGGAGAGACCGATCCTGGTTCTTCTCCTGCCTGGGGAGGTATGTACTCGTTTGGTCAGAGTCTCGCCCTGTGGGAGCCGGATCGTAGTTTCTCTGGTCCACAGACGTTTTTTCTGCTGGTTTCCCCGCGCCCAATTGGTTGGGCCCTCGTCAATAGGAAATACATCCCATCATCTGAGATCGTCGAGCAAGGCTCTCAGAGAAGCACTACATGGACCGGTCGCATGCTAGCACTGCTTCGCAATCTCGCGTAAAAGCCGGGCCATACCCTCAACCCCCTGCACAACGATATCGGCGTGTTCCAGAAGGTCAGGCAGCGTATCTGCGGCCTGCACGACAATCGCGGCAGCCTGAACGCCTTCTTGCTTGAGACGTGCGATTTCCAGGACCGCGTCCAGATCGGTGCGGTCATCGCCCGCGAACAGCACGCCTTTGAGAGAAAAACGCCAGACGAAGCTTCTCAGGGCCTTTCCCTTGTTGAGAGGGATGGCCGGCTTGAGATCAACCACCCGTTTGCCTTCGCTCAAGAGAAAGTGGGCCACGCGAGCCGGTTCTTGCAGCGCATCCAGGATTTTCTGCCTGGCCGATTCAGGCGCGGGCGAGAGACGGTAATGCACACTTCCGCCCAGGCGTTTGCGTTCGACAAAGACGCCTGGCAGATGCGCGAGCCGCTTTTCCGCCAGGTCGAGTAGTTCCTGTCCCGGTTTGATATACGCCAGGGCCTCATTACTGATCTGCACATGATGGTTCGTGGGCAAACCCTCGCTCCATTCCGCTCCGTGCGTGCCGATGTAAGTCAGCCCTTCGACATTGACCAGCGCCGCCCCATTTTCAACGGCGCGTCCCGTCAAGATCGCGATGTGCGCGTGTTTCTTGAGCCGCTCCAGCGTTTCCGCAACGCCGGGGTAGAGCCTGGCCTCGCCGGGGGTCGGGGCAATCGGGCTGAGCGTGCCATCAATATCGAATGCCAGGCCGAGCGGTTTGCTTGTAAGAACTGGTTGTAGAATTGACATTGGTTGTCCTTTGAAAGCGAGTTGGAGAAGGCTATCCTGAACGCATCCTTTTCTATTGTAACAAATCGAGAAGTTTCCCGGCTCGTTTCAGAAGCTAACCCCAACAAGCGTATGATATAATAAAGAGTTATTGGAAAGAATATTCTATACGACCCGGACGGGGAACAGACGAAGAGGAAGACCGAGATATGCCAGAGTTTAAAGTTGAAGCACCGTTTGAACCAACGGGAGACCAGCCAGAAGCCATTGCTAAGCTGGTGGAGGGATTGCGCAAGGGCTATCGCAAACAAACACTGCTGGGCGTGACGGGCAGCGGCAAAACGTATACAGTTGCCAAAATTATCGAACAGGTGCAGAAGCCGACGCTGGTGCTGGCGCCGAACAAGACCCTGGCGGCTCAGTTGTTCAGCGAATATAAAGAGTTCTTCCCCAATAACGCGGTTGAATATTTCGTCTCCTACTACGATTATTATCAGCCAGAAGCATATATTGCTCGTACAGATACCTACGTCGAAAAAGAGAGTATGCTGAACGAGGAGATTGAGAAGCTGCGTCTGTCGGCAACGCGCAGCCTGTTTGAGCGACGCGACGTGCTGATCGTGGCTTCGGTCTCCTGCATCTATGGTCTTGGCAGCCCCGAAGAGTACGGCGAGGTCGTCCTGACCTTGAAAGTGGGCGAGGAGCAGCGCCGTAATAAGATCCTGCGCCACCTGAACGACATCCAGTACGAGCGCAACGATGCCAATTTCATTCGCGGGCGTTTCCGCGTGCGGGGCGATGTGCTGGAGATTTTTCCAGCATACGAAGATGTTGCGGTGCGCGTCGAATTCTTCGGAGACGAGATCGAGCGCATGACCGAGATCGATCCGCTGACCGGCGAGGTCCTGGGCCAGCGCCAGCGCCTGGACATCTATCCGGCCAAGCACTGGGTGACAACCCAGCAGCGTTTGAATGCCGCCATTGAAGCCATCGAGAAAGAATTACAGGAGCGGCTGGAGGAACTGGAGGCCGAAGGGAAGCTGTTGGAGGCGGCTCGTTTGAAGCAGCGCACGAACTTCGATATCGAGATGCTGCGCGAGACGGGCTTCTGTTCAGGTGTGGAGAACTATTCGCGCCACCTGGCGGGCCGCGCAGCCGGAGAGCAGCCCTGGACGCTGATGGACTACCTGCCGGAAGATTTCCTGCTGGTCGTGGACGAGTCGCATGTCGCGCTGCCACAGGTACGCGGCATGTTCGCGGGCGACCGCTCGCGCAAGCAAGTGCTGGTCGATTATGGTTTCCGTCTCCCCTCTGCGCTGGACAATCGTCCCCTGACCTTCGACGAGTTTGAGCGACAGATCAACCAGGCCATCTTTGTCTCTGCCACGCCTGGACCCTATGAATACGAACAGAGCGAAGCCGTCGTGGAACAGGTGATTCGCCCAACCGGCCTGCTCGATCCCGAAATCAGTGTCCGGCCGACCAGGGGCCAGATCGATGACTTGCTAGCGGAGATTCGCAAGCGCGTTGAGAAGAGCCAGCGCGTGCTGGTGACGACGCTGACCAAAAAGATGGCCGAGGATCTGGCCGATTATATGCAGGAGCTAAATGTCAAAGTCCATTACCTGCATTCAGAAATCGACACCATCGAGCGTGTAGACATCCTGCGCGACCTGCGCTTGGGCGTCTACGATGTGGTCGTGGGCATTAATCTCCTGCGTGAAGGGCTGGACCTGCCGGAAGTTTCGCTGGTTGCGATCCTCGACGCGGATAAAGAGGGATTCCTGCGTTCCGAAGGCTCGTTGATTCAGACTATCGGGCGGGCCGCGCGCCATATCGAGGGCAGCGTCATCATGTACGCCGATACCATCACATCTTCGATGCAGCGAGCCATCGACGAGACGAACCGCCGCCGCCGCCTGCAAACAGCCTATAACGAGCGCAACAGGATTACTCCGCGTGGCATCAAGAAAGATGTCAAGACCCTTTCTGAGCGCATCAAAGCGATGAGCGGCGCGACCGAAGGAGCCGATGCCCAGGCTGCCTCAGGCATACTGAGCGGCATTCCCAAAGAGGAGGCGTTGCGGCTGATCAAAGAGCTGGAGTCGCAGATGCGTGCTGCCGCCAAACAGCTTGAATTTGAGAAAGCCGCTCAACTGCGCGACCAGATTATCGAGGTCAGGCGGGCAATGGTAGAGTAAAGAAATCTAAAACTTGTTTCAATGTGCGTTGTGTGCTATACTAATGTACGCATAAAACATCCCTCGATTTCCATTCAATAACGCTGTCGAGGCCATGCGAAAAATGCACCGGCGGTGGGGTAGCAACGTTCCCACCGCAGCACGTCCCTTTCTTGGGGAGCTTGCGAGTATTGAGAGTGGACCAGCTTCACCACGCGAGAGCCGAGGTGCAGGGCGGTCTTCTTATCATTATGAACGTATTAGTAAAGATATGAGTTACGTTATCTCTTCTCTTATTAGAGGCACAGCCCCCCGTTCGGAGGGCAGTTATGGCAAGGTTTGCGGAGCGACAGCTATGAACTAAGAACATAGCCTCACGTCAGAGAGCAGACGGTAAATGCCTGGCACTGCACCAACGAGAGGGTCTGTCCATCCCCCTGTGGGGGTGCGACAGTCCTTTTTTGTGGCTGTGAAGAGAGCTTTCCGGCAGCTTGCCGCGTGCGACCAGATGAGCCGCCGGCGAGGCTGGAAGAGGGATACCAGGTGGCAAAGCACCTGTCAACACATCCACTGAGAAGAAGCAGAACACGAAAGGAGGAGGGCATTCCTCCCACACCTTGAAGGTGCGGGTACTTGCCACATTTACTATGAAAGATACATCCGAAACTCCTGAGGTCCAGGAGCAGGCGAAGCCGGCCAACATGCGGAGCCGGTCAACACGTCAAAAAACAGAGAGCACCGCGACGGTCAGTTCTGAGCAGGAGGCCAGGCCCGCTACCTCGCGTACTCGCAGTTCTACCCCGCGTGTACGCGCAGCTAAAGAGAAGGCCGGCGATGAGAGCACGGACTCGTCTGCGAAAGCCAGCGAGAAAACCGCTGAGGCCGCGCCGGCAACCTCAACCAGGAGTCGGGCCACTCGCCGGAGTACCACTGCGAGCAAGGGTGAAGAAAACGGAGCAGGCAAAAGCGGGGAGGGTAGCAGCGCGCGCCAGGAGGCTATAGCCGGCAGAAGCGAGGAGAGCGCTCCTCGACAGGCCAGCGCCACGCGGGCAACCGTACCCTCCCCTCAGCATAATGGCAATGGCAGCACTTCCGGCACGCCCAACCACGCGCCGCGCCCCGCCGGAAGCGCTGGTGCGTCAACTCGCCCGGCGCGTCCAGCCAGCACTTCAAGCGCGTCGACGCACCCATCGCGCCCCGCCGGCCCTCGCACCGCAGGCGGCCCGGTACATGGAGGCGCGGGTCCGCGCCCGGCTGCCAGACATGGTGGGCCTGGCGGGGTCACGCGTCCGGGGCAGCATGGCGGGCCAGGTAGAAACGGCGGACGGCCCGGCACATCACAGCGTTCACACGAGCGACGGCTCGCCGCGATCAAAGAGAAACCCACCGGCCCTATCTCAATTCCGCCGCAGATCGTCGTCAAAGATCTGGCCGCACTTCTCCAGGTCACTCCTAATGAAGTTATTCGCGGACTGATCAAGCACAGCATTTTCGCGAGCATTAACCAGGTGGTCGATTATGACAAGGCCGCTCTGGTTGCGCAGGATCTTGGCTTTGAGCCTTCCCAGAGCGAGCTAACAGTCGCGCCGGCCGTGCAGCGCAGAATGGAGGGCCTGACCGCAGAAGCTATCCTGGGCACGCGCTACGAGGGCAATCTGGTGCCTATTCCGCCGGTCGTGACGATCATGGGACACGTCGATCACGGCAAAACAACCCTGCTGGATACGATTCGCAAAACGAAGGTGGCTGCTGGCGAAGCTGGCGGTATTACTCAACATATCGGCGCGTACCAGGTCGAGATTAATGACAAGAAAATCACGTTCCTGGATACTCCAGGCCACGAAGCCTTTACGGCCATGCGCGCTCGCGGGGCGCAGGTCGCAGATATCGCGGTCATCGTGGTTGCAGCAGATGATGGGGTAATGCCGCAGACGCGCGAGGCCATCGATCACGCCCAGGCTGCGAAAATGCCGATTATCATTGCCCTGAATAAAATCGATAAGGCCGATGCCAACCCGGATCGTGTGAAGCAGCAACTGGCGGAGATCGGCGTGGTCGTCGAGGAATACGGCGGTGATGTTGTCTGCGTTCCCGTCTCGGCTCGACGCGGTACAGGCATCGACGAATTGCTGGAAATGATCCTGCTGGTGGCTGAACTGCAAGATATCAAGGCGAATCCGAACCGTCCGGCGACCGGCGTCATCATCGAGGCCAGATTGGAGAAGAGCAGCGGCCCGACCGCGACCGTCCTGATTCAGCAGGGCACCTTGAAAATGGGTGATACCATTGTCGTCGGCTCGATGGCCGGCAAGGTGCGCGCGATGATCAATGATCGCGGCAAACGTGTCATGAAGGCTCCGCCGAGCACGCCCGTCAGCATTCTGGGCCTGCCCGAAGTACCGCAGGCTGGCGACCGCCTGGAGGTCGTGCCGGATGAGCGCACCGCCAGGCAGATTGCCGCCAGGGTTGCCGAACAGCGCAAAAACGAAAGCATGCCGCTTGGTCAGGTCAGCCTCGACACGCTTTACATGCAGATGCAGGAAGGCAAAGTCAAGGAACTGAACATCATCCTGAAATGCGACGTGCAGGGGTCCGCAGAGGCCATCAAGAACGCCCTGAGCAAAATCAGCGAAGAGAATATCAAAGTTCGCCTGATCCACGAGGGCGTGGGCAACATCAGCGAGACCGATGTTCACCTGGCTGCTGCCTCCGGCGCAATCATCATTGGCTTTAACGTCAAGGCCGATGGCGCGGCTCAACGCATGGCCCAGAAGGAAGGCGTGGATATTCGCTATTACAATATCATCTATAAACTGACCGATGACATTCAGGCCGCGTTGACGGGCATGCTGGAGCCGACCTTCCAGGAAGTAATCGAAGGTCACGCGGAGGTTCAACAGACCTTCAAGGCAGGCAAAAACATCGTGATCGCTGGTTGCCGCGTACTGGACGGCAAGCTCTCACGCTCATCACAGGCCAGAGTGCTGCGCAAAGAAGCGAAGATCTACGAAGGCAAAGTAGCCTCGCTACGGCGTGGCAAGGAAGATGTGCGCGAGGTGCTGAGCGGCTACGAATGCGGCGTCCTGCTCGAAGACTTCTCCGACTTCGAGATCGGCGATGTGATCGAGGCATTTACCCAGGAAAAAGTGAAACCAGGAGCATAAGCTCCCGTAGCGCTGTTTGGAGGGCAAAGGTATGCCGAATCCACATAGGCAGGAAAAATTGGGCGAGCAGATCGCGGTTGAAGTCAGCGATCTGCTGCGCACCCGCGTCAAGGACCCTCGTGTCGGTTTTGCCAGCATTACCCATGTTGAAGTAAGCGGCGATCTGCGCCACGCCAAAATCTACGTAAGCGTCATGGGGGAAAGTGAGGAGAAGCAGAACACGATAGAGGCGTTGCGCCATGCCACAGGCTTTATTCGCCGCGAGCTGGCCGGGCGGCTGACTGTGCGCTTCATGCCCGAAATCGTCTTCAAGCTCGATAACTCAATTGAGCAAGGGGCGCACGTCCTGGGCCTGATCCGCAAGCTGGTGCCAGAGTCGGCCTCGGGTCAGGCTGCTGAGTCAGGGAATATACAAGCACAAAACAATCACGAGGTTATCCATGAGTCAGACTAACTCCGCACTGGATACACAATTAGATGCCGCGCTGGTGCAGCAGGCTGTAGACCTGATTGCGCCGGCGCGGCGCATTGCTCTCCTCGCCCACGAGCGCCCGGACGGTGATTGCATCGGTTCGGCCCTGGGCCTGGCGCACATCTTGAGAACGCTAGGCAAAAGCTGTATTCCGGCCTGCGCAGATCCTGCACCCAAAAATCTGGCCTTCTTGCCGGGCATCGAAACGGTCGCGCAGAGCCTGGGCGATGAAGATGTTGACCTGGTAATCGCGCTCGACGCCAACCATCTCTACCGATTCGGCGCTCTGCACGAGCAGCATCGTGCCTTCCTGGATCGGGCGCGTATCCTTAACATCGACCATCACCTTGACAGCCCTGGCTGCGGGCAGGTCAACATCATCGATCCCACCGCAGCAGCCACCGCGGAGATCCTCGTCCTCTTTCAACAACAGGCAGGCTTGCCTTTACCAGAGGAGGCCGCGCTCTGCCTGTTAACCGGCCTGATTACCGATACCGGCTCGTTCCAGTATACCAATACGACCGCGCGCAGCCTGGCAGTTGCCGCCGAACTCTTGCGGCACGGAGCCGTTCCCCAAACAATCGTGCGGCCTATTTTTCGTGAACGCCCCCTGGCTCAAGCGCGGCTGCAAGCAGCGGTGATCGAGCAGGCGCGCACCAGCTGCGACGGGCGCCTGATCTGGTCCTGGGTCACAGGCGAAACGCTGGCCAGATGCGAAGCCACACCAGAAATGGACGACGGTAGCGCCAGTACCTTGCGCGATATCGCCGGGGTCCAGATCGCTGCCTTCTTCAGAAGCTACGACGAGCCGGATATCACTCGCCTGAGCCTGCGCACTGCTGATCCCTACAACGCCGCAGAGATCTGCTGCCGCCTGAGCTGCGGGGAGGGCGGCGGGCATGCCCGCGCTGCCGGGGCCACCTTCCACAAGCCAATACAGGATACCATAGCATTCGTCATCGCGGAACTGGAAAAAGAACTGGACAGATAGCAAACAGATGCTATCCTGATTCGGAACAACGTTCTTCAACCGGCGTTGCCCCTTCAGAACGGCTCCCAGGTCCCGCTTTTCTTGCTTGCCTCGCTCGCTGCTTTTGCTATTCAGTATACTGGTGCATCCAAATGCTTCCAGAGGCAGAAGGCCGGCCAGGATATCTGATCTAGGTGTGGATGAGGCTTGACAAGCAACATGTTTCTGGGTACTTTTTACCGTAACGTTTCATCTCGTTTCATGGAGGCACAACAGACATGAAGTCATTGCAAGGAAAGCTTTCAGTTTGCCGCGTTGGAGCAGGCTACTCATTCCGTTAATTGGTCTTCTGCTCATTGTTCCTTTCCTCTTTCTCTCCCCTGTCGTCTCTCACCCGCACCCGGTCCATGCTCAGAACAGTCTCGGCGCTGGCTACTGGCATACCAGCGGCAGCCAGATTCTCGACAGCAACAACCAGCCGGTGCGCATTGCGGGCGTCAACTGGTTTGGGTTTGAAACACCCAACTATGTAGCTCATGGCCTCTGGTCTCGCGACTATAAAGACATGCTCAACCAGATCGCGAGTCTAGGCTACAATACTATCCGCCTGCCCTTCTCAGATCAGCTTTTCGATCCTGGGAGCACGCCGAATAGCATCAGCTTCTATGGACAGAATGGCCCCATCAATACCGATCTGGAAGGATTGACCACCGGCTTGCAGATTATGGACAAGATCATCGACTATGGCGGCAGTATCGGCCTCAAATTTATCCTGGACCACCACCGGCCTGATTCTGGTT
>DATGKW010000106.1:0-8430 GCA_035294465.1 Ktedonobacteraceae bacterium | reverse complement strand
CTCTTCCAATTAGCCGTTGCTGCTACAGGCGTTAGCTGCGCAGCCGTTGCCGGCACAGGCGTTGCCGCCGCAACCGTTGGTCCAGCAATCGGCCGGGAGCATGCTGGCCAGTTCCAGGCGCTCTTCCAGCTCAGCGATATCCAGATCGTACATAGCCAGCATCTGGATCTCTGGCTGGTTCTCACCTTTCCCCAGCGGGGAACGATTGGAATACGTCATCTGTTCTTTCCTTTCTTTCTTGATCTCGCGGCAAAGCGTGCCGCGCGCTTTTTACCGGAACACCGTATTCCGGCAAAATGTGCTAAAAGGTCAGCCGGCACAACGCACCGGTTTAGGGAGAGAAGATATTTCCTCTCCGAAGACCTGCTTAGCTAGCATTAGCTGGACAGCCATTCCCGGCACAGGCTTGCGCGCCACAGCTATCTACCCAGCAATCAGCCGGGAGCACGCTGGCCAGTTCCAGGCGCTCTTCCAGCTCAGCGATATCCAGGTCGTACAGGCTGAGCATCTGGATCTCTGGCTTGCCCTCAGCTTTTTCTCCTGGATCAGGCTTGGAATGTGTCATCCATTTTCCCCTTTCGTTATCTCGCGGCAAAGCGTGCCGCACGCTCCTGGCCGGAACACACGGTCCCGGCCAACTGTACTGCAAAGCGGCTTAGCCATTGCCAGAACACGCGTTCCCTGAGCAGCCATCTCCGCTGCAGCTATTCGACCAGCAATCAGCCGGCAGCATACTGGCCAGTTCCAGGCGCGTTTCCAGCTCGGCTACATCCAGATCCTTGAGCGTTAATATCCGGATCTCCTGCTGATTCTCATCTTTCCCTTGCGGGGTATGCTTGGAATACATCATCCATTTTTCCTTTCTTCTCTTCATCCAAAGGAGCCTAGAGATCGCAGACGTTCTCTATCTGATCTGCCAGCTTGATGCCAGCTTTGTGCGCCAGATAGGCTTCCGCGACGCTGGCGCGATAGCGGGCGGCATATCCATCACAGAAGTTGGAGAAGATATTTTCGCCCCCGCCTTTGGTGCGTACTGCACACCCGCCTCCGCAGTTCATGGCATAGCGGCACTGGCGGCAAATCTTATTGGTCGTCACATTGCGACTGCGCCACATCTGGTTCAGATTCGCCTCAGCCTCGTATTTCCCTTGAGGAGTAATATGCCCGATGCGGATCGATGGGTCGCCGGTGCGCTCCCAGCATGCATAGACATTGGCAAATGAATCAATGACGTACATACTGGCGTGCGCGCCGCAGAACTGCGCGTGCAAGAACGGCTGACCTTGCTGCTCAATCAAGCGCTGAGCCATGTCCTTGAGGGGATCATCTGGCCGGCGTATGACCCGCATCGCCGGATATTGGAGACGCTTCTCATTGAGCGCTTTGTCGAGCGCCCACGAATCGAACGTTGTTTTGACGCTGACGTTTTCGTTTGCGGCGTGGATAGGCGCGGTATACGCTGAGAAGTACGGATATTTGTCCCAACCTCTGGCGATAATCTCCTCAGCCAGTTCTGGCAGATACTCGATATTGATGCGATCAATGTTCATGCGCATATTGATCTGTACGCCCCGCTCAAGCGCCATCGAGATATTTTTTGCGATCTGCTCAAACGAGCCACTTCCATCGGCATAGATACGGCGTTTGTTGTGTTCGAGCGCGGGACCATCCACTGTGACCTGAAGCATCTTGATACAATCGGGGCCGAGCAGGTCCTCATAAGCGTCAAGCTCGGTGAAATTGGAGACTCCCCAGAAGCTGGCTTTGCCAATGCTGCGCACTTTTTCAATAATGTACTCGATCACGGGGCGATTGCGCGCCAGCAACGGTTCCCCGCCGAAAAACCCGACGTTGCGCGTATACTCATCCGCTGGAGGCACATCATGATTCGTCTCAATATCGAGCATACCGTTGACAATGCGGTCGATAGTCGGTTTGCTCATCGCGTGGAGAAGATGGTGATAGGCCGGGTTCGTGCGCATGTAATCCTGGAAGCAGTAAGCGCAACGCAGGTTGCAATCGTATGTGGGCATCAAAACGTAGGTAGGGGCGGAGCGGAGCGCCCTTGCGTGATAGGCATTGGCAATCTTGACGAAGAAAGCTTCCTCTTCTTCGACCGTTTTCTCCGTCAGATATCCCCGCCGTTTGAGCAAGTCAATGGTTGGCTCTGAGGGGGTCACGACTTCTCCATCAATCGGGGGAGCGGGCGTCCAGACACCATAGAGCGGTTTGGGAGGGCGTCTGACCTCCAAAGAACGGATATAGGTGGCAACCTTTTGCGAAACAAGATCGTATGCTCCGGTATATCCATGTACCAGGAGCATCTCCTCGCTAGTATCGGGAAGATCCACGAAAATCGTATAGCTGCTGGCACGTAGTTTACGCTGCTCTGTACCTTCAGCTTTCTCTTCATCGCGACTATCTTTGCTCCTGCGAGGGGTTACTACAATGGGTGCTTGCATGAGTGCTCCTTTCAAACTGGCAAGTGGAGGGCCCAAAAATCTTCCCCTCTGGCTCAGAATGATGTCCTCTTTTCAGGAAAACCGTTCATCCTGAACCATTTCTCTCATAGTGAATGCCAGGATCAAGCCTTTCACAGGTATCTACGCGCTGGTCGCTGGCCTGTGTGGCATAGCTCGACCTTTTAAAGCATCACTTCAAGAAAAAGTATAGGTTACAGAACTCACAAGAAGACTATGATCGGTTATGAGTGTTCACGCTCTACAGTGCGGTGCTATCCACATTGAGAGGAAAGACCGCGAAAACAACGAACTTTAGGATCACTTGTTACGTAGAACAAAAGGAGCCGTTGTAGATGAAAACAAAAGAAGAGCGGAGGGTACGTATGCCATCAGAATTTCAGGGACCGTTTTCTAGCCAGGGATATGAATTGTCTCAATCCGCGCAGCTAGAGGGCGCTGCCGGCTCTTTGACACCTCAACAGAGAAAAATCGACCCTATGGGGATGATGGGGAAAATCTTTGTCGGCCTGGGAGCTTTCCTGGTCGTGGTAGGAGCGCTGATTGCGCTTCTGCTTGGCTTCTTTATCCCTCGTGGGTTTGGCTTCTTCTTCGCGATCACTGCGGGTGGGTGGGGAACGGGCCTGATCTTTGTGCTGGTGGGGTTGGTCCAGCTCCGATTTTTTCGCAACGTCAAGTCTGCTGCCGTCATCGAAAACTACCTTATGGCCCTGGCCAACCAGAATTATGCCGCCGCCTTTCAGTATCTCGACCCGGCGATCATGACAGGCCAGAACGAACCGGACGCCGAGTCCTGGTTCGCCCGGCGTGCGCAGGCATATGATGATGAGCAAGGGCGAATTAGCGACTATACCCTGCGGGCGTTTAGCCTGAATGGGTGGGGTGCCAGGTACACGATCAAGCTGAGGCGAGGCGCGCAGCCATATATCGTCCGCTTCTTCTTACTCAAGCGGGGCGATACCTGGAAAATCATGGAGTTTGATCGATTCTAACGCGGAGCCGAACCAGGCATCAAGTCAGCGAGAGCGCCAGCCCGATGACCCGGCGGGCTAAATCCTGGTGAGCAGGATATATTTGTTCGGATGAGTACAATGTATAGTGCAGGGCCGAGGGATAAATCGGTAGAGGAAGATGTTTGCTCGCAAAAAGATGCGAACAGGACAATCTTCTCCTTGCACTCTATTTCTTGTCTTTGCGATTTTGGGCGTATTTTTGGCTCAAGAAGGATGGCATTGTATGGAAGAACAGGAGATTCAGGAATTTGTCCACCTCGTCATGACCGATGAAGCTGCGCAGCGTGAGCTGGCCAGCGATCCTGCGGGAGTGGTGATGCGCTCGGCGTTTTCCCCGCGTGTGGCCCAGGTTCTTCTTCGCCTGGTGCCATCTCTCGCGTTCGACACATTCCTGGATTCGCCAGAGAAATGGTGGCATGCATAGACGTTCTGGAATCGTGGTGCGGTGCTTGCGATGCCTGTAGCGATGGAATTAAAAGCTGCTCGGCGTTTGCTGGGCGAACAGCTTCTGACCTTTCTGGATGATATAGAGCCTGCTTTGCGCGAGGATATGCTTGCGGCGTTGGAGATGGAGGGCAAGCTGCTCCATCGACCCGCGTCCCCACTCGATGGGCGCTGGGCGCTCTTGCCGTTCTACCTGGCCGGCGAGTTGCGCGCCGGCGCTGAGTCAGGTCATACCGCCTGTGCTGCTGCCCTGGCGATGGAATGCCTTGTCTGCTCGACCGATCTCTTTGACGATGGAATGGACGAGGATAGAACGCCGCTCGTTGAGCGCCTGGGGGTCGCGCGCGTGTTGAACGTGGCTCTGGCTCTGGCTTTCCTGGTTCAGCGCATTCTGCTTGCGCCGATAGAGAAGGGCAGCGATCCTGCTCAATCCGCTCGCCTGCTGGATTGCGTGCAGCATGCGCTGCTGCGAGCTTCGGGTGGGCAGCAGCGGGATTTGTTGGCAGAACGGCGCGCGGCATGCGAACTGAGCAGGGAGGAGTGCATTGAAATCGCAGCAGCCAAGTCCGGCGCTTTGCTCAGCCTGGCCTGCCGCCTGGGAGCGTTGTGCGCGGGCGTTGAGGAGGCACAGATCGAGCAGTGCGCAGAGATGGGTCGTTTGCTAGGCATCGCAGCCCAGTTGGATAATGATGCGCACGATCTTTCTTCTGTGCTCCAGCAACCGGCTTCCAGCCAGAAATCGGACCTCGCGCGCGGCAAGAAAACGCTGCCGGTGGTGCTGGCAGCTCACTCGCTGCGCACGGCGCGCGCGCCGGATGCCGGAGGGTTTGACGCATCTCTCCCGCAGATGGCTGTCCATTCAGAGGAGACGCGCGCGAAATACGCCCGTGTTTTGCGTGAGGGGATTCTCACTACCTGGGGCGTTGCCCTGCTCTATCGCGAGCGCGCCAGGGACTGTTTGCATATGCTCACCGGCGGCAAGCCTGTCTCTCCGGCTGTATGCCAGATTCTGGGCTTCGACGACGGGGCGGCTGTGGAGGGCAAAAAGCGGTAAGATGGGAATGTTGGGAGGGAAAGTATGCGTCTCGCACGCGGAAGGCGCCAGCGCCTCTGGCGCTGGCTGCTGATATCGATCGTTTTTTGCCTGTGTGTGCTTTTGCTGGCGATCAACGCACTCAATTTATTTCCACAGGGAAATAACCTGACCTCTATGAACCTGGCACAGTTTGGCTTTTCCGCGTTGACCGCGCTGGTCTACCTGGCTGTGGGAAGTCTGGTCTGGCTGTTCGCGCACCAGAGGCGCGTGGCTCACCTGCTCTTTTGCTTTTCACTGGCGATGGCCATGACCTTTGCCAACGAGACGGCCGGCGGCGCGCGCGAGACGCCGTTTGCTGCTGCTAGCAGGATCAGCGTCGTGGTCGCCCTGGCCTCTTTTGCAATTCTCCTGCTCATTTTTCCCTATGACTACCTGGCGGCGCTAAGAGTCAGGTTGCAGGAAGATCCCCGCGCTCGCTACAGACGAGGATTGCTAGGACTCTATATTGGGGCGCATCTGATCTGCGCCGGCCTGGTCACTGTCTATGCTGTGATCAGGGACGCGCTGGCTATGCAGCCGCCGGGCTGGCTGAATGTGTTTGTCAATTACTATTATCTCCTGGTGCTGGCCTGTATCCTCCTCACGATTATCGGGTCCTACGCTCGCGCCCGCGATCTGCGTGCCCGCCAGCAATTCCTCCTCTTTGTGATCGGCGTGCTTCTCTCCTGTGCGCCGGTTCTCTTCCTGACGGTTTTGCCCCAGGTGCTGAATGTACTGAGGCGCTACGCAGTAGATGGCCGCTGGAGTTCCCTGCCACTGCTGCTTTTGCCCCTCGCGCTGGGCTACTCGGTATTGCGTTACCAGATTTTGATTTTTGATCTCTATATTCGCCGCGCGGTCGCCTGGGCAGCCGGAACGATTGGCCTGGCCGTGCTTGGGTACCTGGTGGTAGCCTTAAGCGGCATGGCTTTCTATGCTTCTCACCTGGGGTTGCAACACGTCATCGTAGTAACCGCGATCATGGCGCTGCTGGGTCCGTTAACCTGGTGGCTGGCGCGTCTCACGACGGAGCGGCTCTTCTTCCCGGAGTTTCGCCGCTACCACCTGCATATGCAGCGCCCCGAACTGTTGAGCCGTGAGACCTTTGATCTGGATAAAGCCGCCGAAATGCTCTTACTGGCTACAATGCAGGCATTTGAGACACAGGAAGTTTGCCTCTACGTGCTGGATGAGCAGACAGGGTATTATCACCTCGCCCCTGCCCTTGAAACATATCGCTCTCAACGGGTGATGCGCGGGCAGCTCCTCTGGCAGTTGGCGGGTTTTACGCAGCTATTCGGTAAGGGGAGCGTTGATCTTGTAGAGGCGAGACACCCGGTTATTCAGCGCGTAGATCTGGCCCGGCGTCCGCTGTTCTTACACGAGGCCCTTGATGCTGAACGCGGTTGCCCGGCTGGTCTCTCGCGTTACCTGGTGACAAGCCCGCTGGAAGGCGTTGATCCGCTGCTGGTGCCTGTGCGCGCGCAGGGCAAAATGATTGGGGTGCTTTGCCTGGGTGAGCGTGGTGATGGTCAGAGGTATGCTGGCCCCGATTTCGAGTTTATTCATCTGCTTTTAGCGCGTTTCTCCTCGATGCTGGAAACCGCACGCCTGTATGTCCAGGCCAGCAGGCATGTTGCGGTACTCAATGCCCTGTACGCCGCCAGCGCTCGCCTGGAGCGCACGTATCTGCAAATAGAGGAGGCAGCAACCGCCTATGCCACCGTCGCGGCCGAAGCTATGCAGGGAGCTGCTGAGATCTGGCTCTACATACCGGAGCGCGTCGTCTTGCATCGGGTAGTACACGTCGGGCAAGGGCCTTCTCTTGTGCAGCGGGATTGGATAGGGCAGTTGCAGGAGCATGACTGGTCCGCCTGGTTTCAGGATGACAATAACCAGGTTACGCCGTTCTTCCGCCCAAAGCAGATACCGAGCTGCCTGGCTCACCTGTCTGGTGTGCCGTTTGCCTGGTTGCCTCTGTGTAAGGGGCAGCGACGTCTGGGGGTGCTCTTGCTCTCTTTCGGACGCCCGCGGGCTTTCTCATTAGAGGAGAAGCGCATTCTGGTCATGTTCGCCCGCCAATGCGCGGCCGCGATGGAGAATGCTCAGATTACCATTGCTCTGAGATCGGCCTATGAACGCCAGAAGGAACTGGATATACTCAAAGATCAGTTTATTGTAACTGCCTCGCATGAATTGCGCACGCCCCTCACGGCAATCCAGGGCTATATCGAGTTGCTGAATGACTATAGCGACGCACTTTCCGCGCAGGCGCGCACAGAGTTTCTTCAGAAGGCCCGCCGCGGCTGCGATGAGTTAGCGCTGATGGTAGAGAATATCATGGATGCCAGCCGCCTGCAAATGGAGACGGAGCGCCTTCGTCTGACGCCAGTCGAGCTTTCCTCTTCGGTTCACCATGTGCTGGAGATCCTGGAATCCGTTACAACACGTGAGCAGCGCCAGGTCAACCTGGCAATCTCTCCCGGCCTTTACGTACTGGCTGACGAAGTACGTTTGCGCCAGATCCTCCTGAACCTGGTCAGTAATGCCCTTAAGTACTCGCCCGCCGGTACCACTATTCAAATTCTCGCGCTGCAAGGGCAAGGGCTGGTCAAGGTCTCGGTACGCGATTATGGCAGAGGGGTCCCGCCTGAAGAGCAGCAACGGCTCTTTGAGCGTTTTGTGCGCCTGGAACGAGATGTGAATAGCCCTGTGCGCGGCGCTGGTCTGGGCCTTTATATTAGCAAACGCCTGGTAGAAGCGATGGGGGGGCGCTTGTGGGTGGAGAGTCGCGGTATTCCCGGCGAAGGAAGCACGTTCTCTTTTACTCTGCAGCGCGCGCCTGTATCTCAGGGCCTGACCAACGAGACGGTTCCCCTGCTCGCTCGTGGTGGGCGGTAAAGCGCGGGCAAGCCAGCAGGGCGTACACTTCGCGGGATAGTCGGGACGCGTTCTACACTGACTCTGTACCCTTTGGTGAGGACTCGCCGGGCTGTGTATCCTGGGATGTGCCGACAGCCTCTTTTGTGGTTTCGGCTGGCCCGGCGGAGATATAGCCCCGGCTTTTGGCGTAGTCCCAGAGCGAGCGTTGCAGATGGCGGCGTGCGCGCGAGATCCGACTCATTACCGTACCAATAGGAATATTAAGGGCCTGCGCAATCTCTTTATAAGAAAGTCCCTCGATATCGGCCAGAATAATCGGCATACGAAAGTTCAGCGGCAGGTCGTAAAGCGCTTTGTAGACATCTTCATCCAGGTAATGGCTCAAGACCTCCTCTTCGGCCCCGGCAGTCAGTTCCTGGCCACTGATGTCGCGGATACGATTGTAAAGATAGAATTCTTCGCCTTCCGGAAGTGGAGTAGTGGTTGGGTGCGTCGCCTGCTTGCGATAACGGTTGATGGCCGAGGTGTTGAGAAT
>DATGKW010000105.1:0-11049 GCA_035294465.1 Ktedonobacteraceae bacterium | reverse complement strand
CTACGCTGGAGCTATGGATTGCTACTGGCCCTTGTTCTCTGGCTCTTCGCCGGGCTAATCCTGCTGCCGCTCACTGGCTCCGGGGTCTTCGGCGCAAACCTCTCGGTGGGCCTGGAGAACGGGCTGCTCAGCCTGGCAGCCGTGGGCCTGGTCTTTGGCCTGCTCTTTGTCTTCGCTCAACGCTGGCTGGTTGCATCTCAAGCAGAAAAAGCTACGGACTCCGGCCGGCGGTACCAGCAAGAGATCTCTCCTCGCCGCACGCTGCTGAAACAAATTGCAGTTGTGACGGGCATTGTAGCCGTGGGCGTTGGACTCTGGGAATTTATTTCACAGGGACTGGGCGGTGGATCAAAGGTGCCGGTAGCACAACTGCTCAAGAGCTACCAGCCGAAGATTTCGCCACCGCCCAAGCCCGATTACGGCACCATTCAGCCTGTGCAGTTTCTCTCGCCTGAGATTACCCCCAACGATCAGTTTTATATCGTCTCGAAGAACTTTACCGATCCAACAGTCAGCGCTCAAGAATGGAGCCTCAAAGTCACTGGCCTGGTTGAGCATCCATATACGCTCTCTTATTCAGAGATGCTGGCGCTGCCTATGCAGCAGCAGTACGAATCTCTGGAATGCATCAGCAACACGGTTGGCGGCTCCTATATGAGCAACGCCCTCTGGGAAGGCATACGTCTGGACACCTTCTTGCAAAAGGCGGGCGGCGTGAAGGCGGGCGCGACCAAGATTGTGCTGCATGCCTACGACGACTACACCGATAGCATCCATCTGAGTAAAGCTCTGGAGCCAACGACGCTGGTAGCCGTGCGTATGAACGGCGTGACCTTGCCGGATGGCCATGGTTACCCTGCTCGCGTGCTGGTTCCCGGCATCTACGGCATGAAGCATGTCAAGTGGCTGACGGAGATCGAGGTGGTAAACTATGACTACCAGGGTTACTGGCAGCAGCGCGGCTGGAGCGATGCCGCACCCGTGCTGTTGACCTCGCGCATTGATACACCTCTGGATGGCGCGTCGGTCTCTGCCCACAAAAGGACCTATATCGCAGGCGTGGCTTTTTCCGGCAACAAAGGGATCAGCGAGGTTGATGTCAGCTTCGATTCTGGCCATACCTGGCAAATAGCCACATTGAAAAAACCTCTCTCGCAACTGACCTGGGTGCTCTGGGAAATCTCCTGGACACCGAAAGCTCCGGGTAACTATACCATTGTTGTACGTGCAATCGATATGCAAGGCAACGTCCAGAATCCAACCGAAACCCCACCTCAGCCCAACGGGGCATCAGGCTACGATAGCATCAGCGTGACCGTTGCATAGCATCCGATATCCGACCTCCTCTTTTAAATGCGAAGCATGCGCCATCTGAAGTTTCAGATGGCGCATGCTTTTTTCTCTTTGCTTACCATCAGTTTCTTTTCAGATTATTTATGAATTCCTGATTATTCTCGTATCAGTATGTATTTTTTGCCTGTTTCTCTATAGTTTAACAAGAAAACCTTCATACCACTAACTAAAGGAGGAGGTGTATGCAAAGAGTCAACCGGATACTATGCTGCTCAAAGCTGTGCGCTCTGTTTCTGGGGCTTTTTTTATCCTTCAACACACTTGCATTCCCCGGAAATGCCTACCTACAGATAGCCCACGCATACAACGCCAGGTCATCTGGCATCAACGCCTCAGACGCCCGCGAGATGAAGGCATCCGCGTTTTACGGCAGTCTGGTGAAGCATATGTATGGCAAAGTAATCCTGGTTAGCCTATCCCAACAGTGGATGTATATCTATAAAAATGGTCAGGAGCTTCTTGATACGCCAGTCACTACCGGCCGTCCCCAACTGCCCACGCCAACCGGTGTATATCATATCTTCAGGAAACTCAGTCCGGCCACCTTCTATTCACCATGGCCGAAAAGTTCCCCCTACTGGTATCCACCAACCCGCGTGCAGTACGCGCTCGAATGGAGATGGGGAGGATACTTCATTCACGACGCCTGGTGGCACACTGTGTATGGTCCTGGCACGAACGGCTGGCATTACGATCCCACCTATGGCTGGGAATGGGGATCGCACGGATGTATCTCTGTTCCCCTCGATGTTGCTGCCTGGCTCTATAACTGGGCACCTGATGGAACAACCGTCTGGATTATGCATTAAACGCAGCAGCAGCCAGAAGAGAAAGGAAAAAGGATACCATCGGGACAGAGGCCATTACAGTCCTTCGGGCCATATGTCAAAAGGAGGTAAAAGTGGGACGCGAAGTAATCGGACCGGGTGCCCCGATTACTTCTTCGAGAGCTGCTCTGGTAGCTCCCAAGTGAACAGATCCTGTAGCAAGGATGTCCCGACGGTATCCAAACTCTAATATAGAGTATACTGGCTCATCCAAACCTGCTGAGATGAAGACAACTAAAGAAGCAGAGCTGTTACATCCGCTCTGCTTCTCTCTTGAGTGGAAAGCCTGGTCTACATCATGCCGCCCATGCCGCCCATACCGCCCATACCTGCACCGGCAGCAGCGTTAGCGTTCTCCTCCTCCGGTGCGTCGGTGATGAGCGCATCGGTAGTCAGGAACATGCTCGCGATACTGGCTGCGTTTTGCAGAGCAGAACGCGTGACTTTGGCCGGATCGATAATGCCAGCCTTGAGCATATCAACATACTCCCCCTTCAGCGCGTCGAAGCCGATCCCACGCTGCGAGGTAGCCACGTGGTTGACCACCACCGAGCCATCCTTACCGGCATTGATCGCAATCTGGCGCAGCGGCTCTTCAAGAGCGCGGCGCAGAATGTTGATGCCCGTCTGCTCATCTCCGGCAGCAACCTTGACGTTATCCAGCACCGGGATGGCATCGACCAGGGTTACACCACCACCCGGCACAATACCCTCTTCAATGGCGGCGCGAGTCGCAGAGAGCGCATCTTCTACCCGATGCTTCTTCTCTTTCATCTCTACCTCGGTTGCAGCGCCAACCTTAATGACTCCAACGCCTCCGGCCAGCTTGGCCAGGCGCTCCTGGAGCTTCTCGCGGTCATAGTCGCTGGTGGTCTCCTCGATCTGCGCTCGGATCTGCTTTACACGCGCTTGAATCGCCTCGGATGAGCCAGCTCCTTCGACAATCGTGGTCTCATCTTTGGTCGCGGTCACAGTGCGAGCGCGGCCAAGATCCTGCAAGGTAGCCGCATCCAGCTTCAGGCCGGCCTTCTCGGTAATCACGCGCCCACCAGTCAGAATCGCGATATCTTCTAGCATAGCCTCGCGTCGATCCCCGAAGCCGGGGGCCTTCACGCCCAGAACATTGAAGGTACCACGCAGCTTATTCACCACCAGGGTCGCCAGAGCCTCACCGTCAATATCCTCGGCGATGATCACCAGCTCCTTGCGTCCGGTCTGCACGACCTTTTCCAGCAGGGGCAGAATATCGGCAATCGCGCTGATTTTTTTATCGGTAATCAAAATGAAAGGGTTATCCAGGCTGGCTTCCATGCGCTCGGCGTTCGTCACCATATAGGCTGAGATATAGCCTCGATCAAACTGCATGCCTTCGGTATACTCACGCTCCATCGCCAGACCGCGGCCCTCTTCAACCGTGATAACGCCGTCTTTACCGACCTTCTCCATGACTTCAGCGATCAGTTCGCCTATCTCCGGGTCGCTGGCTGAGATCGCGGCGACCTGAGCGATCTCCTCCCGGGTATCGATCTGCTTGCTCATCGCCTTGATTTCGGCGACCACAGCATCGGTACCCTTCTCCAGGCCGCGACGCAAGATCATCGGATTGGCTCCTGCGGCCAGGTTCTTCAAGCCCTCGGTAATAATTGCCTGGGCCAGCACGGTCGCGGTTGTTGTGCCATCTCCGGCCACGTCGTTGGTTTTGGTCGCGACCTCTTTGAGCAACTGCGCGCCCATATTCTCAAAGGGATCGGGCAGGTCGATATCGCGCGCAATGGTTACGCCATCGTTGGTGATCGTTGGTGCGCCGAATTTTTTATCCAGCACGACGTTGCGGCCCTTTGGCCCAAGCGTCACCCGCACTGCGCCTGCCAACGTATCCATGCCCTTTTTCAAAGACTGGCGCGCTTCCTCATCAAATTGTAGTCTCTTAGCCACGAAACGTACTCCTAAAATGTATAGTGGAGAGAAAAGAGCAGCAACCGTTAGCTACTCAACAATACCCATGATATCGCTTTCGCGGAGAATTAAAAACTCCTCGCCGTCCATCTTGACTTCGGTTCCGGCGTATTTGGCGAACAGGACTCGCTGACCCACCTGGATCTCAGAGGACACGCGTTTGCCGTTATCCAGAACTTTGCCAGGCCCGACAGCCAGAACCTCGCCCTCCTGGGGCTTCTCTTTGGCGGTATCCGGCAGGACGATCCCGCTTTTGGTCTGAGTTTCACCGGACAGGGGCTTTACCACAATGCGGTCACCCAGTGGCTTGATTTTTACACTCACTGCTGTCATTTACTTCTTCCTCCCAGTAGTTTTTTCTTTGTGAACGGGAAATAGATTTCGTCCTCATATTAGCACTCTCAGCAGGAGAGTGCAAACCTTGCTATATTCTACACCAAAGCGGCGTAGGTCGCAAGAGGCTTCTGGAGAATTCCCCAGAGCTGTTCGCCGTTTTTGCCCAGCATTTCGACCGCACCCTGGCTCGATTGGCTCGTTGAGGGGAAGAAAATCTTGCAAAAGCCCTCGGTCAATCAACAAACTATAGTTGACATCCTTCCCTTTCTGTAGTAAGATGAACATGCCGACGCGGGGTGGAGCAGTGGTTAGCTCGTTGGGCTCATAACCCAAAGGTCGCAGGTTCGAATCCTGCCCCCGCTATTCCTCGTCGAACGGCACAATTCCCGACGCGGGGTGGAGCAGTGGTTAGCTCGTTGGGCTCATAACCCAAAGGTCAGAGGTTCGAATCCTTTCCCCGCTACTGATCAGGAAAAAAGGCGCCTCAAGTTAGCTTATAAGCGGCTTGAGGCGTTTTTGCTTTGAAAACGTTTATAGATTATGTAGCAATTCGGCAATGGACTCATCAGAGAAAAGAAGCGGGCGAAAGCGCTCAAGTTCCTCAGAAGCCACTGGAGTGTAATACCTTTCTTTTTTGCGGCGCTACCACCGCAGATCTATTCATAACTCCTAGTGATTTGTATAAACACGGCGGAATCGAGTACAGGAGCGTTATAATCAGTATGGACTAAACGAAAGGCCGTGGATAGTGCGGCGGGGAGGCTTTTCTCTGGTTCGCGGCTTCATACAGCTTCAATGAAGAAGCCTTATCGAGGGGTAGATGCAGATTTCTCAGAAATGTTCCAGTGCTATGCGCCGTATTACCTCGGTTGCAAAGAGCGGTGGGGCTGGATCGAAGAAGAACATTGCTTCGTTAGATGGTCTGAGAGCTTTCGCGGCTCTGGGCGTCGTCACGCTGCATATTACTTATCTTGTCGGGTACATTATTGTCAACGAGTACAAAGATCCCTGGCTGGCCTCCTTCTGGGTTTTTGGCAATACCGGCGTGCAACTCTTCTTTGTCCTATCAGGCTTCCTCCTCTTTATGCCATATGCGAAGGCGCTGTTATTTGGAGAAACCTGGCCGTCTACACGCACCTTTTATTGGCGTCGGGCCTTGCGCATCCTTCCCTGCTATTATTTCTCGCTTGCTCTTCTCGTCATATTTGTACAGCCAGTCTATTTGCACCCGGACCACTGGTCGCGACTTTTTCTGTTTCTCACTTTCTTCATGGACTCAAGCAAGGCGACGTTTGAACAGATTGATGTTCCTTACTGGTCTCTAGGGGTCGAGGTACAATTTTATCTGCTGCTTCCGCTGGTGGCGCTGGGTATGCGCATACTTGTTCAGTGGGCTGCGCACACGCCACGCAGACGCTTCGCTGCGGCCGCTACAGCCTGTGCGGGTTTAGTGCTCTATGGGCTCGCTATTCGTTATGTGGGCCTGCAATGGGCGCAACAGCCACAAGAGGGTCTGGCCGCGATCGCGCAATTTGTGCTGTTTGGTGTGCGAGGAAAGTTTTGGGAAGACTTCGCCGTCGGCATGTTCGTAAGCCTGTGCTTTATCTACGCGCAACACCCTGAATATGGACAGCGCTTGCAAAGTAAATTGAAAAAAATCAGCCCACTTCTCGCTCTCGGTGCGCTAGGGATCATAACCATTTGTTCTCTATGGAACTTTCGTGCCAGTTATCCTGTACCGCAACTGAATTTTTTGCTGCCCATCGTGCAGTATGATCCCTGGTTCCTGGATTTTTGTGTCTCTCTCGGCTGGGGGCTGGTCATTGCAACCCTGCTCTTTGGTTATACCCTGTTCAGAGCGCCCTTTGAATGGCAGCCAGTGAGATGGTTGGGAATCATTTCCTACTCCGTCTATCTCTGGCACTTTCCAATGTTGTCCTTCTTTCAGCGACACATTTTCTCTCACCTGCACGTCAGCAATATCGTGCTTTCTCATATAATATACTGGTCGTTTTTTGCCCTGGTGATCATCCCGTGGTGTGTGCTCGTTTACTGGCTTGTCGAGAAGCCATTCATGCGTATGAAGGATCGCCAGAAACGAGCCAGTACGCCCACAGAAACGAAAGATAGAGGCCACTCTTCGCTCGGGGCTGCTCAGGCGCAGGAAAAGGCTGTGATTGGCTCTTCTAGTCCGTAGCCCAGGATCGGAACGATCCTGGTGAGAGGATACTGCGATCCTATAGAGCTGCGGATCTCATATGCTTTGCGCTTTCAACCAGCTTTTCGCCGCCTTCACCTCTTCCAGGGTGATAGTATGCCCGTTGTCCTGCCAGAAAAGCTCGACAGCCGCACCCGCGCGCTTGAGCAGTTCTGCCAATTGCTCTGTTTGCTCTGCTGGCACCAGAGGATCGGCCCGGCCAGCGCCAATGAATATCGGTTTGTCGTGCAGGTTAGGCGGCGTCTCCGGCACAAAGGGAACCATAGGGTGTAGTAAGACGGCTGCGCGCAGCACGTCAGGATAGAGAAAAAGCATACTGGCTGCGATATTAGCACCGTTGGAGAAGCCAGCGCCAACCACGTGCCGCGCATCGAAGCCGTAGACCCTGGCGGCCTGCTGGATGAACTCGGCCAGGTCGGCGGTGCGCTGCTTTAAATCATCCACGTCGAGTACGCCCTCGGCAAATCTGCGAAAGAAGCGAGCCATGCCGTTTTCTAACACATTGCCTCGCGGCCTGAGCTGACCCGCGCCTGGCAAAATCATCCGTCCCAGGCTGCTCAGAGTCTCCTCATCGGCACCAGTGCCATGCAAGAGGAGGAGTGTCGTCTTTCGCTGCTCTCCCTCTCCCGGCTCGTACCTGTGAATGTACTTGAAGTCTTCACTCAAGGTTTTTCTCCTCTGTATATTCCGTACGAGTAGGAACACTCTTAAAGTATACCCGATCTCCATTGCAATAGCCTACTCTGAGGTAGCCTTGATTATGTGTGACTATGGTACAATAGTCATACCATGCGAGATCTATGGGCTGATTTTGCCGAAGAGGCGCTACCAACAGAGGGGACGAACAGAGGCGGAGGTTTGCGTCGGCGCCGCCTGACTGAACAGGCAGCGCTGATGGCTCTGCGCGCCTGGCTACTCCATGAGTATATGCTTCCCTATGGAACTTCTCTAGGCGCGACGCGGATCTTCAAGCGCTGCTACTGGATCGATGGCCTGGGGAATACACAGATGCCAGTTCAAGGTATATTTACCGACATAGAGGAAGCACCGCTCGCGAGCAAACGGCGGCGGCAAAAACCAACGGCGCAAGACTCTACCCTCCCGCCAGCGCTACAACTTGCGGCCGCAACAGCTCGACGACTTGCGCGTCTGGATCGACCCATCCTGCTCTATAGTTTTCTGCTCGATGAGAAACGGGGCAGGCGCAAGGTATCGAGCGAGGCAGGGCAACCCTCCCAGAATGGAATGCAGACAAGCATGGCTATGACTCTGCCAAAGGAGGGTGGGCTGCTGTCTGGAAGCTGGCCGGAGCTGTCCTCTACGCTGCTGGCCGCTCTGGAACAGAGCGCGGCAGTCTTCCTGCTTGATCCGCTCAAGGATGGCCTCTTTCGCTATACCGACCTGGCACCTCTCTACCAGCGCACGGCGCCCACCGAACTTTTTCTCTGGCTTTCACATAAAGAGATTGGAACGCGCCTGCTACCTCGTCTACGTACCGGCGAGATGGCAGCGGCGCTGACCAATCTGTTGCGTGGCGACCGCTGGAAAGGGCTACTGGCAAAGGGGAATGAGAACGCAGAGCTTGCCATCCATGGACTGGTCGAACTTTTAGCGGAAAGCATGCGTCCCCATTTTTTGACAGTGCAGCAACTGGCTTTGCCCATGTGCATCGGTCCGGCCAGAGTAGAAACTGCCCCAGGCTCGCTGATCTTTGCCACGCGCCGCCAGGACAGCCTCTTTAGCATGAATGATGCCGCTTGCCTACGTGAAAGGCAGCTAATCGTTGAGAGCCAGCGGGGTGTGTTAAATGAAGCATGGTTCGCAGGCCAGCGCGAGGAGCAGGCTGCGGCTCGTCTCGAAGCGCTGACCCAGGAGGCGCGGGAACTTGGCCGCGTCCAACGCATTCGCCGCTGGCCCGATCTACGCCAGTTGCTGCTGCTGGCCCATTTTGGCCAGTACACTTTGCGCGATTATGAGCAAGTTATCGGCAGATTGTTGGAACGTGGCGAGGTGCGTTGCGAGTGGTGCAGGCACGCAACGGAGTCAGACGAGGCCCGGCTACCTAGTCAGGACGATCTCTTGCTGTGGAAATAGCGGGCAAGAAAAAGAGGTATCACCAGGGGGAAACGCCAGGTATGGGGACACCCGGCATTTTAGTGATACCTCCTACACTTAGAAACGAATAATAAAGGTGCTTAGTGGCACAAGTTGAATTGGTATGGAATGATAGCCTACCATCTCGCGTGTTAAATGAGTATAATAACAAAAACAGGTGATTAAAGAGGTTGCCTGAAGGCACGTATCAAGATAAAGCATTTGCGCTCGTTTTTGCCCATGGATTGCAATCCCCTTCAGGCTCAGAATGGCCCCGTGGAACGGGTAGGGATCAAGATTTATGCCACGAAAGATTTCACGCACACGCAGACCACAGAATTACACGTCGCACTCTTTTGACGATCGGCAACATGCCCAGGATTTTGCAGATATGGAGAGCGAAGAGATCGACCTGACAGAGAGAGAGAGGATGTCTCTGGAGCAGGAAGCGGAGACCGTCTCTTTTGAACGTGGAGAGCGGCATCATGAAGCGGGCAAACGAGATGTCGAACTCTACATTCGCACGTACAATACCCTCCTGCGTAGTTCGGGCGAGGTGAACCTCAAAGCGCTGGTGCAGGCGCATTTAAACATTGATTCGAGCCTGCATCCCGACGCACGCTCGCCTTATCCTGATATGTCGGCTTTCATTTATAGTGTGCTGCGCCTGCCTGCTTCGGTCATTCACTGCAAACTGGTTCTATTAGGACAGGCCGAGGAAGTGTTTCTCCGGCAGGGCTTTTGCGTCAACGACTGGCAGCATGTGACCGCCTCAGCGCGCCGCCGCAGGTGGTTCTATGATGGAAATTCTACTCTGGCCGTCTATGTTGCCAGCGTAAGTGATACTGATGATATTGTTCCTATCCTGGTGGCTTTCCAGATCGAGTGGAATAAGATGTATTACCTACTCAATGCCGACCCCACTACCAGGCAGCTCCTAGAGACCCGCATGGAGCGCTCCTCGCCGGTTTATGCCGAAATTAGCAAGGTGCTCAGCGAACGATTACACATCGCCCCGGATGACTGGCATCGGCTGGAAGTGATCTGGGGAGATAAACTCTGGGAGACTCTCTCGCAAATTGGCCGCGAGAAGAAGAGTTTTGATCTACGCTTCCTGGGCGGCTCGCACGTTGGCTATGTACGCGCCGCGCGCAAATGGTGGTCCCCGGTAGAAGATCTGCTCAGCCGGCTAAACTTGCGCGAGCGACCGGTCTACTTTGTCTCCAGCAATACGCATAGTTTGGTGAATCTTATGGCAGGCACTCTGCTCAGCCGGGAGGCCGAATTGACCAGATTTGCCTTAAGCGGCGCTGATCCCTACCTGGCAGAGGAGTGCCGCAAATTGCAGGATGGCACGGTGCCGGGCAACTGGCAAAATTTTCTCTACTTTACCGCGCGCGAATGGATGAAAACGCCCGCCGGACAGGCGTTCGTGCGCATCCGGCCACAGGAGGAACAGGAACGCGGCATCTGGTACCTGCCCTCAAGCCACAGCATGGAGATCGATGCCCAGATCTTTGAACTGGCTCGCCTGCATCCTACCGGCATCGATCCTCGCTGTCGCATGAGCAGCATGGATCTCCTGAAAAAGAGCCAGGCGATCATCATCAACATTGACTATCCCCTGGGCATGGCGGCCTACAGTATGATGCGCGAGATTACCGAGAACCTGCTGAACATCAGAGGCATTTACATCCTGGGCAAAGCTGCCACGCTTAATGGAAGCATAGGCGATGTGATGATCTCGAATGTCGTGCTGGACGAGCACAGCCAGAATACCTACTGGCTGGACAACTGCTTTACTGCGCGCGATGTCCAGCCCTACCTGATCTATGGTTCAGTGCTGGATAACCAGAAAGCTGTTTCGTCCTTCGGCACATACCTGCAAAATCGCCAGTACCTGGACTTCTACTACCAGGCAAACTACACCGTCGTTGAGATGGAGAGCGGCCCCTATCTCAACGCCATCTACGAAGATCAATACCTGACGCGCTACCCCGTCGGTGAGAATATCAACTTTGCCCGCCTGCCCTACGAACTGGGCATTCTCCACTACGGCTCGGATACGCCCTATACGCGCGGCAAAAACCTGGGGGCTGGTAGCCTCTCCTACTTTGGCATGGATTCCACCTATGCCAGCGCCGTCGCCATCCTGCGCCGCATCTTTGAGAACGAGATTCGCCTGGTCCGCCAGCTTGATTTCACGCAGGAGCAGATAGCTAAAGAGGCGGAAGCGGAGACACAAGTATTATAATACACTTCCGC
>DATGKW010000104.1:0-6436 GCA_035294465.1 Ktedonobacteraceae bacterium | reverse complement strand
ACCCAGCTCTTGCCGACCTGCTTCATGAGAACCACACCGAGCTGGTCCGGCCACCAGCGCCAGAGGAGTCCGCGCCCGCGAGGCGTTTGCAGAATCAAAGGCGAATGAACCTTCTCTTTGGCAAACACCGGCGCGAAACGGGCGACAGCGATGGAAACGGTTCGATACGGCTCAGGACGCTCTGCTGGCCCCAGGGCGGCACTTTCTGGATCTTTTTGCAGGACATGCTCTTCTGTCAGGAGCTCCTCCGGTTCCACATTTCGCAAGCGCAGGGTATATTCCGCCATGCTTTTTTCTTTCTCCTTCGGCTCAGAGGGCTTTTACCATAGCAGAAACCGCTCCCTTTCGCAAGCAAACAGTCGGCAGGGATGCGGCCTCTGCCCCATTCGCTCGCCTGAGCCACTTTTCTCGATCAAACAGAGCGATCTCCTCCGGCTTTTCTCTGGCTGGAGGAGATCGCAGACCTGAGAGGAAGCGCCGGGCCCTATTACTCATCATAATAACCGGAGCTACAGCTATCAGTATCTCCGCTTCCGCTGCCACGAGCCAGGAGCAACAAGCTCCCGTAGACCAGGATCTGGGGACGCTCATACGCTTCTGCCGCCGGCTGGCTGGCAGCATCCTGGTTCGTTGGCTGCATCTGCGTGTCCAGCAATTCGTTCATCTCTTCACCTCCTTCCTCTGTGAAATAACTTGATGGGAAGAGCAGGAACCTTTCCCGCACCAGTTGCGCGAGGATCACCGGAGCGTTCCTCCCGCCCAGGGCAAGCGGTGTGCCCACACGACCAGGGCCAGCGCGCTGAAGAACGTGGGTTGGTCCACCGTAGCGCCCAGGGCTACCTGATCAACCGACCTGGCAAGCCGCTCCGTGTCCAGATACGGCAAGAGAATGGCTGGCATCTCGTGGATCAGCTCGCGCAATATGCGCTGATGCTGTGCCACGCCGCGAAAGAGAAGCCGCGAGATGCGGCCTTTCTCTTTCCGCTGGCGAACCACTTCGGGAAGCAGCCCGTCCATTGAGGCCCACAGGAGAAATTTGCGACGATCCGCTCGGATCTGGTATTGGGGCGGCGTGGCCAGCACAAAGTCGATCAGGCGCAGATCGGTATACGGTTCGCGGGTTTCCAGACCTGCTGCAACGATCTCTTCCTGCATCGAAACATACGCCTTGTGATACCGTATCCACCTGAAGAGGTGACGGGCCAGGGGATCTGGGCATGCCTGGCGAAAGAAGGCGTCATCTGCTTCAAGTAGCTCGGCGCTCAGCTTCCACACCCACGGTTTGACCCAGGGAGCGCGCTCGCTGCGCGGTGGCTGCGTGCGGCTCCGCTGAAGCTGTGGCTTGAGTACGCAGGCGGCAAACAGCTCCTCCCGGTCTATCCCGTGGATGCTTTGCCAGAGCGAGACCTCACGCCAGAAGGCATCATGGCGCTGCTCCTCCCACAACGTCGTCAGATAGCTGAGTGAAGCGGAGAAGAGTTGATCGCCAAAATCGCCCCGCACATGACCCCGTGCGCCAATCTCCTGAGCAATCTGCCAATATTCCTGGTATAGTCTCGTTAGAAAGATCGTGGGAATGGTCGGCGTACTGGTCCAGCGGCGCGCGTCAAAGGCGCCGTCAAGAACGGGAAAGTCCTCATAGCAAAGGGGGTGGAGCGCCGCTCCCGCTTCCTGGGCGACCGCTTGCGCGTACACGCGATCATCCACCTCCTGGTAGCGGTGGGACGAGACATGCAGCGCCACGAGTGGCGGGATCACCGGATCGTCTGGTGCGAGCATGCGCGCAAGACAGACCAGCGAAGACGAGTCCAGCCCACCAGACAGATCAATGAGGACCGGATCAGCAGACCGCAGGTGGTCGCGCACCACTGCGAAAAGCAGCTCGCGAAACTGCTCAACATACGCTTGCGGTGAGGAGAGGCAAAGTGGCTTGCGCGGGAATGGCGACCAGAACGGCGTGACCTTTACCCCTTGCTCGTCAATACAGATGGTGTGGCCAGGAACCAGTTCCTGAATCTCGCGGAAAGCGGTGGCGTTCCAGGCATCCAGGCCCTCGGTCAGCCAGACGGCGATCCACCGCTCATCCAGGTCGCGCGCAATGGTGGGATCGACCAGCAGTTGCCGTGGTTCGGAAGCGCATAGGAAACGCTGGGCGTTGGCATGATACACGAACGGACGCAAGCCCAGCGGGCTGCGTGCCCCAAAGAGACGACGCCGAGAGGCATCCCACACGACAAAGGCAAAGTCTCCCTGCAGGTGCTCCACGCATCGCTCGCCCCACAGATCGTAGGCCGTGGCCAGCAGCGTCACATCGTCTTCCTCGTCAGGCTGGACGCCGTTCGCTTTGAGCTTGTGGAGCAAGGCGGCGCGCTGATCCAGGCGGATATCGGCCGCGATGACAGGCGCACCAGCATACCAGCGATAGGGCAGGATCGCTTCGTCGTGTGCCTGATTCCGCTGCGGTCGCCACGCCGTCATGGCCAGGCCGACCGGCCCCTCGCTCCACGAGCCTGTTATCTCCCCGCGAACAGCCAGCGAGTGACGCATGCGCGCCAGCAGATCAGGGTCACACGGTGCTCCGTCCAGGCAATAAAACGCACAGAACCCACTCATGGTGCCAGCGCTCCCTCCTCTTCGTCGTGAAGGGAACGCTGGCCGCTATGAAAGAGGATCGACATCGCTTCAAGGCGCCGCCTGTCCGCGGCATAGCCCATGCCCGCTCGCCACTGAACCGGCTGGCCGGCGCTCTCCAGCCACACATGGGCTGAAAATGGATACGTATAGACTCCCAGCACGACATCAACGTGGACGCCGCGCTGGCGGAGCATCCAGGCCAGCGCACAGCACTGATGCAGGCACGCCGCCTCAAACGGCTCCCACTCGGCCGCTTCCCTCACCGCGCTGGCCAGCCGCAGCACCTCGGGATCGTCGGGGCCAGCCGTCCGGTGAACAGGCAACGTCATGAGCGCACGAAGGCAGGCATGCCAGCCCATCTGCTTGAGCAGGGCATCGGTCTGGTGCAGTCTGGTGAACGCCTCGCGCAATTCAGGATTCTGCCAGGCGCGCATCTGCTCCGTCCCTGCCGGGTAGACCGTTCCTCGGCCATCAGCCCATCGTGCCTGCACCGCACGCAGCACGGATTCGTCCGGGACAAGCTGTGTCTGCTTCTGCGCCTGCTGTTCGTCGCAATGCTCAAGCAGTCCATGTTGCTCCATCGTGCGAAGAAACGGCCCCAGATCGGAGAGGATCTGCGTTTCTTCCAAGCGATAGCGCCTGCAGAGCGCGTGTGCGATTTCCCGTGGAGGCTGGCCCTGGGCCAACCGTTCCCAGATTGCCGTAGCGACAGGACTGAGGCCAAAAAACGTGTCGTGAGCGAGATCAAGCACCACGCCCTCCCCTTCCCTGGTCACAACCATATGCGTGAGGGGTGAGGGCAGGAAGCGTTTCGCCAGTTCGCTTCCCTGGCCTTCTGTCGTCTGCCCGAAAAAGAGCATGGTCCTGTTCCTCCCTCGCAAGATTGACTCTGTGCTTCTTGACTTCTGTCCTGAGAGGTGTTCCACCTTGGTCCAGAAGTGCTCCCGCTTTGTCCTCTACGATAGCGCGCCAGGTTCTCAGCGCCTTCTGCCTCTAGGGAAAATACCTTTCTGGCTTCTCTCACGTGCCTCTTCCTCCACGCGCCTGACTCCGCATGCGGCCGTCTGGGTTTGCAATCATTTCTGGCATCTGATCTTTGTTCCATAGCGATAGAAAAATCTTGCAATGCTTCGCCAAACAGGCTTACAGAATGGCCTCAGTATTGCCCAGGGGATTGCTACGCCGCCATTGGGCGTGAAAATAGGCCACATCGGCAGGAATCGTGGTCAGCGTAATCGCCATCTGATGTGGAGAGTAGTTCACTTTCAACAACTAAAACTGATCCCCCTTTTTTGAGGAAGCGAGCGGCTCAATCCCGGACAAAAGAATTTCTTTATGCCTCAGTATCACAGGAAACTGTCACTTCATGCCGCTCCCCGTGGTTATATGCTATACTTTCGCTATGAAGGATGGTATTTCTCTCCCTCAAGGACTTTGCTTGGATCTGGATAGGACACGCCTGATCAAATTGATGGCGGTTTCATCCAAAGTCTGCTTTAAGAGTATATAGCATTTCAGGCAGAACAAAGGGCAAGGAGATACAAAAGAGTAAGCAACCGATGACGCCAGGCCCGCTTGTAGAAAGCAAGCGGAACCAAAAGAAAGAAAGGGCAGCACGATGGATCTGGGTTTACAGGGAAAAGTTGTTTTGGTGACAGGAGGGAGCCGCGGTATCGGTCGCGCTATTGCAGTTCAATGTGCGGCTGAGGGGGCCGATGTTGCGATCTGCGCGCGTACCGAAGACGATCTTGCCAGTACACTTGATTCTTTACGGGATCAGGGGAGACGCGTTTTTGGGCAGATCGCTGACGTCACGAAAAGTGACGAGGTCACGCGCTTTTTTCAAGAGAGTGCCGAAGCACTTGGCGGAATTGATATTCTCATTGCCAATGTAGGTGGTGCTCAAGGAAAAGGTTTGCTTGGATCAACTGACGAAGAGTGGACACGTACGTTCGATCTGAACGTACTTCATGCCGTTCGTACGTCGCGCGCGGTGGTTCCCTATATGCAACGCCGCGGAGGCGGTTCCATCGTGATCATCTCTTCGATTTCTGGTTACAAACCATCGCCTTCGGTCCAGTACGGAAGCGCGAAGGCGGCGGAGATTTTTTTGAGTCGTGCGCTGGTTTTCGAACTCGGCCCCTTGGGCATTCGGATCAATACCGTGTGCCCCGGTTCCACCCTCTTTCCAGGCGGCGGGTGGGAGCGCTACCGGCAACGCTATCCAGAGCGTTTTGGGCAATTTCAACGCGAGGAATTTCCTCTCGGTCGCCTGGCCGCTCCAGAGGAGATTGCTCGCGTAGTAGCTTTTGTGGCCTCACCTGCTGGCAGTTGGATCAACGGAGCCATGATTCCCGTCGATGGCGGGCAGCAGCGCCCCTCCTCCTTTTAGTCTCTACCAATCTGGAGATAGCCTCATGGCGCGAGAAAAAGGTGCGGAGCGCTCTCGCCAATCATCTCGTCTACCTCTCTTACCGCGGAGGTCTCCTTCCATTCTTCTAAGCTGTCCCGTACTTGCTGCATCCGCAGAATCACCATGAGTGATCTGGTCCGTATTGTGATTTCTAATGCTTGGCGAAGGAACCGGCACGCTTCTTCTATCTCCCCCATTTGGACCATGGCGGTAGCCATATCAGTCAGAATAATCGAACGATGTCGATGAGCGTGGTTGTGCAAATGATGCAAGGTATCTTGCAATGTCCCAAGCGCTTTTCTCGTTTTCTGTAACTGAAGGTAGCAGGCTCCTTGATAGCCGGGAATAGATGCGTCGTTGATTTGCGTCCACAGTGTTTCCTCTTCTTGCCCTTGTTGTTCATGTATCGTTATTGCAAGGTCTAAGGCGCTCTCACAGGTGATTTCATCGTGCAGGTGTGCCGACGCTTCGGCTTCGATGAGAGCGAGCCAGCAGCGAATTACCGGATAAGGCAGAGAGGTAGCAAGTAGCTCTTTCGCTTCCTGGAGCAGAGGAAGAGCCTGCTGTGATTGGTGTGCATAGATGGGGAGGAAGCTTAATCTTCCCAATCCAACGGCCCGAAGTGCATTGTTTCCCGCTTCTTTGGCTGCCGCAATAGCAAAACGATAGTAGGTAGACGCATAGTGATAGTCTTGCATATCAAAGAGAATGATCCCGGTAATCAGCGCTGATTCACTAGCAAGGGCGTACAGACGATTACGGGTAGCGCCAGGATGAGGTGCGCGAAGGAAGCGGAGGATCGTTTGGAGATGCCCTGCGAGAGCAGGAAGAAGTTCCTGTTTTGAGGAAACAAAGTTAAAGAGATTCCAATAATTTCTGGTAATTGCCTCAAGATGCGAAAGTGATATGTTATCAGCTTTTGTCCACTGTGTAGCGAAAGAAAGAATCTCTTCCGGCAGGCTATTCTCAAAGAGAATATGGGGTTTAGCAATGAGACTTCCCGTAACACTGAGTATTTGTTGTAGTAAATGACGGCGGGATTCTTTCATCATTGCAATACCTGTTTCTAAAGAATGAACATTTAGAAATTTTTTCTGTAATTCCTCATTATATGGTGAATTATTACCTTCTTCTTGATACGTAACCAGAGGAGAGAGCAAACCTAATTTTTGAGACAAGCTCTTCTCCTCTCGCTCAGAGGCAATCATTGAGCGAGGCGGACGTTGGATAAGCTTAGTACGGACATACTCAGCCAGATCCTGCGTCCGTGTATCCGGCTCACCGTCCTCTTCCTCAAGCAACATTCGTAGCTTCTCATAATATTCCAGCGCCTCCTGATAGCACTCCCGCTTCCCCAGCAGTTCCATCAACGGGCGCAACGCATCTTCT
>DATGKW010000103.1:0-17408 GCA_035294465.1 Ktedonobacteraceae bacterium | reverse complement strand
CCCGCCTGGAGCGCATGGAAAAGGAGTTCATGGCGATGGTACCGTACAATCCTTATGATTATTTGCCAATGGTGGCCTCGTTCCATGTTACCAGCACCGATATACGGGACGGAGAGAAACTGTCTCAGCCGCAGGTCAGCGGAATCTTCGGGGCAGGAGGCAAGGATGTCTCTCCTCAGTTGTCATGGAGCGGCTTCCCAGAGGGCACGAAAAGCTTTGTTGTCACGATGTATGATCCCGACGCTCCGACCGCGAGCGGTTTCTGGCACTGGGCTGTGGTGGACATCCCGGCGCATGTGACCGAGCTTGCTCGCGGAGCTGGAGACAAAGAGGATGGCTCAGGGCTGCCGGCAGGCGCTTTTCAGCTACGTAATGATGGCGGAATGAGCCGCTTTATTGGCGCGGCCCCGCCGGAGGGTCATGGGAGGCACCGTTATTTCACAGTCGTCCACGCCGTTGACGTTGAGTCCCTCGGCATCGGCAAGGACGCCACTCCGGCGTTCCTGGGTTTTAATCTCTTCTTTCATACCCTCGGTCGGGCTATGCTTGTTCCGTGGTATGAGAGATAGCGGGCTGATCACAGCGACCGGCGCAGCCGCAAGGAATTGCTCACGACAGTCACCGATGAAAGGGCCATGGCTGCCGCCGCAAAGATGGGCGCATTCTCCTTTAAAAAGGGAATCAAAGGCGAAAGAATCGCGGTGGGGATGAGAATAACGTTGTAGGCAAAGGCCCAGAAGAGATTCTGCTTGATCGTGCGCAGAGTTGCTTTTGAAAGGGCCAGCGCAGTTACGACACTTTTCAGATTGCCCTTGACCAGAGTAATGTCTGCGGCCTCCATCGCGATATCAGTGCCTGTGCCCATGGCGATGCCGGCATCTGCCTGCACGAGCGCGGGCGCGTCGTTGATGCCGTCCCCGGCAAAGGCGACGACCAGCCCTTGCTCTTGCAGGCGTTTGACCTGTCTGGCCTTCTCTTCCGGTAGCACCTCTGCCAGAACGTGTTCGGAAGGGATGCCTGCTTGCGTGGCGATCGCCTGCGCCGCCAGCTTATTGTCGCCGGTGATCATCCAGACGGCAAGCCCCTGCTCCTGCAATTGCTTGACGGCCTCATGCGCTCCCGCTTTGAGGCTATCGGCCACAGCCACCAGTCCCGCGATTTCGTCATCGATAGCTACAAGCATGCTTGTCTTTCCCTGCTCTTCTAACGCGGTCAGTTGCTCCTCCAGCGCGTCTGAGGCGAGTGCGTGTTCGCTGAACAGACGGCGAGTGCCGACCAGTACGGTGTGTCCCTCGACCGTTGCTTCCAGGCCGCGTCCGGCAATCGCGGTAACATGTTCGGGCGTCGCGGCGAGCGTGATTCCGCGCACCCTGGCTCCCTCGATCAGCGCGGAGGCCAGCGGATGCTCGGAGCCTTGCTCTGCCTCGGCGACAAGACGCAGTACCTCGTCTGCCTGCCTGCTACCGACCGCCACTACGTCGGTCAATTCTGGCTTGCCACGAGTGAGCGTTCCCGTTTTGTCAAGCAGGATCGCGCGCACGGCCTGAATGCGTTCCAGGCTCTCACCACCTTTGATCAGGATGCCCTGTTCAGCGCCTTTGCCCGTCCCGACCATAATAGCGGTCGGGGTGGCTAATCCAAGCGCACAGGGACAGGCCACGACCAGCACGGCTACTGCTGCGACGATGGCAACAATCCAGGGATGAGCATTCCCGGCCATCGCTGTTGCGCCTATCAGAATGCCAGCGAGAGTCCAGCCAACGAACGTGAGCGCCGCGATGACCAGCACAACCGGAACGAACACGCCTGCAATAGTGTCGGCCAGGCGCTGAATGGGCGCTTTGGAGCCTTGAGCCTGTTCTACCAGGCGAATGATGCTGGCAAGCATGGTATCGGCTCCCACTCTGGTTGCGCGTATATGGAGCAAACCATGCTGGTTGACGGTCGCTCCGATAACTGGTACTCCCACGGCCTTCTCAACGGGAATGCTCTCTCCGGTAATCATCGATTCGTCAACCGAGGAAAGCCCTGAGAGAATCACGCCATCCACAGGGATCTTCTCTCCTGGCCGTACCACCAGTTCGTCCTCTACCTGCACTTGCTCGATAGGAAGCTCTATCTCTTGTCCGGCGCGTAGCACATGGGCGGTGCGTGCTTGCAGGCCGATCAGTTTTCTGATGGCCTCGTTGGTTTGCCCTTTGGCACGTGCCTCCAGGTATTTGCCCAGAAAAATCAGAGTGATAATCAGCGCGGTGGTGTCATAGAAGGTAGTGGGGCCTACCACTTGCGGGAAAAACGTCGCTACCACACTCATGATATAGGCGGCAGTCGAGCCAACAGAGACCAGCGTGTCCATATTCGCGCTCGCGTGGCGCAGTGTTTTCAGGGCGCCTCGGTGAAATTCCCAGCCTACCAGCGCCCAGACAGGTGTAGTCAGTGCAAGCAGCAGGACGTTTTCTCCGGGGAAGGCGTGCATTGCGAACATGCTGAGGAGCACAACCGGCAGAGTCAGGATGATTCCAAGCAGGAGCAGACTGCGTTTCCTGGTAAGCTCCGCGCGTTGGCGCTGGCTCTGCTCCTCTTCCGACGAGAGGGCGACGCCTGGCTCTGTGGGCGCAAGGTTCGCAGAGGTTGAAAGCGGCTGCGCTGGTGTCTCTATATACGGTCTGGCATGGTATCCCACGGCCTCTACTGTTCTCATCAGTTGCGCGAGGTCGGTCTGCCTGGGGTCATAGACCACTGTAGCTTTCTCGCTGGCCAGGTTGACACTGGCCTCTTGCACCCCGGCAACCTTTTTCAGTCCTTTCTCAATGCGCATAGCGCACGACGCACAGCTCATGCCTTCCACTGCGAACGTCATTTGCTCGCATATCTGGTCATCCAAAGAGATGCCTGTCTGCTCTTCGTGTGTCTGTCTGATTTCTGCTGTCATCACGCGCTCCTTTGCTCACTAAGCCAGATATACCCATACCCCCCTGGAGAGGGTATATTTACTATAGAATAATCCTGTGCGGCTGTCAAGGTTGAGGCGTAAACGGAGGTTGATCAGTCAGCGACAAAACAAGCAAAAAGCCTGGTAATCACCAGGCTTTTTGCTTGTTTCCTTGTCAACAAAGCATGCTCGAAGAGCATGCTTGTTCAGGGATCAGGAGACGGTGAGAGAGACATCATCGACGAAGAAATCGGTCGGCAGGCTGGAGTCGGTCGTGCCCTGGAAGTAGACCTGGATGGCCTTACCTTTGTACGCACTTAACTGCGAAGTTACCGTGAAGGTATACTTCGTCCACCCATGTGTGTTCAGGTTGCACTGCGTTTGCACGGTAGCAATGGTGCTGCCGCTGCTGGTACGCAGCTTCGCGCGGAAGTAATCGTAACAGGTCGTTGTGCTGAACTCGCTGGTATCGATATACGTCCAATAGCTGAATGTCACAGTGGTAAACGAACTGGGCAACGTGATTGTTTGCCAGATCTGGTCGTTACAGTTATCGTAACCACAGAGATAGGCACTGTACGATCCATTATGCGGGTTAACCGTATCGATGATCTCATATCCACCCGAACTGGACTCTTTCCACGGCGAAGTGCCATTCTCGAAGCCAGGATTCACCACGAGGTTGCCGCCAGGAGGCGGAGTTGGCGTGGGAGTTGGCGTCGGAGTGCTGGTTGGCGTGGGGGTCGGCGTCTGGGTTGGGGTCGGCGTCGGTGTGGGAGTCTGGGTTGGGGTCGACGTGGGGGTCGGCGTATTGGTCGGAGTCGGCGTGGGAGTTGGAGTGCCACCGCCAACGATTGGATGCGAGATATCGCACTCATTGGTATCGTTTGACCAGGTCGATTGCATAGCGTAGTGGCCATTGCCCATCGTCACGTTGGCAGAAGCGCCCTGGCCGGAACTGATCCAGGCGCACTCGTCGCCGTCCTCTTCGCCGTTGGATGGATTCGTCCAGCCACCAGCCGGGTTCTGGTCGGTGATAGTCTCAGCATACTCATGGCCATTGACGATGCTAAAGCCGTCCAGTGTGCCCGCTGAACCGGAATTGACGAAGTTCTCACCACAGCTGGTGCCCACATCCAGCACATAGGGCATATTGGTAAACGCGATGTCACCATAGGGCGAGGTGACGGCCCCGCCGCCATCGAGCGTGGTGTCGCCGTTATAGTCGTGCCAGGCGCAGAAGCCACCGCTCTGGTAGCTGTCGGGATCGGTCCCCGTGGCCGACAGGATATCGTACTGCGCGTAGCGGTTGCTCGCCGCTGTGGTATTGCCGAAATGGGCCGCCGCATTGACAGCTTCCTGCGCTAGCTGGTGGCCTGTAGCCGCATTGGGTTCCGCGCCGGAGTTATCATACCAGACACCCGCCAGCGCGCCGCCGGTTGGATAGCCAACGTGTGCGGCATTTGATGGGCAACTGGATGCGCCCGCCGAGACATTGGGACCGTCGCAGTACTGGGTCATCGTGCCTGACCAGAGCTCGTTGCCTGTGCCAAGACCCTTGAACAAGTTCTGCAGGTAAGGCGCGGCTCCTGCGGAATCGCTGGAGAAGGTCAGGTCGCCCTGACTGTTGGTGCTCTCCGTACCCCACTGGGTGCCCCAGAACACCAGATACACCCGTGGGGTGCCGCTGGTCACACCAATGCCGTCGATCCCGCCCCCATAGGTCAGGGTGTTAGGACCAGTCGCCTGCGGGTGTACGGTCTCATACGCTTGCATCTTACGCAACTGTGCGATTGTCGGCACGGCTCCGTGCCGATAACTGTGTCCATACGCGGGCGAATAGGGGTTTGTCACAGTTGTCACAGCTGGATTCCCCGGTTGGTGCGAGACAGGGGCAGCAAATGTGTTTGTAATGGCAAATGCTAGCAGTCCCGCTAAGACCACTCCGAGGGTAAATAGTTGGATAACTCGTTTCTGCACGAAAAACTCCTTTTTGTAGCGAGAAGAAACGATACTCTAATGGTGGGGATGGGCGTTTTGGAGAAAGGGTCACAGGGCGCCTTTCCTACCATTATTAAGAATAAGTATATGGATGACTCCTTTCCTGCCGCTTCATTAGCGCTTCCACGGTTTGTGAGGAATTACATAAGATTTTTCTAAAGAGCCAAAAGAGGACCGGTCGTACTTCTGGGGAAAGACGACCGGCAAGCCCGGGATAAGGGGTGTGTGGGGGGATGTCCGGGCATGACTACTTGGGTAGTCGGCGGCTGGGATGGCTCAATGGAGCTGATGGCAGTCTCGCCACGAGACATTGAGCCATCCCGCCTTTTCACAACTCCCTTTCACTCTCTGTTCAAATAAACGCCCCTCCTTCGCTTTTTCGTGGTTTTCTGATTCTCTTCTTGCCTTTTTGTGGTAGAGTAGAGAGGGAGCAAAAATATCAGTGTCAGACGAAGACGAAAGGAGGGGCCGCATGGGTGGCTTTCATCCATTAGATATCATTGTCATTGTCGGCATCGCGCTGCTGCTTTTTGGGCCTAAGACTCTGCAATCGATCTCGCATAGTATGGGGCGTGGTGTAGGTCATGCCAAAGAGATGAAAGACAAGCTGATGACTGAACTGCCCGTCGAGGATCTTGCCAAAGTCAACAGGACGATTTCGCAGATCCCCACCAGCCCTCAGCAAGCTGCGAAGAGATTGATTGCCTCTTCCATTCTGCCCGGCGAGCAGGAGTCGGCTGCTAAAGCTGCTAAGGAAACGATAGAGGAGCCAGCCAGGGAGCAGGAGTAAAGAAATACTCCATGTTATTTCTCGATCAGCGCAACCGCGTAGCAAGCAATTCCCTCGCCACGTCCGGTGAAGCCCAGGCTGTCGGTGGTAGTGGCTTTGATGCTGACTTGGTTGACTTCTAAACGAAGGTGCCTGGACAGGTGTGTACGCATGGCCGGGATGTGTGCCGACATCTTCGGGCGCTCCGCGACGATGGTTGCATCGATATTGCTGATGCGCCAGCCTTGTTGACATAACAAATCGTGCGCGTAGTCGAGGAAGAGGGAGCTGGGTTGGTCTTTCCAGCGCGGGTCGCTGGACGGGAAATGCTGGCCGATATCGCCGAGGGCGGCGGCGCCAAGCAGGGCATCGACGACCGCGTGTATAACCACGTCCGCGTCTGAGTGGCCCGCCAGACCTGACTCGTAAGGAATGCTGATGCCTCCCAGGATCAGCGGGCGATTGGAGACAAAGGCATGCACATCATAGCCGGAACCAACGCGTATCGTCATGAATGTTGCCACTCCTGGATCAATGCCTCTGCGATCAGCAGATCTTCCTGTGTCGTAATTTTCAAATTGGTGTAGGAGCCGGGGAAGATGGCCACGGGGTGGCCCAGACGTTCGAGTAGAGCTGCGTCATCGGTGGCCTCGTCTTGAGCGAGTGGGCTGTGGTGCGCCTGGTAAATCAAAGGGAAAGCAAAGACCTGTGGCGTCTGCACTGCCCAGAGTTGCGAGCGTTCGAGCGTCGTCTGAATAATTCCCTCCTGTGCCTGCTTAATTGTATCTTTGACGGGTACCGCTGCCACCGCTGCCTGATGTACCTGAGCGGCTTGCAAACCCGCCTCTAAGAGAGCAGAAGTGACGAGTGGCCTGGCTCCGTCGTGGATCATCACCCAGCGTGTCTCAGGAGCGATCCGGGCCAGTTGATCCAGACCAGCGCGCACCGAATCCTGCCGGCGTGTACCTCCCGGGATAATGCTCGCTATTTTGGGCCAATCCTCAGCAAGGCAGAGCGTGCGCGCATCCTCAAGGCGCGCGGGATTGAGGACAAGAATGATGGTTGAAATGAGCGGAGAGGCCACGAACGTATCGAGCGTGTATGCCAGGGTGAATCGCCCCGCCAGTGGCGTCCAGAGCTTATCACGCCCCTCCATGCGTTGGCTGGATCCGGCAGCAACGATGACTGCTGCGGCTGTTTCTTGCATCGTCGTTTAAAATTGCCTCTGCCGGCCTGATGCCTGCGAGGACTGGGGCTGGATGTTGCTGCTATTCGCGTTCTGCTGTTTCGGGTGCGCGAAGATCATGCGCCCGGCTACCGTTTGCAACACGCGTGTTACATTGACCTCGATAGTTGATCCCATGTACTGCCGGCCACCCTCGACCACGATCATTGTGCCATCGTCCAGGTAGCCCACGCCCTGACCCAACTCTTTGCCATCTTGCATGATCTTGATAAAGAGGTCCTCGCCGGGCAGCAAGACGGGCTTCACGGCATTGGCAAGCTCGTTGATATTCAGCACCTTCACACCTTGCAGTTCGGCCACGCGATTGAGGTTAAAGTCGTTTGTGATAATCGGGCAGTGTAGCTTGCGGGCGAGTTGAACCAGCTTACTGTCAACCTCGGAGACGCCCTCGACGTTGGCGTCGGTAATTTCGATGGGGACGGTCGTGTCTTTTTGCAGGCGGTTGAGCATCTCAAGGCCACGCCGACCGCGATTGCGCCTCATAGTATCCGCCGAGTCCGCGATGCGCTGTAATTCGTCCAGCACAAAGCGCGGCACAACCAGCGCTCCTGAGATAAAGCCGGTCTGGCTGATATCGGCAATGCGCCCATCGATGATCGCACTGGTATCGAGCAGAATCTGCGTGACCGGCTGAATCTGGGCCGGCCCGCTGGCCAGCTTTTCGCGTTCCTTGCCATGTTCTTTCTCGCGCTCTTCCTCGCGTTCGCGTTCGCGCTCGCGTGCCCGGCTCCTGAAGCTGAAAATACTCTGGAAAAGGTGCGCGAAGTCGTTTTTACGCTGCACTGCCAGAGTGACGCCGAGGAAGCTGAAGACGAGCATCGCGCCAAGTGAGAGGATGCGCCCCAGGTAAGAGGGCAGCGTTGAGAGAAAAGCGAACGGGATGATAGAGACGATAAGTCCGATGAGCAGGCCCACAACCGCTGCCAGCAGGTCACTGGCGGAGGTCTCGCGCATCCAGTGATAGGGGACAACGGTGAGATACGGGCTGATAATCAGTGCGAGCAGTGCCGCGCCGCCCGCGATCCCTGCTGCCCACCACATTGAGAGAAACGACCTCTGATCCAGAAAGTATATCAAAGCGACAATGGCGATTGCCACCAGTGCCCCGATCAGGCGGGAGATGGTTTTAGCAGACATCCCTTCGTCCTCCAGAAAGGTACAGCTACCCGTACCTGTAGGGGGCTACGTGTAAGCGGTGGGTAAAGTGGCTAGATTTGTGAATAATGACGATAAAATGATAATTGCAAAATGAAATGTTGAAAACCACTTTTCCTGCACATTGTGCTGTACCTGCCGATTCACGCGCCCGTTAAGCCGTAAAAATTTCCTGTGTCGAGAAAAGAGTATACACCCGAACGCTGTAAGAATCAATACTCGTGAGCGAGTATAGCTTCTGGCTGAGAGTGAGAGACAGATTTCTCCCCTCTCTCCTTCTAGTGTAACGCAACTTCCAAGGCTACTGCAAGTGAAGAGGAAGCAAAAACATGGAAATCGTCAGGTAATCCAGAGTGTTCCAGTTCTGCCTTGACCGTGACCCCTCCTCCTGCTTTTGGGACGATACAACGTTTAAAGCCAAGCTTGGCCGCTTCACGCACACGCAGGCCGAGGCGGCTAACCGGGCGCAGTTCGCCTGAGAGTCCCACCTCGCCGATCAAAGCCATATCAGGCGGGATGCGCCTCTCGCGATAGCTGGAGGCGATGGCCGCGGCCACGCCCAGGTCGATAGCGGGTTCCTCCAGGGTAAAGCCGCCAATCACATTGGCATAGACATCGTGGTTGCCAACCGCCAGCCCGACGCGCCTGGTCAGGACCGCGAGCAGCATCAGCAGCCGGCTATACTCGATGCCATTGGTAGTGCAGCGCGCGTTGCCGAAATTGCTGGGCGTGACAAGCGCCTGAACCTCGACGAGCAGAGGGCGCGTTCCCTCCATGCTGACGACAACCGCCGAGCCGGTTGCACCTTCCGAGCGGTCGGCCAGGAAAATGGCCGAGGGATTGGCAACTTCGGCCAGCCCATCGCCATGCATTTCAAAGACTCCAACTTCGTGCGTAGCACCAAAGCGATTTTTCACGCCGCGCAACAGTCGATACGTATGATATCGCTCACCCTCCAGATACAGGACCGCGTCCGCGATGTGCTCCAGCGCTTTTGGACCTGCAACGGTGCCTTCTTTGGTGACATGGCCGATAATCAAGACCGGCGTGAGAGTGTTTTTGGCCAGTTGCATCAATTGCAATGTGCATTCGCGTACCTGGCTGATGCTGCCGGGCGCCGAAGTCAGGTTATTAGAAAGCACCGTCTGAATAGAATCAACGACTACCAGCGCCGGTTTGATGCGGTAGACTGCTTCGGCGATCACTTCCAGGTCAATCGAGGCCAGCAGATATAATTGGTCGCTACTAATCTCCAGGCGCTCGGCCCGCATTTTTACCTGCTCAATCGATTCTTCACCGGAGACGTAGAGGACTGTTCCTGTAGAGGTAGCGATCTTGCCAGCTACCTGCAGCAGCAAGGTCGATTTGCCTATGCCAGGCTCGCCGCCGATCAGGATCAGCGAACCGGCGACCAGGCCACCGCCCAGCACGCGATCCATTTCTGTGTAGCCAACAGAGATGCGTTCCTGCGTGAGCGGCTGGATAGCAGGCAGCGCCAGAGGAACCTGCGTGCCCTGAGCAATAGTTGCCCTGCCCGCGACGGTTGGCCGGCGTGGCTGGGCAGCATTCTGCGGCTGTTCAGTGGTTTCCTCCAGGGAATTCCACGCCCCGCAATCGGGACATTTACCTACCCATTTGCTCTGCTCGCCTCCGCACTGCTGGCAGACATATTTTGTACGTAGCTTTGCCATCTATTTTGCTTGCGTGAGAAATCAGACCTGGGATCGTTCGTTAGTAAATAAGCTGATACTTTTGGCGAGAGCAAACACATGGGGTGCATAGAACTGCACCCCATCTGCTTCGTTTCTGATCTAGCCCTGCGATATGTCGCTGCCGGAGCTTTCGCTGCTACCGGCTGAAAGAGCAGCTTCAGGCGGAGTTGGAGGCGGCAATTGCTCAATGCGGTTGCGCACCTGCAAACGCAGGTCGCCATCGACCACTACAGCCTCGACCAGATCTCCCGGGTGGAACGTGCCTTGCAGCAGTCCCTCAGCCAAGGGATCTTCGACCATGCGCTGAATCGTGCGGCGCAACGGACGCGCTCCATATTGCGCATCGAAGCCCTTCTCGATCAGAAAGTCCTTGGCGGACTGCGGCACAACCAGCTCCAGTTGCTGCTCAGTCAACTGGGTCCGAACGCGCTTGAGCAGGAGTTCGACGATTGAGTACATCTCTTCGATGCGCAGGGAATGGAAGACGATTACCTCGTCGATACGGTTCAGGAACTCAGGCTTGAAGGTGTTCTTCAATTCGCCCAGCACCTTATCCTTCATCGCGTCATATTCGGCCTGGTTAGCTTTGGCCTTGTCCTTCGACTGCCTGAAACCAATCGCGGCTTCCTTGTTCAGCATTTGCGCACCGACGTTTGAGGTCATGATCACAATGGTATTGCGGAAGTCCACTGTGCGGCCCTTCGCGTCGGTCAATTTGCCGTCCTCCAGGATCTGGAGCAGCATGTTGAAGACATCCGGGTGCGCCTTCTCGATTTCATCCAGCAGGATCACGCTATACGACTTGCGGCGCACGGCCTCGGTGAGCTGGCCGCCCTCTTCGTAGCCGACATATCCCGGAGGTGCGCCAACCAGGCGGGCAGCCGCGTGGCGCTCCATGAACTCTGACATGTCAATCTTGATGAGCGCTTCCTCGCTGCCGAACATAAACTCGGCTAGCGTCTTTGCCAGTTCCGATTTGCCAACGCCTGTCGGACCCATGAAGATGAAGGACCCAATTGGGCGTTTGGGATCTTTCAGACCGGCGCGGGCGCGACGGACCGCGCGCGCAACCTTCTCAATTGCCTCGTTCTGGCCAATCACGCGGGCATGCAGAGCTTCCTCCATCTGGAGCAAGCGTTGCGACTCCTCCTGCGCGATACGCATAACCGGGATGCCGGTCCACATCGAAACGATTTGCGCGATCTCTTCCTCGCCAACGGAGGGTTTCTCGCTGCCGCGCTCGCGATGCCAGCCGGATTCCAGCTTGGCGATGCGGTCGCGCAGCTTCACCTCGCGGTCGCGCAATTCCGCTGCTAGCTCATACTCCTGCTGCTGAATGGCCTGCTCTTTTTCTCGCAAAACCGACTCCAGGCCCTTCATGGCTTCCTTGAGGTTCAGCGGGGCCAGTGAGTTTTGCATACGGACGCGGCTGGCAGCTTCGTCGATCAGATCGATAGCCTTGTCGGGCATGAAGCGATCGGTAATATAGCGACTGGCCATCTCGGTCGCAGCCTTAAGAGCCTCGTCCGTGATTGTCAGACGGTGATGCTGCTCGTAGCGCTCGCGGATGCCCTTAAGGATTTCAAGCGTTTCTTCGATGGTGGGCTCGCGCACAATCACTTCCTGGAAGCGACGCTGGAGCGCTGCGTCACGCTCGATGTACTTGCGGTACTCATCCAGGGTGGTCGCGCCGATGCACTGCAACTCGCCGCGAGACAGAGCCGGTTTAAGGATATTGGCAGCGTCGACCGCGCCTTCTGCCGCGCCAGCGCCGACCAGCGTATGCACCTCATCAATGAAGATGATGCAGTCGCGGCTGTTGCGAATCTCCTCAATAATCTTCTTCAAGCGCTCTTCAAACTCGCCACGATACTTCGTGCCGGCCACTAGCGAACCAACGTCCAGGGTAAGCAAGCGCTTGCCAACTAGCGTTTCAGGCACCTCGCCGGCGACCAGGCGCTGGGCCAGCCCCTCAACGATGGCTGTTTTGCCGACGCCGGGTTCACCGATCAGTGCCGGATTATTTTTATTCCGCCGGGACAAAATCTGAATGACGCGCTCGATCTCCTGATGGCGTCCGATCACCGGATCGAGGGTTCCGGCACGGGCTGCGGCCGTCAGGTCGATACCCATCTGATCGATGGTTGGCGTCTTCGAGTGCTTGGCGTCGCGTTCGTGGGGTGAACCAGACTGGCTGAGAACCTGAATGGTCTGTGTGCGCACCTTCTCCAGGTTCACGCCCAGGCTTTCCAGGACCCCTGCCGCAATCCCCTCACCTTCGCGCACCAGACCCAGCAGCAGATGCTCTGTTCCAATATAGTGATGATTCAGGCGTCGGGCTTCGTCTACGGCTAGCTCAATCACCTTTTTGGCACGGGGGGTCAGGCCGATCTCTCCGAGCACAATGCGATCCCCACGACCAATAATAAATTCCACGGCGCTGCGAACTTTATTCAGCTCGACACCGAGATTACTCAATACTTTTGCGGCAACTCCTTCTCCCTCGCGCACCAGGCCGAGCAGCAAATGCTCAGTCCCAATGTAGTTATGCTGGAAGCGTTGTGCCTCCTCCTGAGCGAGGCTAAGAACTTTGCGCGCCCGCTCGGTAAACTTGTCAAACCTGTCTCGATCGTTCACCTGTTTTTCACCCCCCTTTCAGTGGCAGAGGGTGGAACCTGGCCCTCTGTGCTGCACAGGTTAACTGCGCATTTCATCATACAACACCCTCTATATCGCGTCAAGGATAGCATTCTGCCCTCCCTTTTCTCGCTCTCCATTCATTCTACTCTGGGAATGAATGTCTCCCGAGAAACAATCAACCTCCCTACGTGCGTACCCACAATGGTAGGCAACGGTAAGGAGGTCTGGCGATCGTTTGTTCATGTGCAGTGAGCTTACTTCTGATGAGCAATGAATGGTGATGCAGCTAAGCCTCCTACCATACTGTTTTAGCCGTAGCAGTTGTTGGCGTACACTCTTACCTGAGTTCGTATCTCGGATAGATCCCTTATCCTTCTTTCTGGTCTCCTTAGCAAGAGTATATCATTCTTAACCTGCTAGTAGCAAGATGTTTCTCCGGGAAAAAGAAAGATCTACGATGGGGAAAGAGGGCTGCGAGAGCCTTTTCTTTATGCGTTGGGTTGGGAAAAGCGAGGCTGCTTGATTATCGAGAAGCTGGCAGGTTCCAGCAAAAATAGCCATGCAAGAAGACGCGTGGCTATTTTTTGCTGTACTTAAGAACACTGGCTCTCCCGGCGCTAGTTCTCGTTATTGGATTCGGCTTCTTCTTTCGAGCGCTGGCGAGCGGCAGCACGGAACGCTTCAGCCATGGCCGTCGTCTCGCCTTCGTCCTCGATTCCAAGATGGCTGAGCAGCGGATTCTCGCTGATCCGTTGCTCAGCGCGTTCACGTCGTTCGCGCCGGCTTTCTCGCTCGCTCGTGGCATGCTCGGAATGAACTGCGTCTTCTAACGACATTTTCATCTTATCGCCCGCTGTTTTCTCTGCCATGTTCGGCTCAGCCTCGCGAGTAGTTGTCTCGGCTGCAGGCTTCTCCGCGTCCATCTCCTCAGCCTGGCGCAGGCTCAAGCCCAGGCGGCGGCGATCAGCCTCGATGCGCAAGATGCGCAGTTGCAGCTGTTGTCCCTCGTGCAAGCTGACCTTCGGGTCCATGCCGGGCGTCAATTCAGACTGATGGATCAAACCCTCGATCCCGTCCTCGATCCGCGCGAAGGCGCCGAAGGGGGCGATCTTCGTAACTACGCCCGTTACTACCTGACCAGGGGTATAGCGCTGCTCCACGGTCGTCCAGGGATCAACCTCGGCTCGTTTGATCGACAGCGCAATTTTCTTCTTCTCTTTATCGACGCTCAGGACCTGGACCTCGACCTCCTGACCGACCTTGAGCACTTCACTGGGATGATTGACCCGGCTCCAGGCCAGCTGGCTGATATGTACCAGCCCATCAGCCCCCCCAAGATCAACAAAGGCGCCAAAGTTCGCCAGGTTGCTGACTACGCCGCGGCGCACCTCACCTGGCTTCAATTCATCGAGCAATTCTTCGCGGCGACGCTGGCGCCATTCCTGAACCGCCAGTCGCTCTGAGAGGATCAGGCGGTTGCGGGCGCGATTAATCTCAATGATCTTGAGCTGCAGCTCTTTGTCCTTCATACTTTGCAATTTGGCTGCAGTTTCCTGGTTATCCCCACCGGCTGCGACCTCTTCGCGCTTGAGATTCAAGATCTGCGAAATAGGCACAAAGCCTCGAATGCCTGAGACATCCACAATCAAGCCGCCCTTGTTGTAATCAATGACCTTTGCCTTGAGCAGCTCGCCATTTCTGTACTGCTCTTCGGCAATGCGCCATTGCCGCTCCGCGTTCGCGCGTTTGAGCGAAAGGACGGCGTGACCTTCGGGTGTCTCTGGCTGAATGACATACACCAGCACTTTGTCGTTGAGGTGCAGCTGGTCGAACGACCAGTCTCCGGTTGCTGGGAGTTCTTTAGTAGAAAGGACGCCCTCTGACTTGAGGCCAATATCGACCAGAATTTCGTCCTGGTCAATCCGCACGATCACGCCATCAACGACATCGCCGCGTTTGATATTGATGGGCGTGGTGGATGACTCAAGCAGTGCTGCCATCTCATTGATGTCTTCCACTTCTTCTGAACTCGTGTGGTTTCGCCCTTCCGGTTCATTTCCTTCAAACATCGTCTGTACCCGTCCGCTTGTTAGATTTGCCGCTGGCATTGTCGAAAGGTCGCCGTGCTGCTTTGTTTGCATGAGTAAACTACCGCCTTCGATCTGCGATTGTTGCCAGCTCCTTCGATGCCGTCCCTTTTCTTCCTTCCTACTTCGCTCCTGCCTGCCGGCAATCTGTTGCTCGGATAGCGATACTTCTCGTATAGACTGGAAACCTGGGGATGCATCTATGGACACAGGCTTATCAGAGGAGGGGAGGTCAGGCTGTTCTTGTCTTCTTCACCAGAAAATGCTTGTAATAAGGCACTATTCGTGCCCTGGAGAACGGTCATACGAAACAACGCTCGCAGACAGGTAACCCGTGTCACGGACACAATGAGAGCCTGAGCACAGTATACCCCCACTCGATGGTTTAATTATACCAAAAGCGGCCTCTGAATGCAAGACAGTTGGCAGCCTTTTTCTTTCATCTCCTCCAATGCCTGATGATCTGCCATATTGTATCACACCGTTGCAAGGGGTACCAGATAATCAGGTGGCAATCGTTGCTCTTTTCTTTCTTCAGTCGAGTTTATGTTACAATAGAAGACATGGATGTACGTGATATTGCTCAGGTGCTCGCAGTTTTACGCACCTGTTTGCAGCCGGTGAGCGCCGCGGATTCGCTGGTGGATGTGCTGGAGGGAGAGAAGCCGGATGCTCGCAAGTCTGCTGTCCTGCTTGCGCTCTTCCTCCAAAAAGGTGAGACCCATCTGGCCTTTATTCGCCGCGCTTCTACGCTACGCTCGCATCGAGGTGAGATTGCTTTTCCCGGTGGTGCCTATGATGCCACCGATGCCTCGCTGGTCACGACAGCCTTGCGCGAAGCCTGGGAGGAGATCGGCCTGGCGCCTGAGCGCGTTGAGGTGCTTGGCCTGCTATCACCTGTTTTCACCGTCGTAAGCAACTTTCTGATTCTCCCCGTCGTGGCATATCTGCCTTTCGGGCCTGGCCATCTCTCCGCGCAGGCCGCCGAAGTTGCTGAGGTGTTGCTGTTGCCCCTGGGGGCGCTGGCCAGCTCCTCCGTTGCCCATACAGAACTCTGGACCACCGGTGGGCGTACACGCGTGGTCTATTTCTATGATTATGGCTCGTTGCGCATCTGGGGAGCGACCGGACGCATCCTTAACAGCTTGCTCAGTCTCCTGTTGGACCGCCCATAAGTCATGGAATCCTTGATTTTTTCGTGCCGATAGCTACAATTAGATTAGGCCATAAGTAGGGATGAGAAATTGTTATTCCTCTGTAGCGCGTTACTGTAGATTGTTCCTTTGAACTGTGTCTGGTCTCTGGGAGAGAAATTGCTGTGACGTTGCCAACACCTGATGCACAGTCTCCGAAGCCATCGTCTTCACATCAAGCTTTTGCGGCTCACTCGATCCCCGCGAGTTTTTCCATGCCTGCTGCCCCTTCTCTGTCCTCTCCCTCCCTCCCTCTTTCGGAGATGACCGCGCCTTCTTCAGGAGATAATGAGCATGTCTCTTCTGCGGCAGATTTCTCTCATTCCTGGGATCTAGCTACGGGAGGATTCAAGATTTTAACTGCGAAGCGTGAACTTCCTTCACCTCAGCAGAGGCGTGGTCAGCCGGCCTCTTTGGCGGAACCAGCTTCTGAGGGCAACTACCTGTTTTTGCTGGTGTTACTGGCCTGCCTTGTGGTTATGCTGATTAGCGGTGGAGTGGTGTTGTTTATGACGCTCCAGCCATGAGATACGTTTCTTCTCACAATCTATGCTGACGCGTTTTCTTCTGTGTTCGCGGCGGGTACTCCGTGCAGTTGCTTGGCGTGACGCACTGCTTTAACAATCGCTCGCGCCAGGGTGGTCGCAGCTGCGGCCCCAATTATGCTGGTCTGCGCTGCTGCGCTGGAAGGGTCTGTCTGCCATTCGGCGTGGTTCCCCAGAGCCAGAGCGAAGACGGTGTCACCGTCAAACATGGTATGCGCCGGGCGGAGGGCCAGAGCCAGCCCGTTGTTGGCCATTTGCGCGATTTTATTGACCTGGTCTTTGTTCAAGGCGGCGTTGGTGGCGACGACGGCAATAGTGGTGTTGGCCAGGGGATTGTCAAAAATATAGCCACCGAGGGGGCCTCTAGCTCCCGCGATGATCTGTTGTGTGGAGGGATCGATGACATCTCCGGCGGCATTGACGACTACGATAGCTCCAACAACAATATCTCCGTTATTTAGCTGAGTGCTGGCAGAGCCAAGACCGCCTTTCATCATAAAGGCAGGTCCGGCCAGTTTACCAACAGTAGCCCCGGTGCCGGCCCCTACGTTGCCCAGCGGCGTGGCTTCGTCGGTGGCGCGTTCGCAGGCTCGATAGCCCGCTTCGGCGTCTGGGCGAATGCTGGCAGAGCCAAAACCCAGGTCGAAGATAGCCGCTGCGGGCACTATCGGCACACGGGCAAAGCCTGTATCGAAGCCCTGCCCCTGCTCTTCGAGATAGCGCATAACTCCGCTGGCTGCATCCAATCCAAAGGCACTGCCGCCCGTCAGGAGGATTCCGTGTACCTCTTCTACCATATGCAGAGGCCGTAACAGATCAGTCTCTCGCGTAGCTGGCGAACCTCCCCGCACATCGACCCCGCCGACCGCCGGCGTATCACACAAAATGACGGTGCAGCCAGTCGCGGCCTCCAGATTGGTGTCGTGCCCGACGCGGATGCCGGGGACGTCGGTGATGTCGTCGTGCATGTTGCTTTGCTCCTTATTATGGATTTTCCTTATTATAGCCCACCGATGCAGCCATTAAAGAGTCCTTTCTAAAGTCTGCCGAGGATTCGGTCTCGAATCCTGGTCGGAAAGTCTTCTATGGAGATCCTCCGTATAAAACATAGTTGGGCGGATACAAGCA
>DATGKW010000102.1:0-45300 GCA_035294465.1 Ktedonobacteraceae bacterium | reverse complement strand
ATACGTGAAGTTGCCGTAGCGGTTGCTCTGGTAGACCGCCATCGGCGCTGGATTGCTCACCCCGCTGGTGTCTATCGTATTGCTCACACTGGCTGTTGAGCCGCCGCTATAGTCCGTGTCAGCTACGAAAGGCGAGACAGCTGGGCCGCCCGCGTTGATCTGCACTCCGCCTGCGGCATGAGCAGCAGGAGCATGAGCGAAGAGCAGAAAGGCTGCCGAAGCTCCGGTTATGATGCTCAAGAGCATGAGCAGACCTATCAGTCGTTGAACAGGTTTTCGACGCAGCGTAGCGCCGAACGTTTGTGCATCCATGACATCTCCTTTCTCTCTTGCATGGCCGGTGTTTGTGACACCGAGAGAAGTTGGCCAATAGATGGACGATAAATCAGGCCAGAACCTCGATTCCGTTAATCTGGGCATTATCCACTACAGCGGTAAACTGAATGGTGATCGTGCCACTCGCGCTGGCCGTCGCTGTGAACTGTTCGACCACCGCTTTGTTTGCACTCCCCGCCGTGGCAAAAATGTCAAAGTTGGTCAGCACCTGGCTACCGTTGATGCTGACGTTGAAGATGCGTTTGCCTGCCGCCGTCCAGTAGGTTTCAGCGAAGTGCAGCCGCACGGTGTAGGATGCGCCCGGCGTGAGATTGGGAATGGTATAGCTAAAAGAGGTCCCAATACGATTGGTCTGGTAGACCGCCTGAGGAGCTGGATTGCTCACCCCGCTGGTATTAATCGTACTGGTTGTGCTCGCTCCAACCGATCCGCCCGTGAAGTCCGTATCGGCCACAAAGGGGGCAGCCGCGGAGCCACCGCAGTTGATTTGCACGCTGCCCGCTGGCGGAGGTGTCGATGTAGGCGTCGGCGTGGGCGAGCTTCCGCCGAGCACCTCGATGCCGTTGACCTGCGCGTTATCCTTGACGGTCACGAACTGAATAGTGATCGTCCCTCCGCTGCTGGCCGTCGCCGTGAACTGTTCGACGACAGCTTTATTGGCTGCGCCGGCCGCGGCGATGATATCGAAATTGGTCAACACCTGGCTACCGTTGATGTTGACGTTGAAGACGCGTTGCCCGGTTTGCGTCCAGTAAGTTTCAGCGAAATGCAGCCGCACGGTGTAGGATGCACCCGGCGTCAGGTTGGGAATGGTGTAGGTAAAGTTGCCGTAGCGGTTCGTTTGATACACGGCCTGGGGAGCCGGATTGCTCACTCCGCTGGTATCAATCGCGTTGCTTGAGGCCGCCGTCGAGCCGCCGCTGAAGTCGGTATCGGCGATAAAGGGGGCAGCCGCGGAGCCGCCCGCATTGATCTGCACACCCCCGGCACCGCCAACCGGCGTGGGTGATGGAGTTGGCGTCGGCGCCGGCGTTGTCGAACTTGCTCCGAGTATCTCGATGCCGTTGACCTGCGCGTTATCGACCACGCTGGTAAACTGAAGCGTAATAGTGCCGCTACTATCGGCGGTCACGTTAAATTGCTCATCTACCGCTTTGTTGGGACCTCCAGCGGCCGCGACAATATCAAAGTTCGTGAGCACCTGCTGGCCGTTGGCGGTGACGTTGAAGACACGTTGCCCCGTCGATGTCCAGTAGGTTTCGGCGAAATCCAGGCGCACCGGGTAGGATGTATTGGGCGTCAGATTGGGAATGGTGTAGGTAAAGTTGCCGTAGCGATTGGTTTGATACACATATTCGGGTGCGGGATTGCTCGCCCCGCTGGTATCAATCGCGTTACTGCTACTGGCTGTCGCGCCTCCGCTGAAGTCCGTGTCGGCCACAAACGGATAGTCTTCGCCTCCGCCCGCGTTAATCTGTAAGCCGCTCGGTGGAGGCAGAGTGCGCAGCGGAATTGTGGTACCATTCACCGAAATCTGGCCGGCGGGAACGCTGAACGAGGTGCCATCGGAGAAGGTGACGGTAATGGGAGCGCTGCTCGCGTTATAGGCCACGTGGTTGATTGTGCCACTATGATTGAAAACAGCATATAACGGCGTATTGGCTGTAATAGCGGCATCTACCTCTCCCAGCGTCTGGAGATCATAGAGCATGGTATAGGTAAACGCCTTTGTCTCGGACGCGCCCGGCGTGTAGTTGGGCTGAGCATTGAAGAGCTGGATGGCTCCTGGCGCGTCAATCAGCGCCTGATACTCCCATAACGAATCCTGCCAGACCGTCCAGGTATCAGACCCATTCTCCTGCGCCATCGCCTGCAAGAATTCCTGTTCGTAAGCGGTATCGTCGGCCAGGTAGAGCGAGGACGAGGTGATCGGGATGAGGTTGATTCCACGAATCTCCTGCGGATCGGCAGAGAAGTAGGTGCCGAACCAGTTCTGTCCCCCCCAGACCTGAGCGGTATAGTCGTAGCCGTAGCCAGCGGGGAAGATGTCGTGATCGACATCAAACCAGTCCTGCTCGACCGTATAGGTCTCTGTTGTATACAGGTAGATGCCCAGGTCGGTAATCTGGGCGTTGCCGGTTGCCTCGCCCCATTCGATCAGGCCGGCCCAGGCGTTGATGGCCTCGGAGGACGATTCCTGATTGTTGCCCCAGGCCGCCAGTTCGCTGCCCGAAGCCCAGGAATGCCCTTCATAGGGAGAGAAGTTGCGCAGGAAGGGGAACATCGGGTCATTCCTGCTGGGATCGGCGATATCATCGATCAGCAGATCGACCATGCCTCCATATTTGCTTACCCAGGAAGGATCGGCGCGGGCAATCTCCGCCGCCGACTGAATCCAGTAGCCATAATGAAAGTGATGGTCGTTGAGGTCGCTGTCCGAGCCATAGGAGGCCGGATCACCGATGATGGTTCCCCACGTTGGATCGTAGTAGAACATATCGGTGGTTTTCGGATTCCCTGAAGAATCCGTCGCGGTAAAGTGGTCCGCCATCGCGCCTTCCAGCCAGGCCAGCAGGTTGTTATACGCCGTCGTCAGACCGGCCTCGCGCGCGATTGGCAGCAGGTCCGCGACTTGCAGCAGGGCCTTGCCGCCCCAATACGTATCGCCAACGGTAGGGCTTCTGCTCTGATCCGCGAACGACTCGATATCATCAAGCAAGGTTGCCTGATTATACTGGCCTACATCCGGGAAGTAGGGCAGAATGCCGTGATAGGTCAGCGTCGTCGAGAAAGAGGAGCCGGCCATGGTTTTCATCGTTCCGCGGACGCTGTGATAAGTATAGGAAAGCGGCGAGAAGTTATTGGTCACTTTCCACTGGCTGGGGAAAAGCGCCATGATAGTTCCCGTTTGCGTTCCTTCTTCAGCTTGCGTGGTCACGGCATAGGTGGTATGAACCTCGCTAGTATTCTGATCGTAGGACCAGCTTACCTGCGTATTGGTCACAAACGAGTAGGCATATTGCTGAAACGCCTGCAAGGTGCTCGTGGTGTTATCCGGCAGCGCCGCCAGCGAGAAGTACGTCTTGCCCTGCGCATTGTTCGTAAGCGTCGTTGTGCCAAGTCCGGTCCAGGTGGAACCGCTGGGACCAAAGAGGCCATAGTTATGCCCATTGATGGTAATACCGAGCACATTGGAAGAAGCAGTGCCAGACCAGATCGTAGGGGCGGTCGAGAACGTCAACTGGGGATTCTCGCTGGCGTATGTCGCGTAAAGATAGGGCATGCCCTGTCCTGCCGTCACGCGCATCGTACCGCCGGAACCATTGTTCCAGAGCATTGAGACGGTCCAGTCGGAATAGCCATCGACGAGCGGATTGGGCGATGGAAAGGTACCTGAACTGGCTCCCAGCGTGAAGTCGGTATTATATCCGGCATGGATCGCACCCGTCTCGACCTCGATATCTGGGTAGTCAACGCCAATACCCGTCGTCGTGGTCTGCAAAGCCAGCGGCAAGGGATAGATCGGGTAGGCCGGTTGCGTCCATGCCACCGATGTCCACCAGTCGCTGGTTGGCATAGGACCGGTCACGTTAGATGTGCGATAGATAGTATTTGGCGGCAGCGTGAGATTGGACGGAGGAGCGGTCGTATAGCTGCCCGCTCCGACCTGAACGATAGATGACGCCTGAGCGCTCCGGTGATAGCTCAGGAACGTCACGCCGGTAAAGACAAGCGTGGCAAACAAGAGGGGCAGAACAAGGAGTGCTCTGCTCCTTGTTGCCAGTGAAGCAAACTTTTGCTTCATAGATTCCTTCCTTTCCTGTTTTTATGAAATCCGTTTGAACTTCCCTGAATGGAGCGGCTCCCTTACCTGCATCGCTCTCTCACAGCACCCGTAAGAGGCGTCGCTCCATTCACGCATTTCTTATCTTTCTCGCGCCGCCTTACGCGATTAAGCAGAAACTCCTTATGACACTTCAATACCATTGATCTGGGCCTGATCAACCACTGAAGTAAACTGGATCGTGATCGCCCCGCTACTACTGGCCGTCGCAGTAAACTGCTCGGCCACCGCTTTATTGGCCGCGCCAGCCGTAGCAAAAATGTCAAAGTTCGTGAGCACCTGATTGCCGTTGATGCTCACGTTGAAAACGCGCTTGCCCGCCGCCGTCCAGTAGGTTTCGGCGAAGTCCAGGCGCACCGTATAGGTGCCTCCGGGCGTCAGGTTGGGAATGGTATAGCTAAAGGAGGGTCCGACGCGATTGGTCTGGTAGACGGCCTGGGGCGCGGGATTGCTCACCCCGCTGGTATCGATAGCGCTGGTTGTGCTCGCGCCGACCCCGCCGCCGCTATAGTCCGTATCAGCTATGAAGGAACCCACAGCCGAACCGCCCGCGTTGATCTGCACGCCTCCCGAACCAGACGGGGGTGTCGGAGTCGGCGTGGGTGTCGATGTGGGTATCGGAGTCGGCGTGGGCGTAACCGCACTTCCGCTCAACACCTCGATGCCGCTGACTTCGGCATTATCTACGACGCTGGTGAACTGAATGGTAATTTTTCCGCCACTATCCGCCGTAGCAGCAAATTGTTCGGCCACCGCTTTATCAGGACCACCAGCCGCCGCGATGATATCGAAGTTGCTGAGCATCTGCTCGCCGTTCATACTGACGTTGAAAACGCGTTGGCCCGCCTGCGTCCAGTATGTCTCGGCAAAATCCAGGCGCACCGTATAGGAACCTCCGGGCGTCAGGCCGGGAATAGTGTAGGTAAAGTTGCCGCCGCGATTGTTCTGGTAAACGCTTTCAGGAGCCGGATTGGTCACGCCGGTCAGATCAACGCTCGCGCCCGAACCTGCCGCCGTCCCACCGGCAAAATCGGTATCGGCGCTAAAAGCCGGCATCCAGGCCGCTGGAGCTACTCCGGTGGTGCTACCGGCAGCAATGCGTATAGCGGTGCCGCTCGGCGGAGGTGGCGGCGGCGGGCTTCCGCTCACTGTGAAGCTGGTCTGCTGGAGAATGTTGCGCGACGAATCGCCTACCATGACCTGATAGGTTCCATTCTGCACAAGCCAGTTATGCGCGTTCACATCCCAGTAGGAGTATGCCTGGGGCGAGAGGGAGAAGGTCACGGTTTCCGTCTGCCCAGGTTGCAGAAACACCTTCTGGAAACCTTTGAGCTGCTTGGGAGGTTCCGGCACATTGGTCGAAGGAATGCCCAGGTAGAGTTGAGCAACCTCTGCTCCCGCGCGCGATCCTGTGTTGGTGACGTTGACGCTCACCGAAATGGTGCTGGTGGGAGACGCAGAGGTGGGACTTACCGTCAGGTTACTGAAGCTAAAGGTTGTATAAGAAAGCCCATAGCCGAAAGGAAAAAGCGGTGTGATGTTGTCTTCGTCGTAATGCCGGTAGCCAACAAATACGCCCTCAGAATACTGCGCCACATTGTTGACGCCAGGATACTGCGCGGGCGTATTCGCAGGCACATCGTTGGCGCTGGCCGGGAAGGTCATGGGTAACTTGCCGGATGGGTTCACATCACCGAACAGCACAGCGGCCAGCGCATTCCCATCTTCCTGCCCTGGATACCACGCCTCGACAATCGCCTGCGCCTGGTTGACCCAGGGCATAAGCACCGGCGCGCCCGTATTGAGCACCACAATGGTATGTGGATTGGCCTGAACGATGGCCTCGATCAACTGCTCCTGCGCGTTATCGATGGCCAGGCTGAAGCGATCAGTCCCTTCCGCTTCAAGATCGTTGGCCACCACGATAGCCACATTCGAGGATTGGGCAAGCTGGACAGCCTGGTTAAACGGCGAATTCAAGCCTGGCGCGTTCCAGCCCAGAGTAAACTGGCTGCCGCCCCAATCCTGATAATAATCCACCTCAATAGGCACGGATTGACCCGCCGTCAACTGGATTTCTCCGCTCTCGACATATGGCCACTGGTCGCGCCAGTTATCGATCAAGAGCTGGTTGTTCAGATACAGACGGCTGCCATCGTCGCTGGTGAGCGTAAACGTGTAGGTACCGGTCGCCGGTGCGGTGAGTGTACCCGTCCAGCGCACTGACCAGTTATCGGCGTTCACGCCAGGGCCGGGCGAGTTTCCATTCCAGTTATTGCTGAAATTCTGATCGACGCGCGTCAGAACCGGCGTGCCCGAAAGCGTCATGTTGTTGTAGTACTGGCCCAGCAAGCCATTGCCGCCGCCTGAAGATGGCGTGAGATATTGCGCCTGGATCGCCGGCAAACTGCCATCGGGATTGGTGCCCTCCGCGTATTGCACATTCACGCCGCTGCCCGCGCGGGCGGTGATCCCTTGCAGCGGGGTCACAACGAACGGCGCAATGACGCCCGCGCTGCCGACGCCCGCATCTTTCGGATTGACGGAACCGCCGGGGCCGATGACCGCGATTGATTTGAGCTGGCCGCTATTCAATGGCAGGAGATTCTGGCTGTTCTTGAGAAGAACGGTACCCTGTTCCTCCGTCTGGAGAGCAAATTGATCGTCGGCGGAGCTGGCAACGTTGGCCGAGAGCGAACCGACCGGCGGATGGTCAAAGAGTCCGGCGGCAAACATGGTGCGGAGCACGCGATGGACCATGTTGTTCAGAGTATTCATGCTGACCTGGCCGTTCTGCACGGCTGTTTCGAGGGGCGTCCCGAAGTAGGAGCCATCCCACATTTCCATATCAAGCCCCGAATCGGCGGCGGCCACCGTGCTATGCGTCGCGCCCCAATCGGACATCACGAAACCGGGAAAGCCCCATTGCTGATCCAGGGTCTGGTTGAGCAGGAAGGGATTCTCGCACGCGTAGATGGTATCCACCATGTTGTACGAGCACATCACCGCGCCTGCTCCGCCCTGCTGAACTGCCGCCTGGAAAGCCGGCAGGTAAATCTCGTGCAGGGTTCGTTCATCAACCTCCGCGTCCACGCCCCCGCGATTATCTTCCTGGTTGTACGCGGCGAAATGCTTGACCGTGGCAATCACCCCCTGCGATTGGATGCCCTGGATTTCAGACGCCGCGAGCTGACCCGTCAGGTACGGATCTTCGCCCAAGCTCTCGAAGCTCCTGCCCCATTCAGGATTGCGCAGAATATTGATGGTCGGCCCAAGCACCACGTTGGCCCCTTTGCCCGCCTCCTCACTGCCAAGCGCCTGCCCATACTGATTCATGAGCGAAGTATCCCAACTTGCCGCGCCAGCAATCGGAGCAGGAAAGGCCGTTACCTGAGTCTGGCTATCGGCGACTCCTGCCGGACCATCCTCCAGATTAAGAGCGGGAATGCCCAGGCTAGGAATGGCCGGGACATATCCAATATATGAGCCGGCGACTCCGTGAAGCATCGCGACCTTCTGATCCAGGGTCATCTGCGCGATAAGCTCGTCCGCGCGCTGATCAGGGGTAAGCGCCGTATTCATCCACGGGCGCGCAGTCAGCAGCGTCCTGGTGACCGCGTGAAACACCGGTACCAGCGTGCTAAATGCCAGGAGCAGAACCAGGCCACAACCTACGAGTCTGGAACGACGAAGCAGAAAGATAGCGTGCATATGACCTCCTTGCCTGTGGCTTCCATTCACATGAATACGCTGTGAAAGCCTGTTGACGGGACGAGATGAATGTCTGATGTATGCGCATTCTTGCAACATACATTGCAAAACCTGCAACAATTTTTCCTGCTCAAGCGAGATTGCAAAGGATGACCGGCACTTTGTCGGTGGTCAGATAACCCTCTCTTGCTTCCCCCCGCGCCGCGCTGGCGGCGGCGCAAGAGAGAAGAGCCGATAAGCGGGGAACATCCCTGAGACCCCGGTCAGAGGCGGCTACCTCTGACAATCCCGCTTGAGAGGTTGGTCGAGGATCAGGATACCTGAGTCCATCGTCTGTTCTGGCCCATAGTATCGCTGTGATCCGCTCGCGTTTTCAGGTGTAGATGCCGAATTCCCAGAGCGAGTAGCCATACGACGTGGCGCGCGCCGTCCCGTACATACGGACGTAGCGGCCTGAGCCGCTGACGTTGAGATCATCCACGCCGCCGGTATCCGTTGTGGTCGAGTAGATCGTCGTCCAGTTCGTGCCATCGTTGGAAACCTGAATCTGGTAAGCGGTGGCATAGGCAGCTTCCCAGACCAGTTGGATATGATTGATAGTCATGACCTGGCCCAGATCAACCTCGATCCACTGCGGATCGCTCCAGGCGCTGGCCCAGCGCGTCGTGAGATTGCCATCGGTCGCGTTCGAGGCTGGGCAGGGGCAATCACCGCCCGACGCCTGGTAGGAAGAGGCGGTAGTCGTCTTGCCAAGCGCTACATTCGTGCCGTTCACAGTGGGCGGAACGACGTTAAACGAGAGCGTCTGGATACCGACGTTGCCCTGCCCGTCGTAGACATAGACGTAGACCTTCCACACACCGATCTGCATTTCCTTTGGCACGCTGACCGCGAATGTGCCGTTGCCTGTCTGGGTGAACGTCGCGTACTGCAACGCCGTATTGCCGTTTCCATCGTAGGTATACTTGTTGGAAAGCATCAGGTTATAGCGCAGCGGATTGTTATTCACGTCGTTCACACTGACCGTGACAGTGAACTGGCTGCCCGCCGGCACGGTAGTCTCGTTTAGAGACATATTCGTGATCATGGGCGGCGGTTCGGCCGCGATTTGCCCTCCGTAGAGCTGGGCTACAGTGAAGTCGGAGAGCCGCCTCCAGTGACCGGTGATCAGATTGAACCACACCCCGCCGAAGTCGTTCTCGACGCCATAGTTAAAGAGCGTCGCACCAAGCGCCACGCCGGTATGGCTCGTGATGCAATTCCAGGCAGTAGCGTAGCCCTGGCTGTTCTGCTGATCGGTCTCTTGAGTTGGCACGCCGTTCTCGTCATTCGGAACCTCCCACTCGCCGGCCGGCCCGCTCTCCGTGACGATATACGGCACCGTGTAGCCGCCGTTGATCCAGTCCTGCTTGACATTGCAGACCGCACCATAAGCATTCACGGCGTAGAGATCAAGATGGGGCGCGTACTGTTTATAGTACGGCCACGCACCCGTCCAGGCATCGGTCGAAGTGACCGGGTGATACGGATCAATCGAATGAATAGCCTGGGCGATCTGGTCAACGTACTGGGCATAGGCATCGCGCTCTGCCTCAAGCTGCGTGCCTGAGTAGTAATTCTGGAGGTTGAGAAGAACCTCGTTGCCCACATCCCACATCAGCACACCGGGATAGTTCTTATATTGATTCACCAGGCTTTCGATAGTGGAGAGGGTTGTTGACTTGTAGTTTGTATCGTTGACGTAATCAGCGTTCTGGTTGAGCCAGAATCCGTTGATGACTTTGATACCGTAGGTCGCGGCCGCGTTCAGCAGCGAGCCGGTAGTAGTGGAGTCAGTGCCCCAGGTGCGGATCGTATTGACCCCCATCGCTTGCAAGTCGGGCATATACCCAAGCGCCGAGGTGTTCGGCGGTCCGAAGGTCACGCCCTTAATATAATAGGGAGAGCCGTTCACCATCAACTGCCAGTTCCCCTGCGTGCCGGTCACAGAGACCACGCTGGGATTGGTCGGTGTTGGCGGCGTGGTCATGGGCGCTGGCGGAGTGCCGGTCGTCTGGTAGACGACGACGGGTCCAATGCTCAGCGTGCCACCCGACGAGGTTGCGGCAGTCGGCGAGGTGCAGTTGCAAACGGTGTTGGGAAACGAGCCGCCAATGCCGAGGGAGAAGACGAGGAAGAAACCATGATCAACGGCTGCCTGCCACGCGCTCACACCAACCTCATCCTCGCTCACCACCCAGATCTGCTGGCCGTCGAGGTACCAGCGGATCTGCTCGTCCGATTGAGTGCGGTCGATGATCTCGGTATACGTATGGTAGCCGGTCTGGCAACCGGAGCAGGTAGCTAGCCCGCTGGTCAGGCCATTGTACTCGTTACAGGGACCATCAGGAGCGGTTCCACAGTGGAAGGTCGCGGCCTCTTCACTGCGCGCGTTGACATCCTCCATAAGGTCGGTCTCGCCGATACCGGGCCAGCTTGAGAGGTTGCTGCGATAGCCCGCGCCCATTGCCCAGAACTTGGGCCAGTAGCCGATGCCATTCGCGGGATTGGGCTGCTTGATAGACGCAGTAATTTCCAGCATACCGCCAGCCGGAGCAGCAAAGTCGCTGCGCTGCGTCTCGACGCGACCAGAGGTCCACGAGCCATTGGAATCGATGGCTGTGATATCTAGATGGCCGTTGCCATCGAGATACACATTGCTGGTCGAATTACTCATCGTCTCGACCTCGCCGGTGCCCCAGTTCGCCGGACCACCCGGATAGCTGGTTCCGGTATCCTCAATCCAGTTCGCAGACGAGGGAGCGCTGCCAGCGGGACCGGCAAAGGTATCGCTCCAGACAAGGCTCCAGTTAGGAGGCGGTGTGGATGTTGGGGTCAGCGTAGGCGTGGGAGTCGGAGTTGAGGTCGAGCCTCCGCCGAGCACCTCAATGCCGTTGACCTGGGCATTATCCGTCACCGTCACGAACTGGATCGTGATAGTACCGCTGCTGCTGGCCGTCGTGCTGAACTGCTCAACCACCGCTTTGTATTCGCCACCGGCGGTCGCAAAAATGTCGAAATTCGTTAAAACTTGCGTGCCGTTGATGTTCACGTTGAAAACGCGCTTGCCCGCTGCTGACCAGTATTCTTCGGCGAAGTGCAGGCGCACCGTATATGAACCACCGGCGGTCAACCCTGGAATCGTATACGTAAAGTTGCCATAGCGATTGGATTGATAGACCGCCTGTGGAGCGGGATTGGTCACTCCACTGGTATCAATCGTATTGGTAACACTCGCCGTTGAGCCGCCGCTGAAGTCGGTATCAGCCACAAAAGGAGCCACAGTCGGCCCGCCCGCGTTGATCTGCACGCCGCCCGCACCCGAAGTGGAGGTTGGCGTGGGTGTGGGTGTAGATGAACCGGAGGCCAGCACCTCAATGCCGTTGACCTGGGCTTGATCAACCACCGAAGTAAACTGAATGGTAATCGTGCCGGTCGTATCGGCCGTGGCGTTGAACTGCTCGACCACCGCCTGGTTAGCGCCACCGGCGGCCGCAAAAATATCAAAGTTGCTGAGCACCTGCTGACCGTTGATACTCACATTGAAAACACGCTTGCCGGCGCTGGTCCAATAGGTTTCCGCAAAATGCAGGCGAACCGTGTAGGAGGCTCCCGCCGTCAAACCGGGAATAGCATAACTGAAGGACGGTCCGACGCGATTGGACTGGTAGACCGCTTCGGGAGCCGGGTTACTTACGCCGCTGGTACTCACAGTATTGCTCGTTGTGGAGGTCCCACCGCCGCTAAAGTCCGTATCAGCGATAAAAGGGGCCACAGCAGGACCGCCCGCGTTGATTTGCACGCCTCCCGCTGCATAAGCGGTGGTAAAACGAGTAAAAATGGGATAGGTCGCGAAGAGTCCGATCATGATACTCAAAAGCACAAGCATCCTGATCAGCCGTTGATTCACTTTCCGGTGCGTCAGAGCACCGGGAGAGCTTGCATCCATGACTTCTCCTTTGGATCCCCCTAAAATAGGGACACCTTCCCGGCAGGTATACACCAGCCAGGAATTGCCGGTCGAACAGTACGAGGAACAGGCTAGCTGCCTGCCGTAGAGAAAAGAAGAGAAAGCGATGAATTACGGATGCTCAGTTGCAAAAGGTTGAGGTGCATAGTGAAATCCTTCCTGCACTGAAGGAGTGACACTCCTTGCCGCGTGCCGCGAGTATGCATCCACGAGGGATTGTACGCGAAATAAGGCAACAATGCCAATGAACCGTCCGATACTTTACGAAATCATTATCGGGATACTACTACGAAATATAAAGAATTTATCATTGATTGTCAAGTAGGATAAGAGAATTCGTCGAAAATAGTTTGTCAGCAGATGGACACAGAGAGAACGAAAACCGAAGGCAAACTTCAACCAGAATCGACATTCAGGATATCATACACTCGAAGACCGGCAGAGAGCGCCAATTGATCATGCCCTGCCCTGCTGAAGCGGGAGCCGCTCGCCGCGTGCTCAGCCTGCTCTCACAACGAGCTATCCGTTGCATTTGCTGATAAGAGCAGCGTATCGGACGATTCATGTAAAGCGAGGGATTTTTTAGTAAATCTGGAAAAGACTCGATAAAACTGGCCTTCTCGCGTGTTTTTTGGCGTATTTATTTCGTAAAGTATCGGAAAATCCGATCATTTTGCATCTTCTTTTTGCCTTCTCTATGGCGCGAGCACGCGGCAGGACTGACGTTCGATAAATTCTGTGGGTAGCACGACGCGTGTCATATCCAGAGGCTTTCCATCGATCAGACGCAGAAGCATGGTAGCAGCAGTGCGCCCCAATTCAAGGCGTGGAGCATGCACAGTAGTCAGAGGAGGATTCATAATTTCGGTGTAGGGAAGGTTATCGAAGCCGATCACACTCATATCATCGGGCACCGACAACCCTAGCTCGTGAAGCGCACGATAGACGCCTGCGGCCTGGCGGTCATTGCCGGCAAAGATCGCTGTAGGTGGCTCCGGCAGTTCCAGCAAGGCTTTAGTAGCTGTATAGCCATCGACCTCGGTAAAATCTCCGGCGCATTGCAACTGTGGATCGAGCGGCAAGCCGGCCGAGTCCAGAGCGGCGCGGTAGCCGGCAATGCGCTCAATCGCATCTCTGGCCGGGGCGGTCTTGCCAATATAGGCAATTCTACGATGGCCAAGCTTGATCAGATACGTCGTCGCCACGAATCCTCCTTCCCAGCTGGTAATCGTCACCGAGGGTACACCGGAGCGCTGATCACCCTGATTGTGAATGAGCACAAAGGGCAGGCCCGAACGTTCAAGATGCTCAATGGCTTCGTCGCGTGGGAGAACGAGCAAAATACCATCCGTGGAATGGTCGGTGGCCGTATGGATCCAGCGAATCTCCTGTTCAGCCTGATAATCGGTCGAAGTGAGGACCAGACGCACGCCAGATTCGCGCAACACCTGAGCCACCCCCTCCAGGATAGGCAGATAATATTCGTCATCCAGGCGTGGCAGAAGGAGATCCACCAGCCCGGTCTTGCCTTTGCGCAAAGCGCGGGCCGCACGGTTGCGCACGAAACCATACTCCTCAACCACCCTCTCAACTCGTTCGCGGGTTGGCGGCGCGACATCGGAGCGTTTGTTCAAAACCTTCGAGACAGTTGGCACCGAAACGCCCGCGATTTGCGCGATCTGCGCAATAGTCGGACGCCCATCAGTTCTATGTCTCTTCGCCATGAGCTTGTCCTCCCGAAATTCTTCAGAAACTTTCGATCTATTATAGCACATCAAAAAAAAGACGCGCTAGAGTGCGAAATCAAGCCGAAGGTGATGAACAGGTCGCCTGCGCTTACATGAAGAGAACAGAAGTCGAAGACGCCTTCTCCATCCATTTTCTGGCGGAAGCTTGCCGGAAAAAAACCTTGACATCTCTCCTGAAAATCAGTATAGTTACTCTCATAGACTTTCATCGATTTCGCAAAATATCGAAAAAGAAGTCGGGGAAGGTCTTAGAGGAAGATCGGCATACCTTGACAGAAACCGGTTTCATTCGGTATAGTTTAGATGAAACCGGTTTCAACAGACAGAATTTCGGCGAAGAATATTTTTTATTTCGGTTCATCAGGTAATGCCCGGCCTGTTTGGCTAGAGAGGAGATGGTGAAGAAGAGAAACACAGTGAACGATAACCCTTGTGGTTCAGTGGCGACCCTTGTTTTTAGACCAACGCTTGATCTATTTTTGCAAGGAGGTTTTCTATGTCTCCAAAGCGTACCCTTTCGCCTGGGAAGGCGAAGGTTCGAACGAAGGCAGTTGTCTTTCCCTTGTTGGCACTGCTGCTCATGGTCTTAGCCGCCTGCGGCCAGGGAGGCTCAGCCAATTCGACATCGAAGAACAACAGCGTGCTCAACGTTGTTCCCAGCCCCAAAGGCGACTTTACTGATGGCTTCAGCCCCTATTCCTCTACCGCTAACTATGGCTCCCAGGGAATGATTTACGAAACCCTGCTGTTCTTTAACCGCATGGATAGCAGTGTTCACCCCTGGTTAGCCCAGAGTTATGTTTTCTCCAGCGACGCGAAAACTCTGACGTTCCACTTGCGCACCGGCGTCCAGTGGAGCGACGGCCAGCCATTCACCTCAGCGGACGTTGTCTTCACCCTGGATATGCTCAAGCAATATCCAGACGCCGACGGCAATGGCCTCTGGCAGTATATTCAGAGCGTGCAAGCGCCTGATAACAACACCGTTACTGTGACCCTGAAAACAGCTTACTCACCCATTCTCTGGTACCTGGCCGGCCAGACCTGGATCGTTTCCAAGCACGAATACGCCAGCGCGGGCGATCCCACGAAGTTCGCCGATGACAATCCCGTTGGCACCGGACCCTTTATGCTCAAATCGTTTTCACCGCAGGTGATCGATTTGAAGAAAAATCCCCACTACTGGCAGCCGGGCAAGCCGGAGATCAACGAGATTCGCTATCCGGCCTTTGACTCGAACACCAGCGCCGAATTGCTGCTCCAGCGTGGCGACGTTGACTGGACGGGCCTGTATACACCCAATATCCAGCAGACCTACGTAGATAAAGATCCAGCCCACAATCACTACTGGTTCCCTAACCGCAATATCGTCATGCTGTACCTGAACACAGCTAAAGCGCCTTTCAACCAGCTTGCCGTGCGTGAGGCCATCAGCGACGCCATCGACCGCGAGCAACTCTACAAAGTTGCCGAGAGCGGCTACGAGCCGGTAGCCAGCCCGACCGGCCTGGTTCTGCCGGCCAATCAGAGCAACCTGGACCCCGCGTATGCGAACGCGTCATTCACGCAGGACACCGCCAAGTCGATCCAATTGCTGAACAGCGCCGGTTTTACGAAAGGCTCTAATGGCATGTATGTTGATAAAAGCGGTAAACAGCTTTCGTTCAATATCGATGTAGTCACCGGTTGGACCGACTGGGTCACAGAAGACCAGATCATTGCGAGCGACCTGAAAGCCATCGGCATCAACGCCACAGTGAATGCGATCTCCTTTAACTCGTACTTTAGCGCGTTGCAGATGGGCAGCTATGATATGGCCATCTCCTGGACCAACCCTGGCCCGACGCCGTTCTACCTGTACAACTCACTGTTAAACAGCACCAACAGCGCGCCCATCGGCAAGGCAGCCAGCTCGAATTTCGAGCGCTGGATGGACCCCACCACCGATAAGCTGCTGGCTCAGTACGCCACAACTACCGATCCTACTGTGCAGCAGCAAGCGCTCAACGGCTTGCAGCAGATCATGGTGCAGGAACTGCCCAGCATTCCGCTAGTCTTTGGCGCGACCTGGTATGAGTACAGCACCCGCAATTTCTCAGGCTGGCCTACAGCCAGTAACGCCTACGCTTCTCCCGCACCTTTCGATTTCCCGGACGCGGAGGTAGTGGCTCTCAACCTTAAACCCATCGCCTGATGCCTCCTCGGAGGTGGGAGCGTCTCTGGCGTGGCGCTCCCGCCTCTGGCATCTCTTCTTTGTTTTGCAAAAGCTACACAGAATTACTCATATGGCCGGGCAGGCTGCCCGCTTCCTTTCCGATTTTGCGAAAGAAACGCCGACCAGGGGTTCGCAAAATCGGAAACAGGATTACTGAAAGAGAAAATGATTTGAGGCATAGCCGGCGCTTGCTGACACCGCCTATGCCCAGATGGAAGGAGGAACCAGGTGAAGCATTTGCTCCGCCGTATGGGCTTCTATCTGGTGGCTCTCTGGGCCTCGATTACAATCAATTTTGTTATTCCACGCCTGGCCCCAGGAGATCCCGCAGGTGCGCTGATGGCCCGTTTCCAGGGACGTATGACCCCGCAGGCTATTCACGCGCTTGAATTGCAATTTGGCATCACACATGATTCGCTCTGGACACAGTATCTTCAATACCTGAACAACCTGTTCCACGGCAATCTGGGCATCTCTTTTACCTACTTCCCAACGCCCGTCTCGACAGTGCTTATGCAGGAGCTTCCCTGGACGCTGTCCCTGGTTGGTACCTCGGTGCTCATTAGTTTTACCCTGGGCACGCTGATCGGCGCCCTGATCGCCTGGAAGCGCGGCTCACTCATCGATAGCGTCCTTCCACCTTTCCTGACCTTTTTCTCAGCCATTCCATATTTCTGGCTGGCCTTGATTTCGCTCTACATCCTGGCTTATACCTTGAACTGGTTTCCGCTCAACGGCGGCTACGATACTTCGCTGACGGTTGGCTGGAACTCTGATTTTCTGCTCAGCGCGCTCGATCATGCTCTGCTGCCGTCTTTTACAATAGTCCTGGCCTCCATCGCCGGTTGGATGCTTGGCATGCGCAACGCGATGATTACCACGCTGACAGAAGATTACGTCCTGATGGCCGAGGCCAAAGGACTGAGCGAGCGCCGCGTCATGCTTGCCTACGCGGCCCGCAACGCCATCTTACCCAATGTGACCGGCTTTGCTCTCTCGCTGGGCTTTGTCGTCGGCGGCGCGTTGTTGACCGAAGTGGTCTTCTCTTATCCCGGCATCGGCTTTGCCTTGCTGCAAGCGGCGCAAAACTCTGACTATCCCCTTTTGCAAGGGATTTTCCTGCTCATTGCTCTGGCGGTGCTGGGAGCTAATTTTATCGCCGAGCTGGTCTACGCGGTCCTCGATCCGCGTGTGCGTGTGCGTTAGAGAAGGAGCTGTGAAGATGAGTACATTTCCACAATCTGCCGGGAACGAAGCACAATCTGCCGCCTCCCTTGAAGAGCATGCTTTTCCATCCTCAGGAGCACAGCCCACGGAGGAGTACGCATCTATGCCGCAGCAGCAGCCCCCGTCGCCGCTGGCCGGCAGCCTGCGCGTTCTATGGCGAATCTTTACCCTCAACCGTAAGGCGACGGCCGGGATCTGCATTGTGCTCTTTTTTGTGGTGATCGCGCTGATTGGCCCATTGTTTCTGCGCACCGATCCCAGCGCGCTCTCAAATGATGTGCTGGTCCCGCCTTCGCCCTCTCACTGGCTGGGCACGACCCAGACGGGTCAGGATATCTTTAGCCAGTTGATCGCCGGCACGCGTGTTTCGATTCTCTGGGGTTTTGCTACCGGCCTGATCGTGACAGCTCTTTCGGTTATCGTGGGCCTGGTCGCCGGTTATCTAGGCGGCTTCGCCGACGATATATTGACGCTGCTGATCAACATCTTCCTAGTTCTGCCGGGCTTCCCGCTAGCGGTGGTCCTGGCGGCCTATGTGCCGGCCAAAGGGCCGCTCACCGTGGCGCTGGTGATCGCGCTCACAAGCTGGGCCTATCAGGCACGTGTGCTGCGGGCGCAAACGCTTTCGATGCGCCAGCGCGATTTTGTCGAGGCCGCCCGCTCCAACGGCGAATCGACCTGGCGCATCATCTTCTTTGAAATTTTTCCCAATGAGATTGCCATTGTGGCCGCGGGCTTTGTAGGCACAGCAATTTATGTCATTCTGGCTGCAGCCGGCCTGGAATTCCTGGGCCTGGGAGACGTCAGCGTCATTGACTGGGGCACGATGTTTTACTGGGCGCAGAATAACGACGCGCTTTTGCTCGGCGCCTGGTGGTGGTACGCAGCCCCCGGTATGTGTATTGCCCTGCTTGGCGCTGGTCTCGCGCTGATCAATTTTGGCATTGACGAAGTGGCCAACCCGCGCCTGCGCTCCGAAACCAGGCTGATTAGACGCGCCTCGCGCTTCCCCGCCTTGCGGAAACGAGAAACGCAGGTCGCTGGTTAAAACAGATCAACTTTTTCTAGAGTACCATTTCATGAAGAAGAGGAGAACACATGAGTATTATTCCCAACATGCCCACTCAGACGCAGGTTGAGACTGACCTGGCTGAGAGATTTCCCGCGCACTTCCTCTGGGGCGCGGCCACGGCCTCTTATCAGATCGAGGGGGCCATCCACGAGGATGGAAGGGGATCGAGCATCTGGGACGATTTCTCGGCCACGCCGGGCAAGACTGCTCACGGTCATACTGGCGAGGTGGCCACAGACCATTACCACCGGGTCGAGGAGGATACTGACTTGATGGTGCAGCTTGGCCTGGGCGCGTATCGTTTCTCGATTGCCTGGCCGCGCATCCTGCCTGAAGGTCGCGGCTCCGTTAACCAGGCGGGCCTGGACTTTTATGATCGCCTGGTGGATACGCTGCTGGCGAAGGGCATTCAGCCCTTTATCACGCTCTACCACTGGGATCTTCCCTCGCCGCTGGAACGGGAGGGAGGCTGGCTCAATCGCGCCACAGCCTATGCCTTCGCTGACTATGCCGAGATCGTGACCCGGCGTCTGGGAGATCGCGTGACCGGCTGGATTACGCTTAACGAACCCTGGTGCAGCGCGTATCTGGGCTACGGAGTTGGCGTCCACGCGCCCGGCCTGCATGATCGCCAGGCTGCCATCGATGCAGCTCATCATCTCCTCCTGGGGCATGGCCTGGCCGTGCCACGCATGCGCGCCCAATTGGGACCCGACGCGCAAGTCGGAATCACTCTTCTTCTGAATCAGGTTTATGGAGCTGACGAGCGAGCCGAAACGGTGCGCGACATGAAACTTGCCAACCAGTTTAGCAACGGCTGGTTCCTTGACCCAATCTATCGCGGTGCCTATCCCGAACAGTTCTTTGAACATATGGCGCTCAATCCGCCACCGATGCAGCCAGATGACCTGGCTATGATCGCGGCTCCTCTGGACTTCCTGGGCGTGAATACATATTCGCGCATCGTGATTCGCGGCGCGAAGACAGAGCCTCTAGCCGACCGCTGCGAAAGCGTCTCGCCTGTGCCCAATGCCTGCTATACCGATATGGGCTGGGAGATCTATCCGCATGGCCTGCGCGACCTGCTGATTGACGTGGGACGTAACTATCCGGTGAGCAAGCTCTATGTGACCGAAAACGGCGCGGCTTTCCCCGATGTCTGGGACGGCAGCGATACAATCAGCGATCCCCGGCGCGTTGATTATCTGCGCTCGCATATCACAGCCTGCGCCGAAGCCATCGAGCAAGGCGCACCTTTACACGGCTACTTTGTCTGGTCGCTGCTGGACAACTTTGAATGGGGCGAAGGCTATACCAAGCGCTTTGGCATCGTCTACGTCGATTATCCCACACAGCGTAGGATAATCAAGGAGAGCGGCTACTGGTATGCTGCGCTGCTGCACGCTTTTGGTAACGGGCAGGCGTAAAGAACAAGATCCACTCCGTCTGCTACAACCTGTCACCCGGCCCCTATGGTATTATTCAATATCATAGGGGCTATTTTGGAGAAAAACGGAAGGAAACAATCGGCGAACATTATGAACACATATACCACAGTAGGAATCATTGGCTGCGGCACCATCAGTTCCGTTTACCTCAAAGCGCCACAACTGTTTAGCAATATGCGCATCGTGGCCTGCGCCGATATCGACCGGGCACGCGCACAGGCCCAGGCTGAGAAATTTGGAGTGCCGAGAGTTTGCAGTGTCGCGGAATTGCTCGCCGACCCGGAGATCGAGGTGGTGGTCAATCTGACCGTGCCCACCGCTCACGCGGAAGTTTCCCTGGCGGCGCTGGCAGCCAGCAAAGCAATTTACAGCGAAAAGCCACTGGCAACCACACGCGCCGATGGTCAGGCTATCCTGCGAGCTGCATCCGCGCAGCACCTGCGCGTAGGCTGCGCGCCCGACACCTTTTTGGGTCAGGGCCTGCAAACATGCATTCGGCTGATCAATGATGGAGCGATTGGCACACCGGTAGCGGCTACAGCCTTCCTGCTGAATCACGGCATGGAGCACTGGCATCCTGATCCCGCGTTTTTCTACCAGCCCGGCGCGGGGCCACTCTTTGATATGGGACCATATTACCTCACTGCGCTGATCGCGATGCTTGGACCGATCAGCCGCGTCAGCGCCGTCGCCAAGACAACCTTCTCCGAACGCGTCGTGACCAGTCCGGGCGGAACAGGTGGTACAATTCCAGTGAATACACCAACGCATGTCACCGGCCTGATAGAATTCGCGAACGGCGTCGTTGGCACGATCATCACCAGTTTTGATGTCTGGCACCACCGCCTGCCATATATCGAGATTTATGGAACAGAAGGGTCGCTCAGCACACCCGATCCGAATACCTTTGGCGGGCCGGTGTATCTGCGTCGAGCCAGGGAAAACGCCTGGCAAGAGATCCCGCTGACCCATAGCTCCCTGGCGAACGGCCGCGGACTTGGTCTGACCGACATGATTAGCGCCATGCATACTGATCGTGTTCACCGCGCGAACGGCGAAATGGCGTATCATGTTCTTGACGTGATCGAATCGTTTCTGCAATCTGCCGCCGAGGGCAGGCATATCGCTCTGGCCAGCTCATGCCAGCGGCCAGAGCCGTTCACGCCAGACGCCCCGGCCTATGAATGAGGAAGGAGAAAATGCATGGCACAAATCAAAGGACCGGCTCTCTTCTTAGCGCAATTCGTGCAGGATACTCCACCATATGATACATTGGAGCATATCACCGCCTGGGCCAAAGAACAGGGATTTATCGGCGTGCAGATTCCTGCCTGGGAGAGCCGGTTGATCGATCTGAAGGCTGCTGCGGAGTCAAAGCAGTACTGCGACGATCTGAAGGGGCAATGTAACGGGCTGACCATCACCGAGCTAGCAACACACCTGATCGGTCAGCTTGTTGCAGTTCATCCCGCTTATGACCTCCTGTTCGACAGTTTTGCCCCTCCGGCGCTGCATGGTCATCCCAAAGAGCGCACCGAGTGGGCCGTGAACAGCATGATCCAGGCCATCAAGGCTTCGAGCAATCTAGGGCTGAGCGTCATCCCCACGTTCTCAGGCGCCCTGCTCTGGCCAACCATGTATCCCTGGCCTCAGCGACCGGCGGGCCTGGTTGAGCTGGGTTTTCGCGAGCTGGCGCGGCGCTGGCAGCCCATTCTGAACGTCGCGGACGAGTACGGGATCGACCTGGCCTACGAGATCCATCCAGGTGAAGATCTCCACGATGGCGTCACTTTCGAGCGCTTCCTGGAAGCCACCGGCAACCATCCACGCGCGCGTATTCTCTACGATCCCTCGCACTTCGTTCTTCAATGCCTGGATTATATCGGCTATCTGGATGTCTACCACGACTATATCAAAGCCTTCCATGTCAAAGATGCCGAGTATCATCCCTCGCCGCGCTCCGGCGTCTACGGCGGCTACCAGGACTGGATAGATCGACCGGGGCGCTTCCGCAGCACGGGAGATGGGCAGGTCGATTTCAAACGCGTTTTCTCCAAATTGACGCAGTACGGCTTTACCGGCTGGGCCGTTCTCGAATGGGAATGCTGCATCAAGGATTCGGTCCAGGGCGCTCGCGAAGGCGCGGCCTTCATTCGCAGCATGCTGATCGATACGCCTACACATGCCTTCGATGATTTCGCCGGAGGAGCAAACGATGAGCAAGCTTTATATCGCATACTGGGGGTGCAGCTGTGAAGCAAGATATCTCTCAGCGAAAATTGCGCGCTGGCATCGTGGGCGGAGGTCAGGGTTCGTTTATCGGCGCGGTCCATCGCATCGCCTCCGAGCTGGATGGACAGGCCGAAGTTGTCGCGGGCGCGATGTCCGCCAATCCTGAGCGAGCCGCTACATCTGCGAAGGCGTGGTTTCTGTCCCGCTCCTATGCCAGCTTCGAGGAGATGGCGGAGCGCGAAGCCAGCCTGCCCGATAGCATCGATTTTGTGATGGTGACTACTCCTAATCACCTGCACTATCCCGTCGCACGCGCCTTTCTGGAACATGGCATCCACGTAGTATGCGACAAGCCTGTGACTTTCACGCTGGCGGAGGCCGAGGCTCTAGTACAGCTTGTTGAGCAGAAACAGCTTATCTTCGCGCTGACCCACAACTATACCGGCTATCCTCTTGTGCGCCAGGCCCGCCAGATGGTTCGGCAGGGCGAGCTTGGCACGATTCGCAAAGTTCTGGTCGAATACGTCCAGGGCTGGTTAGCAGAACCCCAGGAGCGTCTCGGCAACAAACAGGCGGAGTGGCGCACCGATCCCGCGCGCTCAGGAATCGCGGGTTGCGTCGGTGACATCGGCACGCACGCCGAAAACCTGCTCTCATTTATTACCGGGCTGAAAATCGCGGCAGTGTGCGCGGACCTGACGACCTTCGTCGAAGGCCGGCGCTTAGACGATGACGCGAATGTTCTGCTGCGCCTGGAAAATGGAGGCAAAGGCGTCTTAACCTGTTCGCAGATTGCGACAGGAGAAGAGAACGCGCTTAGCATCCGCATTTATGGGACGAAAGCCGGCCTGGAATGGCACCAGATGGAGCCAAATACGCTCATCTACAAACCAGCGGACGGACCGCAGCAGATTTTGCGTACCGGCATGCCTTATCTAAGCGACGAGGCAAAAGCTTTGACGCGCCTGCCAGCCGGACACCCGGAAGGCTATCTCGAAGCTTTCGCCAACCTGTATCGCCTGGCCATCGCCGATATCCGTCGCGTGGAGTCCGGTCAGACGCCGCTCCACGACTATCCCACCGTCGCGGATGGCTTGCGCGGCATGCGCTTCATTCAGCGCGTCGTTGAAAGCTCGCACAAGGGCGCAGTCTGGGTAGATCTCTAGACTACCGCTGATACATATAGCGCATAAAAATCGGCCCTCTCTGCCGATTTTTTCATGTGTAAGAAGTAGTACAATCGATAGAGGTAAAGTATATATGACTATACAACAGGTCGCACTTCAACTTTATACGGTACGTGATGAAACGGGCCGGGATTTCGCCGGGACGCTGCGCCAGGTGGCGGAGATGGGTTACGCGGGCGTTGAATTTGCCGGCTATGGCGATCTTTCAGCCCAGGCGATGCGTTCTCTGCTAGCCGAAACGGGTTTGCAGGCGGTGGGTTCGCACGTTGGCATGGACGAGCTGACCGGCGAGCGGCTGGATGCGTCTATCGAGTATTGCCAGACTATCGGCTGCACAGCAATTATTCTGCCCTGGCTGGCCCCAGAATGGCGCTCGCTCGAAGGTATCCAGGCGCTCGCGCCTCGCCTCAATGAGCTTGGGCAGCGCTGCCTTGATGCAGGCATCACCTTTGGCTATCACAACCACAACTTTGAATTTGCCCGGCTTGGTGAACGCACGTGGTACGACCACTTTCTGGAAGCGACCGATCCCGCGCTGGTCAAAGTCGAACTGGATATTTACTGGATAGCCTTCGCTGGCCACGATCCGCTGGCTCTGTTGAATACATTAAAGCAGCGGATCGCGCTCATTCACTTTAAAGATATGGCCGCGGATGGCTCAATGACTGAAGTCGGTCAGGGTACGCTGGATATGCAAGGAATCAGCAGCTTCGCGCAGCAGCAGGGCATCTGGGCGGTTGTCGAGCATGACCATCCTACGCAACCTTCGCTGCAAAGCGCTCGGCTGTCCCTGGAACATTTCCGTTAAAAGTAGATGGGCCCGCTTTACTCATTCCTTTCTGAGTAATGGACCCTCTCCTGTTCATGCAGCCTCCGCTTCCTCGCAGGCGCGCGCGGCCCCGACTTATCCGGCAGCAGAATAGTCCTATGAGCAATCCTGGACCTGTTTAAAACAGAGGAACGCGCCGATAGGAAAAAGAAAGAAATTCCGCGAAGCGGAAAGAGGATGAGGAGGATTGTTATGGCTGAAAAAACGCCGGTTTCACCCCTTAAACTACCGCGGCGCAGTTGGGGATGGTTGCGCGCCCTGCTGGTTGGTATAGTTCTCTTTATAGCCACAACGGTAGTTATGTTCTGGACTACCAACCTGAATCTTTATCCAACCGTCCTGCTGATCGGGAACTTCCTCGTGCCGGTTGTCTTCGTCGCTTTCTTATACGACCATCAGCACCTGAGCGAGCTTTCACCGGATGCGGTAACAAAAAGTTTCTGCCTCGGCGGAATCCTGGGAGTGCTCGGGGCATCCATTCTTGAATCGCTCTTGATTCCTGCCCCGGCGAACCCTACTAAGGGGCTATCTCTGGGCGGAGCCTTCGGCGTTGGCTTGATCGAGGAAGGGTGCAAAATCGTGGTGGTGGCCTTCCTGGCACGACGGATGCGTCATACCTCACAGATGGATGGGCTTCTGCTAGGTGGCGCGGTCGGCATGGGATTCGCTGCATTGGAAAGCACCGGCTACGCCTTCACGGAGTTGCTGGTGAGTCACGGCCATATCGGTGCCTCGATTACAGAGACCATCATTCGAGGGCTGTTCGCGCCATTGGGCCACGGGGTGTGGACCGGCATCCTGGGAGCAGTGTTGTTCCGCCAGAGCGCTCCCGGTCGCTTTCGCATCACCTGGCTCGTAATCCTGACCTATCTCTTTGTCTCTACCCTGCATGCTCTGTGGGACGGGCTGCCTAATACGCTCTCTATTCCCACTGCTCTCGGGATCTCTTTTCCCACAACCACAGTGATCCTGGGCGCTGCCGGCATAGGCACGCTCACCGCTCTGTATCGGCAGGCCAGATCCCGGCAGGTGCAGGAACTTGCCTCCGCATTTCCCTAGACAAATCTCAGGAAATATGGGGGCTGAAAACGATGCTCACAGCCAGCTCAGCTTATCAGGATTAATCACATAATAGAGACGCGAAATCCGCTCATTCTCGAACTGGAAGAGAACTGCACCAACAGGTTTTTCATCGAGATAGCCAACGATGGCTGGCTGGCCATTGACCTCAACGGCACGTGGGACTACGCCGGTAGGCAGGCTGCGCAGAGCGCCAAGGTAGCCACGAGCCACTTTATCTGGTCCATAGACTGGCATCCGGCCGGCTTTTAGCGCAGTTTTGCCGCCGCTGTCACCCATGGAGATAATGTCATCACTTAGCAAGCTGAGTAGCCCTTGTATATCGCCGTTGAGGGTGGCCTGGAGAAAGCGATTGGTGATGCGCTCTTGCTGCTCGCGCGAGACAGAGAAGCGTGCGCGGTCCTTCCCAAGATGCTGCTGGGCACGGTGGAAGATCTGGCGGCAGTTGGCTTCGCTTTTTTCGACGATAGCGGCGATCTCGCCGTATTCGTACTCGAAGACTTCGCGCAGGAGGAAAATAGCTCGTTCCAGAGGATTGAGTTTTTCCAGCATCAGAAGGAAGGCCAGCGAAAGCGATTCTGCCTGCGCGGCCGTCTCGGATAGTTCGGGCATCTGACCAGTTGCAATAGGCTCGGGAAGCCAGGGTCCCACATAGACTTCACGCTGCTCTCTGGACGAGCGCAATTGGTCGAGGCAGAGGCGCACAACGATGGTCGAGAGATAGGCTTTGGGCGATTGGATATCTTTGTCATCGGACTGGAGCCAGCGCACAAAGGCATCCTGGATGATATCTTCAGCGTCGGTGGCGCTGCCAAGCATGCGATAAGCGATAGAGAAAAGCAGCAAACGATATTGCTGAAAAATGTGCGCAGTATCTTCTGGTTTACTCATGTTTCGATTATATGAAATTCGTCTGAATCATATCCACTGGATGCAGCGACGCGCACAAAGGGCGTCGCTGCATCCAGTGAGATACGCATCCTTCTCACGTATTTCGTACTATACTCTACTCTCCGCCAGCTGGAAGCGCCGGGCTGGCAGGCCATTCTGGATCAGAAGATGGGCAGCCTGGCGGGCACTTGCGAGGCTGGCATCAGCGAGATAGCCAGCATTGCCGATCCAGTCACCGGCGAGGTAGAGATTGTTGGCTCCTGGAGCCTGGACACCTGGGCGCCCGGCGAGACCGCCGCTATATGCAGAGGGCAGAAGGCTGATCGCTTCGATACGCGGAAGGTAGATGCGCTTGACCAGCACCGAACGCCATCCGGGTTGGACCAGATCCAGCCATTCCTCAAGATCGCGCTCGTCCTGCTGCGGATCGCCGGACCGGGTGGGATCAAGCTGCTTAAAGGTGTGGATCAGCGCTCCACCTTCGGGGGCAATATGGATAAAGAGCGACTGGGTGGTCAGGAAACGCGGCTGCTCCAGATCGAAAGCGATAGGATGTTCAGGCGCGGGCAAACGACTCAGAGCAACATCCAGGCAGGCGATATGCACAGGCTGGACAGCTGCGATTGTCTGGCGCAGAGGCGCGTAGCGCTCGTCATCCAGCAGCTTGAGAGCCTCCGATGCGGTAGTAGCGAGAACAACTGCACGAGCGGCCACACTGTGGCCGTCGGCCAGACGTACACCTTCGATTTGCTCTCCCTGCTGAAGCAGTTCGCTGACCCGCGCGCCGCTGATCAGACATGCGCCCGCTTCTGCAGCCCTGGTTCGCAACGACTCCACCAGGCTCTGCCAGCCGCCGTCGATGTAGCGGATATCGCTGAGAGCCACGCGCTGGAGGAAAATCTCGGCGCTCATCAAATCAAGGTTGGCGCAATAGGTCAGAGTGCGAGCAAAGGTGGTCAACATTCGATACAGGTGCGGATTCTGCACCTCACGGTCCAGCCATTCACGCACGCTCTGTCCTCTGGCGCCGGTGGGCCTGGTGCGGATGATCTTTGTGAACAGGCGCACAAACTCCGCCTTTTCGAGAACCGAGAGAAAGTCTGTGCGCAGAATTGTGCTCATAGAGATGGGCGCGGTATAGAAGCGGCCCTGTTCATAAAGTTGTACACCAGACGGATTCTTATAGCGATAGGTGACGCCCAGTTCGCGTAGCACTCTGGTACCAGCGCTGCCATAGTAGAAGGCGTGAGCACCACGATTGAATACGTAGCCCTCGTGCTCCTGGGTAGCTGCGCGCCCACCCAGGCCGTTGGACTTCTCGAAGAGCGTCACATCCATCCCAGCCTGAGCCAGATAGGTAGCTGCGCTCAAGCCGGCGAGGCCGCCACCGATAACTACTACATCCGTTGAGATTTTGTTTGTCTCCATATTCTCTGCTCCTTCTATTCTGATTTGCTGTTGAGCTTCTACCGATTTACGCAAAGGAGACGGGGAAAGGGAAAAATTTGTGACAGGTTTTTGGGGAATCGTTAGCGACAGGAAAGTGTTGTGTTCCGAAATTTTTTCAGTGACGTTACATTGACTGCAAAGTGTTCTCTACCTGCTCTGTCTTTTCCTGGCTTTTCCCCGTACACTCTTCTATTAAGAGGAAAATACTCTTTTTACCTGCCTGGGATGCACTACCCGTATGCGAGCAGGCTCCTCTACCCTGTACCAGATCATTGTATTCATCGGAGATGTTGAAAGGAGTTAAGCAGTGTTCCCTGTCATCTCCCGGCGTGCGCTGCTCAAGCAGTCGCGCAATCTGTTGCTAGCCCTGCCCTTTGGCGCAGCTCTCCTTGCAGAGGAGACAGGCGCACACGCCGCCACGACGCCACCGACGACGGCCATATATAACTACGCGGCGGCTTTGCAGATGTCTATCTACTTCTACGATGCTCAGAAGTCCGGCCCGGCAGTTGCCGGCGGGTTGCTCGACTGGCGCGGCAACTGCGACTTTACGGACGCGGCCGTTCCATTGCAGAACAAGGGAAGCGGGAACGTCGGCACGAATATGTCGGCGACGTTTATCGCGGCCAATAAGAGTGTGCTCGATCCCGCTGGCAAAGGCACGGTTGACGTGAGCGGCGGCTTCCACGACGCTGGCGATCATGTCAAATTCGGTCTGCCCCAGGGATACGCCATTTCCACGCTCGGCTGGGGCTTCTACGAGTTCAACGAGGCTTTTGTCTCTGCCGGCCAGGACGGCCACATGATGGACATTCTGCGCTGGGGCTGCGATTACCTCATGCGCTCGACCTTCCGCGACAGCAGCGGAAATGTCGTCGCCTTTTGCTATCAGGTTGGCGAAGGCTCGGTAGACCATACCCTCTGGGCACCGCCTGAAGTGGAAACGCTCGACCGCCCGGCCTACTTCGCCACTTCGGAAACCCCCGGCAGTGATGTCAGCGCGGAGGCATCGGCGGCCCTGACGATTATGTACTTGAATACACAGTCCAGCGACCCTACTTACGCCGCCCAATGCCTCGATTACGCGAAGGCGCTCTATACCTTCGCCGTGCAAAATCGTGGACTGGGCTACTCAGGCGGGTTCTATAACTCCAGCGGTGATGCCGATGATCTGGCCTGGGCCGCTATCTGGCTCTATATCGCAACCGGCCAGCAATCCTACCTGACCGATATCACCGCAACCGATGCCAACGGCAATTACACCGGCTATCTCAGCGCTATCATGGCCTCGACCGCCGATAACTGGCAGAATATCTGGGTGCATAGCTGGGATGTGGTCTGGGGTGGCATGTTCTTGAAACTCGCACCCATCACGAACGACCCCAAGCACTGGTATATCGCTCGCTGGAACCTCGAATACTGGTCCAACGTTCCTCACCAGGACCCGACAGATACGAATTTCCTGAAGCCCACACCCGGCGGTTTCATGGTCCTGAACTCCTGGGGCTCGTGCCGCTATAACACCGCGGCCCAGCTCTGCGCCCTGGTCTATCGCAAATACACCGGCGACACGCGTTTCTCCGACTGGGCTCTGGGCCAGATGAACTACATTCTGGGCAGCAATCCAATGAATCGCTGCTATATGGTCGGCTTCGCGTCAAACTCTGCCCAGCATCCGCATCACCGCGCCTCACACTGTTCTTTCGACGACAGCATGTTCGATCCGCCCAACCACCGTCATACTTGCTGGGGAGGACTCGTCGGCGGCCCGGATACAACCGACTATCATGACGACGCCACCAACGACTTTGTGTACAACGAAGTCGCTGTTGACTACAGTGCGGCCTTTGTAGGCGCGTTAGCCGGACATTACCTCTACTATGGAGCAGGGCAGCAGCCAAACCCGAACTTCTCCACAGCGGAGACGCCTATCAATCCTTTTTACGTCCAGGCGGAAGTAAATCAGGACAGCGATCAAGGCTCGCAGGTGACTATCACACTGCACGCCGATACAACTCAGCCGCCGCAGTTTGTGTCGGGTCTGAAAGTGCGCTACTTCTTTGATATCAGCGAACTGCTGGCGGTAGGTCAGTCAATCAGCGATGTTTCGGTGGCTATCTACTATGACCAGAACGCGAACATTTCGCCCGGTGGCGGGCCTGTTGCAGTCAACGGCCCCTTCGCTTGGGACAACTCGACCAGTATATATTACGTCGAGTTCGACTGGTCAGCGTACTCCATCTGGACCACGCGTGTCCTGGAGTTCGGCCTGAATGCAGCCATCAATAGCGATTACAAGTTTTACTGGAGCTCGTCGAACGACTGGAGCTTCCAGGGCCTCACATCTACAGCAGCTACAACTCCTTACATTCCGGTCTACCATAATGGCACGCTGGTCTTCGGTCAGGAACCATCGAGCAGTTCACCGACACCCACGCCCACCAGCACGCCGGGAAATACTCCCACGCCTACCAATACGCCAGGCACGACTCCCACGCCTACCAGAACTCCGGGGACAACTCCCACCCCTACCAACACGCCATCGCTCACTCCTACGGCAGTCGCCGGCGCCATTGCCAGCGTGCATTACGCGGTGAGCAGCCAGTGGTCCGGAGGCTTCGGCGCGACAATCACCATCACCAATACCAGTTCGACAACCATCAATGGCTGGACGCTGGTCTTCAACTTCTCCGCCGGGCAGCAAATCACGCAGGGCTGGAACGGAACCTTCTCGCAAAGCGGCAGCACAGTGACGATCAGCAACGCTTCCTATAACGGATCACTCGCTCCAGGTGCGTCGGTCAGCCCCGGCTTCAACGCCTCGTGGAGCGGGAGCAACCCCAATCCAACCTCATTTACGCTGAATGGCCAGCCAACTACCGTTTCGTAAAGGAGGCCCTTTGATGAAAAGAAAACGCTCACTCATGCTGTTGGGACTCGTTGTCATTCTCACGGGTGCCGCAGTCAGCTTTGTGTGGCGCGCACCCACGCCAGTTGCACACGCGGCTGTATCGAACAGCGGCCTGCATGTTTCCGGCAACCAGCTCCTGAATGGCGCCGGGCAGCCTGTACGCCCGCTAGGCGTTGACCGAGCCGGCAGCGAGTACATGTGCGATGCTTCTGGCGATAACACCGTATTCGACGATGGAACGAATCCCAATAGCGCCGGCCAGACGGGTGCAGCCCTGGATGCCGCCTTCAATGCCGCAACCATCCCGGCCTTCCAGTCCTGGGATATCCAGGCTGTGCGCCTGCCGCTCAACGAGGATTGCTGGTTGGGCATCAACGGCTATCCTGCTGCACAGTACACTGCCGCGACCTACCAGCAAACCATCGTCAACTATGTAAATCTGCTCACTTCGAACAACTTCATTGTCATCCTCGATTTACACTGGAGCGCACCGGGAACCACGCAGTCAAACAAGCAACTGGCCATGCCCGATCTTGATCACGCTCCAGCCTTCTGGACCTCGGTGGCCAATACCTTTAAGAGCAACTCGTCGGTCATCTTTGACCTGTTCAACGAGCCATTCCCCGGCTTTAACGGCGCAAGCACCACGGGCTGGTCCTGCTGGCTCAATGGCAGCACGGCGGCCAGTACGGCTCCGTGTAGCGATATACCCTTCGCGGTTGCAGGCATGCAGACCCTGGTCAATACCGTGCGCGCTACGGGTGCCACGAACGTCCTCATGCTCGGTGGCCTGGCCTACGCCAACGATCTCTCGCAGTGGTTGCAGTATGAGCCAACTGACCCGGACAACAACCTGGCTGCCTCGTTCCACCTGTACAATGGCAACTCCTGCAATTACGTCAACTGCTGGGTCGAGACGGTTGCGCCGGTGGCCGCCAAAGTGCCGGTGATTGCCGGCGAGATCGGCGAGGGTGATTGCGGGGAGAGTTTCATCGATATGGCTATGAACTGGCTGGATTCAGAGGGAATTGGCTACCTGGCCTGGGCCTGGGATACCTACAATTGCTGGAGCTTCCCGGCGCTGATCAGCGATTATAGTGGGACACCAACGGCCTATGGTCAGGGCTTCAAAACCCACCTCTACGACCTGGCGAACGGCATCACACCAACTCCCACGCCTACGCCGGTTCCCGGCCACTATTGCCAGGTCCACTACGGGGTTAGCTCGTGGACCGGTGCTTTTACGGTCAATATCACGATTACTAACATCAGCTCATCACCTATTGTGGGCTGGACGTTGCAATTCACTTTCGGAAGCGATCAGCAGGTTACAGCCGGCTGGAACGCAACGTGGTCACAACAGGGTCAGGTGGTCACGGCCAGAGACGTTGGCTATAACGACACCATCGCGGCGGGGGCCTCGACTGGCCTCGGCTTCAACGGTACCTGGACGACCAGTAATCCCACCCCGACAGCTTTTACGCTCAATGGGACCGCGTGTGTCGTCTCCTAATGTAGCAAAACAAGCTTGCCCGGAATGTAGCGGCGTCGTTACATTCCGGGTTTTCATATCAGCCTGTTCAGTGTCCCTCATTTGATGGTGGTTTGCCTCCCAACCATCTCCCCGTTTTCTCGTGGTAATCTTCCTCATAACGTTGCAATGACCTCTCCACCATCTGAAGCTCTGCCCGGGTGTCTCCCAATTGTCTCAGCGCTCTGACCAATGCCTGCTGGAAATGCCATTCCCTGAACTGGATATCGGGGTTGAGCAGCCGCGCCAGCGGTTCGATTGCTCGCGTATCTCCCAGCTCGCCAAGAGCTTCGAGTAAGGAAACATACAAGTCACCGCTATAGCCGAACCTGGGGTGAGGAGTGAGCAGGTTCAGTAGAGGTTCGACGACGCGTGGATTGCCGAGCTGCCCAAGGGAAGCCAACAGATCTTTCTGAAAAGCATGGGCATGCATACGTCGTATGAGTTGTTGATGAGATGCGTCACCAGAACCTTTAGGAGCGATGGAGACGAAACCGAACGTGCGTACTGGCTGCTCAGTTCTCTGAGCTTGCTGCGTGTGTTCTTGTGTCATTTGTTGAGTTTTCTGCATATGTTCTTGTACCATTTGCTCCTGTGCTTCGCGCAAGGCCCACTGAGACTCAGGATGAAGCAAGGGGAGCAATTGTTCAGCGACGCGCTCCTCCCCAATCTGGACAAGCGTTTCGAGTACAGTTCGCTGGAAACCGATCTCTTCGTCTTGAGGGTCGAGGAGGCTTAGAAGCGGCTCTATCGCTTCTTTCGCATGCATCTGACCAAGCAGTTGCACAGCTTCCTTCTCGTGAGGATAGAAGGAGAGAACGCGGACTAATGGCCCAGCTGCTCGCTGATCTCCCAGAGTCCCTAGAGCAAGCGCCGCGAGCCGAACAACCTCTGGTTGCGGGGCAGTTGCCAGCGTGAGGAGCCGTTCCCGTGTACCTGGCCGGTCATGCATCTGATCAAAGCGGATCAGCGCTTTCAACATTTCTGTCACCGCCATTTTTCTGCTGCCGTCGTATTGCCGCCACCGTCGCCTCGTTGCTGTCATCGCGTCCCATTTCGGCGAGTCCACTGATTGTTCTTCCTTGAGGACTTCGAGCAGCGCTTTGCCGGCCTGCATAGGGAGCAACACCTCCAGAACGCGATCAACCCGCTTTGCCACAGCTTCTGGGCACTCTGGCTGCTGCCAACGACTCATAAGATCGAACAGGTGTGCCCGGTGCGACGGGTAAGCAAGGAGAGCGAGCAAGCGATTGACAGTCTGCTCGTCGCCGCCCTGAGTGAACAGATCGCCCAGGAAATCCGCAACTGGATTGCGCAGAAACGCGCTCAGCAGCGGTTTTCCCTCCAGGGTTTCTCGCTCTAAGCGCACGCCGACGGCCTGAGCCAGAGCGAACATCGCCCCGACAAAATCGTAATCTTCTTCCTCATCCTCAACACTCTCCGGCGTAATCCCGGCCTGGCGCAACAGCTTCTGGACCTGCGGCGAAGGATCATCGAATGGAGGAATGAGCGGATCAAAATTAGCTATGATCGTCCCATCTTCCGCGTAGCAGAAGCACGTATGGGCGTTGACGTTACGAAATACAGAGACTACCACAGTGCCGGCAGAGATAGGCCGCAAGATCTCCTCAAGCGTGCCAGCGTAACCATTACATTCGTAGATAAATGCCCACCCGTCGCTCTGGCCAGCCTGGACGACATCACCAAACAGCCTTAACTCATCCAGGCTCTTCCAATCGCCCTCTCGGATAACCTGTGCCATGGAAAGATCGGCTCCGAAGCGGCGCAACATCTCCTTTTCATCCAGCCCTCGCGCGAAAGTCACACAGAATGCTTCACTGTAATCTTCCAACCAGGAAAGTTCTCCAGGCATTCGAATACCTCTTGTTTCTACTACTGTTTTCATTGCCCTTCTTTCGAAGCAACAGAAAAGCGGCAAAGTAACGCACTTCAAAATCTGGAACTTGTTCTGGACAAAAGTTTTTTCAGAAAGGATTTCGGATAAACCTTCCGCATTTTTCAGAAAATTTTTTCAATGTCTTTTCAATGACTAGAAAGTGCTCTGTAACTGTTCTGTCCTTTGCAGCTTTCTTCTTTTACACTCGTCTCAAGAGCATGGATAGAAAGGTGTACATATACATCGGGATGGAGCAGCGCCCCGTAGCAAGATTCCTTCGCTATCCTATGCCAGCTTCTCTTGGATTCAGTTCTAATTTCTACCTGATAGAGAGGAGAAAGGGAAAAAACGTATGACCAAAAGTACCAGGCACCGTACCTATCTAAACATGTCCGTAACTATCGTCGTGTTGCTGGCTATGGGCATACTCGCGGTAGTCGCGCAGGGACGCCCGGCATACGCAGCCTCAACCGTAACGATCAACGGCGCGACCACCTTTCAGACGATTGATGGTTTTGGTGCTTCTGACGCTTTCAAGACAAGTTCCGCCATCGAAGGCAGCACTGGCCTATCCTCCGCCCAGACGCAACAGATCGAGAACGATCTATTTAGCACCACTTCGGGCGCCGGCCTGACGATTGTGCGCAACGAGATTGGCGCTTTGACGAACGGGGCCAGCGGTGACAGCAACTCTTCGATTGAGCCCAATGCACCCAGCGGCCCGAATGCCACGCCCACCTACGTGTGGGATGGCAATGATAATGGGCAGGTACCGTTCTCACAGGCAGCTAAGTCCCTGGGTGCCCAGTACTTCTACGCCGATGCCTGGAGCGCCCCAGAGTTCATGAAAACCAACGGCTCTCTGCTCAACGGCGGCTACATCTGCGGCGAGACCGGTTCAGGGGCACCAACGTGCTCCAGCGGCGACTGGCGCCAGGCTTATGCCAACTACCTGACCCAGTACGCCAAAGACTACGCCAGTGTTGGTGTACCATTGAACTACATTGGCTTCGTCAATGAGCCGGATTTCACCCCCAACGGCTATGTCGGGATGCTCCTGGACTCCACCAGCGCAGGCGCGGGCAACCGTGGCACAATCGACAGCACAACGCCGCAAGCGATCGATTTCATCGCGAATTACCTGGGTCCCGCGCTCAAAGCTGCCGGTCTGAGCACCAAGGCCGCCTGCTGTGACGCAACCAGCTGGGATCATGCGGCAACCTATGCCAATGGCATTCTGGCTAACTCGACCGCCAGCAGCTACCTGGGCCTCGTCACCGGCCACGCCTACTATGCCAGCCCCAACGGCCTGATCACATCGCCGATCACCACAAAAGGGCAGCATGTGTGGGAAACGGAGGCCAGCACGTTCGATAGCTTCGACACTGCCTGGGATGATGGTTCAGACGCTTCGGGTTTCCAGTGGGCGCAGAACCTGTGGAATGCGTTAAATAACGCTCAGGTCAACGGTTTCCTCTACTGGTGGTTCGCCGAGAACAATAGCAGCAACTCGGACAACGAAGCATTCATTAACATCAACGGCAGTAACTTCACGGTCTCCACCCGACTCTGGGCGTTCGGTCAGTATAGCCGATTCATTCGCCCAGGCGCGACGAGGATCAGCGCGACCTCTGGAGATAGCAATCTGTATGTGACAGCGGTGAAGAACACCGATGGCTCATATGCAATCGTGGTGCTGAATGCGAACACTTCAGCCACCTCTACCTCATTCACATTGCAGAACGTGAGCGGCGCATCGGCAACCCCGTACCTGACCAATGCCTCCAACAGCATTGCCCAGCAGGCAGCAATTCCTATCTCTGGCGGATCTTTCAGCGCGACCATCCCGGCGCGCTCGCTGGTGACGTATGTGATCAGCGGTTCGGGTGGCGTCACGCCCACGCCTACCACGGGTACCACGCCGACTCCGACGCCAACGAGTGGCATCACCCCGACTCCGACTCAGGGCACAACCCCGACCCCGACTCCGACTCAGGTCTCCGGCTCAAGCTGCAGCGTGCATTATGCGATTGTCAATCAGTGGCCGGGCGGCTTCCAGGCGCAACTGACCATCACCAACACCGGTTCGACTGCCATTAACGGCTGGTCGCTAAGCTTCTCGTTCCCCAACGGCCAGACAATCACGCAGTTGTGGAATGGGAGTTACACGCAATCGGGCAGTAACGTGACGGTCACGAACGCCTCGTATAACGGGTCGATCCCGCCGGGTCAGGCGCTGGGTTCATCGCCTGGCTTCCTGGGCAGCTGGAACGGCACCAACTCACCTCCGACTGCCTTTACACTCAACGGCTCAGCCTGTACCGTCGTGTAACCAGCCGCTTGTTTTACAACAAATGATGGAGGAATGAGCAAAGCTCATTCCTCCATCATTTCATAACAACAGGTTCGTCGAGCTGGCCATCTGGAAGAGTGAAAGCTCTGAGCATTGGATCCGCGCTGAGGTGAGTGGGGAATAGAAATTTGTATCAAGGCGTTCCAACTTTTAAGGAAAGAGCTTGCTGTTTTTTTCGTTCTCAGGGAAGGGACAAGGGGAAAGGGAAGACGACACTATGTACTATGAAAGGCCACCGGCAAGCGGAGCATTCTTGCCCGGCGAACTGGGCGCGGCCACCTTTTCTGCAGGAAACCTTGAAAGGGAGGAACAGCTTCACGCTCTGGTCGATGCCATCCCTCAACTTGTCTGGATTGCCCGCCCTGACGGGTTCGCAGAATATCATAATCGGCGCTGGTGTGACTATACCGGTTTATCAAACGAACAATCGCGCGGGGAGGGATGGCTTCAGGCAGTCCACCCTGATGATCGACAGCAGCTTATAGCGAACAGGCTGGAAGCTGTCCAAACAGGTAATTTGACCGAAGTGGAGTATCGTCTCAGGAATGGAACCACCGGAGAATATCACTGGTTCCTGATCCAGGCAGTACCGCAGAAGGACTCGAAAGGCACGCTCATCAAATGGCTTGGCGCCTGCACCGATATAGATAGACAGAAGTGCGTTGAGCAGCAGCTCAAAGCCAGCGAGGAAAACCTGCGCATCCTGGCCGAGACGATCCCGCAGTTCGTCTGGATTACACGTCCAGATGGCTATGTAGAGTACTGGAACCAGCAGTTTGCGAATTATTTCCAGGCGACGCCAGAGCAAATACAAGGCCATCGCTGGCGTCAGTTTCTCCATCCAGCAGACTACGACCGGGCCGTCTCGATTCGGCACCACACACTCGCAACTGGTGAACCCTACGAAACCACCTATCGTCTGAGGAATGGCCGTACAGGAGTCTACCACTGGTTCTTAGCGCGCGCAGTCCCGCTACGTGACGAAGCAGGACAGATCAGCAAATGGTTTGGCACTTGCACAAATATTGATGAACAGAAACATATCGAAGAGGCTCTGCGCCAGAGCCAGGAGCGGGCGCAGGCGCTGATGGATTCTAATATTATCGGGATCTTTATCGCCCACAGTGGGCAAGTTGTGGAGGCCAACGATACCTACCTGCGTATGACTGGCTATACGCGGGAGGATCTGTGCGCTGGAAAGATTAACTGGATACACATGACACCGCCAGAATACGCCGCCCAGACCGAGCAGACTTTCTGTGAACTCGCTGCTCAAGGCTATCGGACCCCTTATGAGAAAGAGCTCATCTGCAAAGACGGCAGTCGTCTTGCCGTAGTCGTAGGCGGGACAATCTTACACAACAATCCCCACCAATTTATCGGCTTTGTCCTGGATAATTCTGCTCGCAAGGAACTGGAACAGCGCAAGGACGACTTTCTGAGCATGGCCGGTCACGAACTCAGGACGCCGCTTACCTCCTTAAAGCTGCAAACACAGATAGTGAAGAAGCGGCTGGCCAAAAAGGGTCTTCACGAGACAGTAGCAGCCCTCACGAGAATGGAGGAACCGGTCAGGCAACTTGAACGCCTGATTGGGGAGTTGCTGGATGTCTCCAAAATCCAGATGGGCCAACTCGAATACGCCAACGAGCCGGTCGATCTGGACGCGTTGCTTCGCGAGATAGCCGACACTATGCAGCAAATGAGCAATTCCCATACTATTGTAGTGCATGGGGCAGCTCCACGCTGTATGATCGGAGATAAGGGCCGGCTAGAACAGATTTTTATCAACCTGCTCAGCAACGCGATCAAGTACGCCCCCGATACCCCTCTGATCGAGGTGGAAGCCAGTACCTCTGGCGAGTCCGCCACCATCAAGGTGCGCGATTACGGCGTTGGTATCCCGCGTGAACAACGCGAGAAAATCTTTGAACGCTTTTATCGCGCATCCGATCCAAGCCGCCGGGCGGTCTCTGGCCTGGGGATGGGCCTGTATATCGTGGCACAGATCGTCACGCGTATGGGGGGAACCATTACTGTAGAGAGCGAAATTGGCGAAGGATCGACCTTTGTCGTGACACTTCCCCTGGAAAGACCAACCGACCGGAGCTGGCAACCGGCGACCATGTAATGCTCAGGCCGGAACTCTACCCCCGCCCCTTTCTCTTGACTTGAGAGCGTTCCCGTGCTATAGTCTCTGCTATGGGAACGCTCTCAAAAGCAAGCCTCTCTATCCCTAAGAAAATCGAGCCGCCACTGCTGCCGGTGAACAATATATATCCACGCAGTCGCTTGTAAAGCTGGTACGATGCTGTCCGCTTTACCTCAGAAGAAACAAGGAGGTGGCAATGAGTTCTCGACTCATCATCGTGGGAGGATTTCTTGGGGCAGGCAAGACGACGCTCATCTTGCAAGCAGCACAGATGCTCCAGGCCCAGGGAGTATCTGTCGCCATCATTACCAACGATCAGGGAAACGATCTGGTTGACACAGCGCTGGCAAGCGAACAGCATATCCCGGCCATTGAAGTGCCTGCGGGATGCTTCTGCTGTCGTTTCGATGCCCTGGTGGACGCGGCTCAGAAACTGGAGCGGGAAACGTCTCCGGCAATCATTCTGGCTGAACCGGTGGGAAGCTGCACCGATCTGAACGCGACTGTGGTGCTTCCCCTGGAATTGATGTATCGGGAGCATTACACGGTTGCTCCTCTCACAATCCTCGTTGATGCTCAGCGCCTGCTTCATTTTGTTCGGCGGGGCGCGGGACACGAGCTGCATAGTGACCTGGCCTATTTATTCACCAAGCAAATTGAGGAAGCGGAACGTGTCTTATTAAACAAGTGCGACCTGCTCTTAGAAGAGGAGCTGGATTTCTTATGTAAATGGCTCCAGATATACTGCCCAGGCATACAGATCCGGCCAATCGCTGCGCAAAGTGGTGAGGGAATAGCTCCCTGGATCACTGATATGCTAGTCGCTCCTGCCCGGTCCCGTCCTGTACTCGATCTGGATTATGCCCGTTATGGGCAGGCAGAAGCGCGTCTGGGCTGGTTCAATGCTGGCGGCACCTTGAGCGGAGAGCGTCACACGCATGCCCAGGATTGGGCCGAGCAGATGCTTGAAACACTGGTAAATGCTCTGGAAACCGCGCGTTTACCAATCGCGCACATCAAGCTGTTCCTGGAAGCGCCGCAAGCTGCGTCTGGCAAACCAGCACACCAGATTATCAAGGCCAGTGTAGTCGGTCCCGCGCCTGCCCTCATCTCGTGGGATGCTCGCGATCAGGAGATGGTAGCTTCAGGAACGCGCTGGCTGCTCAATGCGCGCGTTGACGCTTCCCCGGACATTCTGAGAGAGTTGGCAGCAGCCGCACTTCGCCAGGCCCATGCCGATGCTCAGGCAGTTGTTGAAACGCTGGCCTGCTTCCAGCCAGCTCCCCCACAGCCACAGTATCGCTATAGTTGCTAACAATAAAGAGAAATGGAGTTGCTATGCGCGAGCATCACGAGCGAGTCATTCAGCGACTCACCGAACGCTTTCAAAGCGACCCACGCTTTCTGGCGTTGATCGTTGGGGGTTCTGTCGCCAAAGGTTGGGAAATCGAGGACTCCGATGTCGACGTCATGCTGATCGCCAGTGACGAAGAATACGCGCGCCGAGCAGCCACCAGGGACCTCGGCTATTTTGACTTCGAGATTGTTGATTATCCCGGCGGCTATGTTGAAGGCAAGATCATTGACCTGGCTTTCCTGCAGGAGGTCGCTGACCATGGCAGCGAGCCGGCGCGCAGCGCCTTTCTCAAAACAATCGTAGCATATTCGCATCTCCCCGATCTGGATACTCTGCTCGCGCGCATTCCGGTCTATCAGGAGCAGGAGCACGAGGTAAAGATGCGGGCATTTGCCAGTCAACTCGCCATTTCCAACTGGTATCTGTGGGATGCTGAGAGGCGCCAGAACTTCTATCAACTCTCCTGGGCAGCGAATAACCTGGTGCTTTTTGGAGGACGTCTCATTCTTGCTCACAATCGTCTCCTCTACCCGTATCACAAATGGTTTCTCCATCAATTGCGTCTGGCACCAGCAAAACCTGAAAATCTTCTTGATCTGATCAACATACTTCTGCATCATCCAGATTCGGGAAACGCTCACGCCTTTTATGATAGTATTACGACCTTTCTGGATCTGAAGATTGATCTCAATCAGGCGGCTGTTGAATTTGTCCAGGCTTCCGAGTGGAACTGGCGCGATGGTCGTCCTCCGGTGGCCGATTGGTGAAAGAGTATCAGAGCCACTGGAGCTTCGGGAAGATAGTGCAAAAAATGTTAGGGCATCTGTAATATGGAGGGATAGAACGCAGTGCAAGTACAAACACACGAACAAAAAAGCATGATCCAGCGAATTTTCCCGCTGTCGGGCATTCCCCTGGGCGGTCTGGGCACCGGTACTATTGAGATCAGAGGTGATGGCGCACTGCACGAATGGCAAATATTCAATAACCCTCCCTGGAGCGGAGGCCGTCCGCCCTGGACTCCTGTTCCGCCCTCGCCCGTGCGACCGGGCGACAGTTTGTTCGCCATTAAAACGCGCCAGGGCGATGCACCGCCGGTTATACGCGTTCTACGCCAGAGAGATGCGGCAGAAGACGCGTTTTCCTATTTCCTTCCCTACGTTGGCTCCATCGAGGAGATACGCTTTACCGGCGAGTTCCCATTCGCCCGGCTGACATACAGCGACTCTGTCCTCCCTGTGCAGCTTGAGATGGAAGCATGGTCCAGTTTTATTCCCGGCGATGTGAAACATTCGGCGCTGCCGGCGGCGGTCCTGACTTTCCATGTGGTAAATCCAACACCAGAGGAGATAGAGGTTTCGTTGCTCGGCGTGATGCCCCACGTTTTCGGGACATCTATTGGAGCCGGACGCCAGGTAACACGCGAGGAGCGGGCCACAGGAATCAGTTCTCTCATCTTTTCAGCCGATGACGTTCCGGCAGAGCATCCTATGGCCGGGGGAACATTCGCCTTTTCCGTGCTATCCGCAGACGCCGTGTTAAGTGCGTTCTTGCCCAATCACTCAGATCTGACCGCCTGGGACGCCTGGGCGCGAGGCAAACCCTTTGCCCCCGCTGGAGCTTCCGACCCGTTTGGGACGATGCTCAAGCGCATGGTTGCCGAGCAGGCCGATCCTGGGACAATCTACAGCCACATTCCCTCGCTGTTGCGCGGTGGCATCGAAAGCTCGCTCGTGCCGGATCACGCCGAGTTCCAGCGGCGACTGGTGGCCGATCCGATCCGCTATCAGGATATGGGATGGCGCTGGGCGCTCATTCTGGAATTGAACCTGCCTGAAGAAGCGCGGCAGCAATTTCGGGCTGAGGTCGTGGCCAATCCACAGTTGCGTAACAACCTCGCAGAAGCCAGGGAACGCCTGCTGGCTCTTGGCGCTGAGGAGCAGCTCATAGCTAAACGCCCGCCCTACTGGGCCAACCACCAGCAGCAAAGTATGACAAAAGGGGCGATTTCCCAGACCATTACCTTATCGCCAGGAGCGAGCGGAACCGTCACCTTTCTTCTTTCCTGGTTCTATCCCAATCATCGCGGGGAGGCCGGCGACGCTTTAGGCCACCGCTATGAACTCTGGTTCGACGATGCCCTTGACGTAGGCAGATATGTCGCAACACATCGCGAGCAGATCTACGGACGCACGAAGGCTTTCCACGACGCGCAATATACGGCCTCGGTTCCTTACTGGCTGGCAGATGCCATCAATGCCCAGTTGACCACGTTTATCAAATCCTCCTGGCTGGTACGCGACGGACGTTTTGGCATCTGGGAGGGCCTGGGCTGCTGCGGCCTGCAAACGCTGGATGTTTCGTATTATGGTTCGCACCCGGTGGCCCTGTTCTTCCCTGAGCTGGAGCACCGTCAGTTGCAGATGACTGCCGATTTCCAGCTTACACCGGATTCTCCGCGCTACGACGAATACTTTCTAGCTTTTCCGCGCAATCGCGAGCTTGTCCTGCAACGCATCGAGCGTGAGCCAGAGCTGGCCCTGGATGCCGAGAAGCGCCGGGCGATGTATCGCGAAGTGGCAGCGGAAACCGGCCTTGATGCCGCCGGGCGCATTCCCCATTTCTTCCCGGCGTCGTTCGCCACCGTTGACGCTTATCACATGGTGGATCTGATGCCCAAGTTCGCCCTCCAGGCTCTGCGCGACTACCGCTGGACCGGAGACATGGAGGCCCTGCGCAGGCTCTGGCCAGCGGTAAAGGCCGCGATGGAGCACGCGCGGCGTATCGATGAGATGGGCGCGGGGCTGCCCTACCACTACGATCATGCGCCCTCAGAGACAGCTATCTCTTCGCAGACCTACGACACGTGGGATTTTATCGGCTATTCGTCCTATGTCTCCTCGATCTGGCTGGCGGCCCTCAAGGCCACAGCGCAGATAGCCAGAATGATGGATGATTCGGCCTATGCAGAGGATATGGAGCAGCAATTTTCGCGCAGCCAGGCCAGCTTGGAACGCCTGCTGTGGAACGGCGAGTACTACGATCTCTGGTTCGATCCGCGCAGCGGGAGGCGCAACGAATCCTGCATGGCCGATCAACTCAGCGGCCAGCTCTATGCTTCGCTGCTGGACCTGGGTGATCTGCTGCCCCATGACCACCTGCTCTCTGCCCTCCGGGCTATTTTCAAGTATAACCGCGCGCAGGGACGGGGCCTGCTCAACGGCGCACTGCCGGCAAGCAAACGCGCGGACGATCCTGAAAACTGGACACTGGGCGATCCTCGCTTCCAGTCCGACACGGTCTGGTCCGGCACAGAATACGCAGTGGCAGTGCAGATGATCCAGGAGGGGCTGGTTGACGAAGGGCTGACCATCATTCGCGATGTGTATGAACGCTATGAGCGGGCCGGCCAGACCTGGGACCACCAGGAATGCGGGGGCCACTATTACCGGGCAATGGGCGTCTGGCTGGTCTGGCTGGTCCTCGGCGGCATCCACTACGATGCGCCCCAGCGCTGGCTGGCGCTCAAGCCGGTCGCGCAAACCACCAGCGGGAGCTGGAAGCAGCCGCTTGTGCTCCCCGGCTTCTGGGGCAGCCTGGAATGCTCATCGGAAAAGCACAGATACACCCTCATCGCCCAGGAAGGGCAGATCTCCCTCAACCGGCTTACTCTGCCTGAAGAAATAAGCCTGGCTCAGATCTCTCTGAACCGGGCTCCAATCGAGGCGCACATTCAGCAGGGAACGCTGCATTTCAACGCCACGATTACCTTTGTTGGAGGGCAAACGTTGGAAATTCTTGCCTCCAACTAAATGATGAGCTGAACCAGGAAAGAGATGAGATAGACAGAAATATGCATGAAAATACCCGAAACCTACCATAGAGGACCGATTGATCGGGTCCTGCCCCGCTTCAGCGGGGGCCTCGTGCCGTGTGATCAAGCTGCCATTACGACGAGATGGTCGCAGCTTCTGACGGACAAAGGTTGTCAATAGCGGCATGATCGTAGAGTAGGAGTTCTCTGATCAATCGTCCCTCTATAGCCGATTTTAGGTATATTATGTATAATCGGTCTGGTTGGATTTAGTGAGATTTCAAATAAATAATAGGAGAAAAACGCGTATGGATATCGAGGAAGCAAAAAGCATCATAGAGCAGACCATAGCGGCCGGACCCTTTGAGGCCAACTGGGACTCGCTCAAAGCCTATACTGTGCCCGGCTGGTACGAGGATGGGAAATTCGGCATCTTCATTCACTGGGGCATCTTTTCAGTGCCCGCATTTAACAACGAGTGGTACTCGCGCAACATGTACATTCAGGGATCACCGGAATTCGAGCATCACATAAAAACATATGGTCCGCAGACGACATTTGGATACAAGGACTTCATTCCCAGGTTCAAGGCGGAAAAGTTTGATCCAGATGCCTGGGCCACGCTCTTCAAACAGGCCGGGGCGAAATTTGTGGTGCCGGTCGCGGAACATCACGATGGCTTCGCGCTCTACGACTGCTCTTTCTCGCCCTGGAACGCCGTTCAGATGGGACCACGCCGCGATATTATTGGCGAGCTGGCCGCCGCTATTCGCCAGCAGGGCCTGGCGTTTGGCCTCTCGTACCACCGGGCCGAGCACTGGTGGTTCTTCAACGGCGGGAGGGCCTTCCCATCCGATGTACAGGACCCATGTTACAGGGATTTCTATGGGCCAGCCCAGACCGATCCCGAAGAGCATCAACCGAATGAGGCATTTCTCGACGACTGGCTGGCCCGTCTCTGCGAGCTGGTCGAGAAATACCAGCCCCAACAAATCTATTTCGACTGGTGGATCGAGCAGCCTGCTTTCCAGGCATACCTTCCGCGCATCGCCGCGTACTACTATAACAGGGCAGCCCAATGGCAGCGCGGCGTCGTGATCAATTACAAGCAGCAATCCTTTGCCGAAGGAACCGCCATTTTTGATATCGAGCGCGGGCAGAGGAATGAGATCAGCCCACGCTTCTGGCAGGCCGATACCAGCATTTCATACAATTCCTGGTGCTACGTCACTTCGCAGCGCTATAAAACTACTGCCTCGCTGATCGCCGATCTGGTGGATATCACCAGCAAGAACGGCGCTCTGCTGCTCAATATCGGGCCGCGCGCGGACGGCACGATTCCCGAACCAGAGATGGAGATTCTGCGTACCATCGGGCGCTGGCTGGCAGTGAACGGCGAGGCCATTTACGGAACCCGACCCTGGAAGATTTTCGGCGAAGGACCTACGAAGATTGCGGGTGGCAGCTTCACCGAGGAGAAGCGTTCCGCCTATACAAGCCGGGATATCCGTTTCACGACCAGAGGCGAGACCCTCTACGCCATCGCTCTGGCCTGGCCGGAAACCGGCCGCATGCTGATCAAAGCGCTGGCCGAAGACGCCGATCTCTACCCTTTCCCGATCAGACGCGTAGAACTGCCAGGCAGCGAGCAGCCGATCTCCTGGACACGCGACACCGATGGCTTGCTGATTCAGCTTCCAGAGCAGAAGCCGTGGGAATATGCGTGCGTGGTGAAGATCACCCCTGTTCTACCCTCCACGCCATAATAGAGGGCCGATTGATCGGCCCTCTATGGTGTTTTTCGCGCATTGGCCTTATCAAGAGTATGCCAGGCTCGTACCCATGAGTCAATGTTGGGCATGCCATTGGCATATCCAGCTTGTAGCACGGCAGGAATATCAAGAGGAGTACGGCGCAGATCAATACTCAATTGTTCGTCGCGCAGGGTAATGATCGCGTACTCCGCCCAATGGACATGCGTGTTGCGCGGCAGATCCTCACTGGTCG
>DATGKW010000101.1:0-3854 GCA_035294465.1 Ktedonobacteraceae bacterium | reverse complement strand
CCCCCCGAAGACATCTGCCACTCGCTTTTCGTTTTTCGCTTATTTTGATGCTGGCCTCGGTTCTTCCGCTGCTCCTGATTGTGGGCATTAGTGAATACACCGCCCGGCCAGTTTTGATCAATCAGGCCGACCAGACCATGGCGACCGACGCGCAGACACGTATACAGGAGATAGATGCTTATCTTCAGGAACGCCTGAGCGATGTCGCCACAACCAGCGCGATTCCAACATTAGGAATATGGGTGGTTGAGACGCCGGCGGAGAGAATCCAGAACCAGGATGAGACCGGTCAAGGTGCTATGCAAGGAGGCGAATTCCGCAATAAAAACTACCTGAACTGGAGCATCTTTGACTCCGGGGGTAATCTGCTCGATGCTTATCCTCAGCCATCTTCTGCTCAACAAGAAACGGCCTCGCTGTCGTTTTGGCGCCAGGAGATGGAGGCAGACCGTACAGGTCAACCCATGGTCTCGCCTGTCTATTACGATACGACCATCCACAAAGCATTTGTAGATATCTATTCGCCGGTTTATGATCAGAGGCTGCCCCACAGTCCCTTTGTAGCTTTTCTGCGGGTGAAGCTGAGCCTGGACAGCATCTGGGGAGTTGTGGAGGAGGACAAGGGCATCGCCAATAGCGGGAGCGCGTTCATTCTGGATCAGAATGGGGTGCGGATTGCCGATACATACGGGCGGAACCTTTTCACCAGCGTTGCCCCTCTCCCCTCAGCGGTTCAGCAGCAAATCGCCGCGCAGGACTGGTATGGGACAAACAAGAGTCCGGTCGTGCAGGCCAACACACAATTGGCAGACGTTCTGAAGAGCGCGCATTCTCCGAATCACCTCACCCTGACGCCCTATGGGCAGACACAGATGTATCAGGCGGGGATCTCCAAATCGAGCATACTCCCCTGGACCTACGTTGTGATCAGCCCCAGCAGTGTTGTCACCCAGGTAGCCGATCAACAGCTCTGGACTACCGTCATTGGAGCGCTCATTCTCCTGGCCCTGGCGGCGCTTATCGGCGTGCTCGTGTCAAATCGAATCAGCCGGCCGATTATGCATTCGGTCGCGCAACTGCGCGAGAATAGCGAGGCGCTGGATATCCTGGCGCAAAAGCAGCAGAGCGCCTCCAATGAGCAGTCCTGGGTGATCGATTCGGTTCAGGTGGGGTTAAAATCGGTGCAGTATTATACGGATGCCACGCGCATCGCTGCTCATAAGCTCGGCGAGATCGGTACGAGGCTCATGCGCAGTGGGGGACGACAGCAACGCAATGTTGCAACCGCCAGCCTGGGTTTGCAAGAGGTCATCGTCGCGGCCTACTACATCGAAGCGGCCGCGCGTTACCAGACCGATAGCAGCCAGAAGCTGATCACAGCTATCAAAGTCGCCTCTCAGGTGAACGAACAGCTCACCAATGGCTCGATTTCTGCGACGGAAGCTGCCACCCAATTGAAAGGGGTAGTCGACGATCTGCGCAATGTGGTCGGGCAATAAACGGTCATCAGGAACGTCTATCAGCAGGGAGAACTGGCAGGGTGCTCCCTGCCAGTTCGCGTTCTGTCTGCTGTCAGTTCTGGGAACAGGGTGTCCTTCTCTATGCCTTCGTTTAGGTGGGGCCATCGCAACGGACAAGAGCGGAGGAAATCTTCTTCTGTTTTCTGGCATAAGTATCCTGAAAAAGAGCGATGATGAAAACAGGATGCCCCCTGGCTCTAAAGGGGGCTTGCTTCACAGGTACGTATGAGCGATACATATATCGCGACACATGGAACAGAGAGGAAGGATAAGAGTAAATATGTCGAAGGTAGAACTTCCTTACAAAAATGCCGCAGCAACTGCGCCAAAGGCACAGGAACAATACTTTGCACTCACGAACCAGATTCCTGAAGAAGCCTGGTATTGGGCTGCGATTGGTTCTATTCTCGCTTCTGCCATCTTGTTTGGGGTGAATAAGCGTGATTGGAGCATTTTTGTCGGCCAGTGGCCGCCAACTTTTCTCCTCTTCGGTTTGTTTCACCGGTTTTTGAGAGGATCGCGCTAGTACGCTTTGCGAAGAGAATGTATAGAGTTGTGCAAGAATGTGCGTGTCGCGCATATTCTTGCACAACTTTAATAGAGCGTCCCCGACAGGAATCGAACCTGCGACCGTGGTTCCGGAGACCACTGCTCTATCCACTGAGCTACGGGGACTTCATCACGAATGATACCACATGTGTCAACGCCGCGAGAATGCTCCAGGTTCCTCTGAAGCATGCATCTGCTGAGAAGGATTTCAAAAGCCGGGCCGATGAGAAAACGATCCACATCTTGCCGCGCTGGCCGTTGCCTGCGCTTGCTACCCGATGCGGTTATGTGCCCAGAAGTCCAGCAGATCGCTTTTGGTTACAATCCCTTCCAGAGTATTCCCGCTCATGACGGCGACAGCAGTATGGCCAGCGCTGAAGAGGGTGTAGGCTTCCTGGGCCAGGGCATCAGCTGGCATAGCACTGAACGGCGGGCCTTGCAGGTCGCTGACCGTGGCGTGAGAGAGTTCCTCGCCGCTGGCCAGGTAGCGCAGCAGCAGGTTCTCGGTCAGGCTGCCAACCATACGCCCGTTCTCCATGACGGGCATCTGGCTGATGCCATAGCGGCGCAGCAGCGAGACGGCCTCGGCAAGCGAATCGTTGGGCGCGATGCTGACGACCAGCGGCATCGTGCCGACGTGGGTACGGCGATAAGTCAGCACATCGCGTAGAGTAGGCTCTTCGTTTTCGCTCATGACCAGCATGTTGTTTTCGCGCATCCAGGTATCATTGAACTGCTTGCTGAGGTAGCCGCGCCCGGTGTCGGGCAGCAGGACGACTACGACATCACTGGGCGTCAGGCGGCGTGCGCACTGTAACGCGGCGGCCAGAGCAGTGCCGGCTGAGCCGCCGGCCAGGATACCCTCTTCGCGAGCCAGGCGGCGGGCCATGTTGAACGACGTGCGATCATCAATGCGGAAAACTTCATCGACGATGGTACGATCATAATTTGGCGGGAAAATCTCCATGCCGATCCCTTCGACTTTATAGGGACCGGGTGTATCGCCGGAATAGACGGAGCCAGGCGGATCGGCGCCGATAATCTTAATATTGGGATTTTGCTCCTTGAGATAACGGCCCGTGCCGGAAATGGTGCCTCCGGTGCCAATGCCAGCGACAAAGGCAGTGAGGCGCCCGGCAGTAGCACGCCAGATCTCCGGCCCGGTCGTGCGGTAATGGGTTTCGGGGTTCGCGGGATTCGAGTACTGGTCGGGACAACAAGCGCCGGGTATCTCCGAGGCCAGCCGGTGCGCGACGTTTTTATAGTGCTCAGGAGATTCGTGAGTAACGCTGCTTGGGCAGATGACGACCTCAGCTCCATAAGCGCGCAGCAGGCTGCGTTTCTCTTCGCTGACTTTGTCCGTCATGACAAAGATGCAGTGATATCCCTTCAGCGCGGCGGCCAGGGCCAGCCCATGACCAGTATTGCCGCTGGTTGGCTCGATAATCGTGCCGCCTGGGCGCAGCAAGCCTGCCCTCTCACACTGCTCGATCAGCGCCGGCCCGATGCGATCCTTCACACTCCCGCCTGGATTGAGCATCTCCATCTTTGCTAACACCAGCGGAGGCACGTCCCTGGCGATGCGGCTCAAGCGTACCAGGGGCGTATTGCCCATTAACTCAAGTATAGAATCGTAGTAGCACATGTCCCCATGCGTGTCGTCTCTCACTTTGTCCATTACCTTCATCCCTCTATCTTGCTAAGTGTCTTCTCGCGGCACCATTGCCGCTCCTTGCATTGACGCGATCAGTATAGCACACAGGGCGAAAGATGCATCCTCAAGCG
>DATGKW010000100.1:0-40745 GCA_035294465.1 Ktedonobacteraceae bacterium | reverse complement strand
TCATCTGGGCTTTCCCGCTACGCCCGCCATAGCTCATCTCACTTTTGATCCCGGCAGCGCGCAGTTCCGCGACCAGGCGGATCGCCGCGTCTCTGGCTTCCTCGCTTCTGCCGAAGCTGACGACGAAGGCGCGCGGCTTCTTCGCCTCTTCCGGCTTGATGCCGCGTTTTTTCAGTTCCAGGATAATGCGCTCTGTGCCAGCACCGAAGCCGATTCCAGGCGTATGCTCGCCGCCGAGGACTTCGGCCAGCCCATCGTAGCGCCCCCCGCCGCTGAGCGCGGTGTTATCTTCCAGGGGAGTGAACTCGAACACGGTGCGTGTGTAGTAATCAAGCCCACGCACGATCAGCGGATCATGCTCAAACGGCATTCCGTAGAGCTTGAGAAAGCGCTGAGTTGTCGCGAAATGCTCTTTGCACGGCTCGCAGAGGTGATCCGAAATTCTGGGAGCTGCGGAGATTTTCGCCTGGTCGCGTGGATCTTTGCAGTCCAGCATACGCAGCGGGTTCTTGATGAAGCGCACCTGGCAGTCCTCGCAGCACTCACTCAAGAGCGGTCGGTAATAATCTTTCAGGATCTCGATATAGTGTGGGCGGCAGTTGCCGTCGCCAATGCTGTTGATGCGCACGCGGATATCATCTTTCAGGCCCAGCCGCGTATAGACCTGGTAGAGCAGAGCAATAATTTCTGCGTCGATGGCCGGGTCCTCGCTACCCAGAGCCTCGCAGCCGAACTGATGGTGTTCGCGTAGCCGGCCAGCCTGGGGCTTGTCGTGCCGAAAGACGGGCACGCTCAGGTAATAGAGCTTAACCGGTTGGATCTGCTGGAACATGCCGTGCTCCAGATAAGCGCGCACAACGCCTGCTGTACCCTCGGAGCGCAGCGTGACGTTTGTGCTCCTGCCCTCTTTGTCCGGACGCTCGTCGAAGCTATACATTTCCTTCTCAACCACATCTGTTCCCTCGCCGGAGGTGCGCCGATACAGTGAAGTCTCTTCCAACGTGGGCGTATCGATCCGCCTGTAGCCAAAGGTCTCCGCGACTTCTACCTCTACTTTCTCGACCAGGCGCCAGTAGGGCTGCTCGTCCGGCAAGATATCCTTAAATCCCTGCAGCGCTCTATATTGTTGGGGCATTCTGAAAAACCTTCTCCCAGTAGAATTTGCCTGGCTATTATAGCAGAAAACGCGGCCTTTTTGCGCGGTGTATCAGCAAAAAACCTGACTGAAACGATTGACGGCAATGCCCTGAGCATGTTACTATCAAGGCATCAATCCATACCTGGGGCGGTGGTGAAATGGTAGACACAGGGGACTTAAAATCCCCAGGCCGCAAGGCCGTGAGGGTTCGACTCCCTCCCGCCCTACTTCAACAAACACTGCTCTGGGTGATCTCATGCCACTGAATCTAAACAAACCTGGGCAGTAACTACTTCAGGTCCGCTCAAATCTAAAAGACGGAGACGTGGATTCCTTTCGAGTCGAGTGGTTCGGACTCTTTGCATGCGTCCACTGAGCAGTTGCCAGAAAAGAAATTTTACACATACCTTTGTCGCCTCCACCCTACTACCCCTACCGTTATCCATACTAGAAGGAGAGATACCAGAAGAAGTTCTCCTCGATTCGCCAGGAAGCCTGATGATGCTCCTTCCATAAGGATATTCATCCTCACGAGATTCATGGCGGTTTCCATTGGTTTGGTAGTAAGGATGAGGTTTGTTTGCTCTGCTGGTCCCAACACTTTATCGAGCGCTACTGCTAGACTTCCTGCGCTCTTCTCATGGAAACTCATCCCCAATACATCCAGCCATCCTGGTAGTACCTGGTTATAAGAGGTGATCCACAATATAATTACAGCCAGGTACACTATAATTTGTTGTCCCTTTAGTATTGTGATAAGGCTATACGCGAGACTCGTACCTAAAAGCATTGGCCACAGCATATATTTCCACCATAAGTCTATATATGCTGCTATCCCTAATGACTGAAAAGCCACATGCCCATACATCAGTGGCGGCCAATGCCACACAAAGATCCAATCTGTCAGTATGGCTACTGTTCCTTGTTCCAGACTAAAGCCAAGTGCGATTGTCAGCAGACAGAGGTACTTGCCCCATAGATAACTCGTTGTTCCTATGGGTGTACTCCAGATCAGTTTCGCTCCCTGGTACTCATTTCCTTGTTGGGCGATTTCTCCGATAGCGAGGGTTATTAACAAGGTTGTCAATAACACACTAATGCTCACGTCTGTCCAGAACTGTATCGGCAAGAGACGTATACTGATGCCTTCTCCTACCCCCGAAACTAACATTCCAACTGCTAAGATCCATCCTATCCGTCCTCTCACGAACAGGAGCATTTCCCAGCGAAAAGCGCATACTAATGCCTTCCATGCCTTCATTACTTCACCTCAGCATCTGCCGCGAGACTTCGCTGGCTTGTTGCCAGCAAATACGCCTCTTCTAGCGTTGGTGTAACCAATGTTGCTCCTGCAATAGGCTGAATATCTGTCACTAGCCGTGCCTCCATCCTGTTGTTGCTAGTCTTCATTGCCGAGCTAATCTGGTGGGTTACGCGCAAACGCTCGAATTCCTCAACACTCATCTGTGCTGTCCAAACCGCGCCTTCTGCTTTTGCAATAAGCTCGGGTATATTTCCCTCCCATCGTACTCGACCCTTCTGCAGCAAGATAAGGTTGTTCGCCATTGCCTCGATATCTGTGATAATATGGGTTGAGATGATGACGAGCCGCTCTCCTTGCAACGAAGCGATGATCTCGCGAAAATGAATGCGTTCAGTGGGATCTAGCCCCTCAGTCGGTTCATCAAGTAACAACAGTCGTGGGTCATTCAAAAGTGCTTGCGCGATACCTACCCGCTGCAGCATTCCTCCTGAAAAACTCTTTAGCCGCTGATTCGCGTCATCTATTAAATTTACCATCTCTAAGCAATCATTTACTTGCTTGTGCAAATTTTTTCCATATAATCCTTTTAGCTCACCTATAAAGTGTAAAAACTCTTTAGCGGTCAAATTTGGGTAAACCGCGATTTTCTGGGGCATAAATCCTAACACCTGACGTGCCTGTTTCGGTTGCTTATAGATATCTATCCCATTCCAGGTGACGCGGCCAGTTGTTGGTGCCAGCAATGTTGCTAACATCATCAACAACGTGGTTTTACCGGCCCCGTTTGGTCCCACTAACCCTATTGTTCCTGCTTGTAAACTCAGTGAAATCTCTTTCAATGCCCAACGTTTTCTCTCATACTGTTTACTCACCTGTTCAATGTCCAGCCTGATCATGGTAATAACTCCTTGTAAAGCATTCGCTATAGCAAACCAATAGTTCGCTTTTTATGCCTCTCTCTCTCCGGCTGTCTGACGCCTTCGTTCCATTATATATGCTGCTAAACAGAGCAGAGCAATGGATAAGATCAGGAAGAATATGCGATTCTCTACAAAATCCCATCCTAGAAAAGTGGGTGGGATCTCTGCTCGTAGTATATCCATCACTTTTCTCCCCAGCTCTGGAGAAAGAATATAGGGGCGAGTATGCAGAGAAACTTCCGCCTGGTGATTTAAATCAAAAAAATGCTGGTTTTCATAGGGATTCGGTGCTGAGGGAGCAAAAAAATTAGCAGCAGTGATTTCAAACGGACCATATAAAGACGAACCTATTCCGAGAAACAGAGGAATCCAGAGAAGCAATGCTCCAATGTACACAGCTATTTTCTTTCCTCGCAGAAGTGTAACCAACGATATCGCAAATGCCACTCCAAAGATTGTAGGAACGAGTACCAGCCATATCCAGAAGATGATATAGGGAAATGCGCCGAGTGGAGGAAAAGACGCCTGGCCTATTACAGGCAACGCTGTTGGCACGTTCCAAAATTGATCTGTGAGAATAGCTGCACACACGTAAATCAATGTAAAGCCAAAGGCCACAAGCAGCATACCCATAAATCTACCCCAGATGTAGGTCCAACTCGAAATAGGTGTACTCCAGATCATGTTATTCACTCTGCGGGCCTGGGCCTGCTCGGCCTGTCCTCCCGCCCAAAAAGTCAAGATCAGTGTGACAAACCAGAGGCTACTCAAGACGAAATTTGTCCACATGCCTGTAGGAAGTCCCCGTATTCCTATGGCCTCCCATAAACCAAAAAATGCCATCAACAAACCGATAGGCCAGAGAAGTCTACTCCTGAGCAGCAAAATTACTTCCCAATATATCGTGCTCCAGAATGATCGCATTAAACTTTCTCCTCAAAGAATTGAGTAAGTTGCCATGTCGCTGGCGGGATCAGCCTTTTTCCAGAAGAAGCTGGCCAGGGCTCTTTGCCAGCTTCTTCATTACTCACTCTTGTTTCTAACTGACAACGTTTATCGTTAGCCAGGCTGCAATGCTGGGATTATCAGGATAGTAGACTTTTGCAATATATTGTCCTGCATGAGCATAGGAATGATCTGCTTCCCCGGTGCCCTGAGCACAATTCACCCAACATGTGTAACTGCTGCTGAAGCCGTCGCGCCAATCAATATTCCAGACCTGATGGCCGCCATTATTGTCACATGACCAGTTAAAGAGATAGTTTGCATCAAGATTCTCTGAAATAGTGACAGGGCTGGGCGTCGACCATTAAGCAAATATAATGGATATATATATATATATCCTGAAAACATGGATAAAAGACGGAATTTTGATGGAGAATGGACGAATATCATCTTTTCTCCTCTTACAGTGTTATCGACAGGCTTTTTCCTGACGAGAGATGTTGGGTTTGAATGCGCCATGCAAGCGCATTCAAGCAACAGGGCAATAAGGTGGCTGGTAAATTTCCTTTGTGTAAGCTTCCAGGCTGATTCATCTCACGTTCTGGGTAGCTTACCTCCGTTAGGGGGAGAAGTCCAATGTATCAGGTAACGGGGCCAACGATAAAAATCGTTTTATCTCTTGTGCTGTCATTCCCAAGGCGTGGCGGATATTTTCTTTATGTGTCACGACTGTACAAGGTTCTATGTTGAGCCTCCTCGCAATCTCTCTATTTGTACAATCCTGCTTCCACAAGATAAAAACCTCGCGTTCGCGTGGAGTCATTTTCCCCCAGTACTCGAATTTATTCTCTTCGGGCAGTGTACCATCAATCATTGATAATAAAATAAGAGGATCAGTCCAGAACACATCCCGACGCTGCGAATCGATGATAGCAAGAAAGCGGATGAGTGACTCAAAAGAGCCATTGATTGGGAAATACCCATAGCAATACCGATTTTTGAGTAGGTAAAAGAATTCGCTTTTTATTGATTTTTCCATGCAAACAATGAATGGAACCTGTATTATGTCTCCGATAGCCTTAACAAATATTTGGTGTAATAGCACCACGTCGTAGAAATGCTCTAGTAATTGTCTTCGAATCTCCTCCTCTGTGATTGCCTCTCCTGTTACAAAGTGAACGCTGTCTTCAGTGAGTTGGGAGCGCATTCCTCTTAACAATAGAGGGTGGGGTACTGCTAACAGGATCTGAACTTTCTGACTCATACTTCTTATCTCTCCTGAACAAAATTTATTTGTCGAAGCTATCGGTCGTTTGTTTGTTTCCCTCTGTGAGTGGTATTTTCACAGAAACCTGAATAATTATGATACCACATAACTGTTCAGAATGATGTTTAATTGAGGCAAATAGCTATACAATGGTTTGCTCCAGGCAACCATAGGTCAGGCATCTTAAATGAGAAAACGGAATCTAAATATCAGTCGGTCTATTGGTAAGTGTCGAGCGAATATGTGGGAACGGCTTGCATAAAGTTGGGCCTCATGAGCTGGCTAGAGTCTCGGTAATCAGCATTATAGATGTTCTTACCTGAATTGACTGAGGCATCTGAGCCAGCCAGCCTGTTTTGATAAGGGTGGGCACGCAGGAAGTCTGGGGTGCGGCGAAAAAACAGCCCACACATTTGTCGTATCGTATACTTAAATAAAACATCCCTGAAAAAACCGTATGGATAACCTTCGTTTGAAGCATGATAGAAAGGCTTATCTATGTCGACCGATGCCTATCTGATTGAGGGGGGGCAGCCGGTGGTGGGGGAGATCCAGTGCCTGGGCGCGAAGAATTTTGCGACGAAGGCGATGGTGGCGGCTTTACTGGCGGAGACGCCAACAACTTTGACAAACGTTCCTCCGATTGGAGACGTGGATATTACCGGCGAGATGCTGCAATCGATTGGCGTACAGGTGAAGACGCTGGATAATGAGACGCTGGTGATCGATCCCTCTGCGCTCAGCCGGTCGGAGGTGATGATGCCCCATACCGGAGCGAACCGCATCCCGATCCTGCTGCTGGGGGCGCTGCTGCATCGCTTTACGCGCGTGGCGGTTCCGGTGGTGGGCGGCTGCCAGATCGGCACGCGCAAGGTTGATTTTCACCTCCAGGCTATCGAGTACTTCGGTGGCCAGATCGAAGAGACTCCGGACGGCTACATTGCCAGTCGCCAGGGTCCCCTGAAGGGTGCGCATGTCAGGTTGCCCTACCCCAGTGTGGGCGCGACGGAGACCTGCCTCTACCTGGGCGTGCTGGCCGAAGGTCGCTCAATCATCTCCAATGCCGCCATCGAGCCAGAAATCTTTGAGCTGATTACAATGCTGCGTTCGATGGGCGCGGTAATCTTTACCTCTTCAGGTCGCGAGATTCGGATCGAGGGTGTGAAGCAACTCACCGGTACCCACATGGCGGTTCTGGGCGACCGCATCGAGGCAGCTTCCTGGGCCTCGCTGGCCGGCGCCTCCGATGGGGATATTACGGTGCATGGCATCAAACCGGAGACGCTGGGCAATTTTCTTTCGTACTTCCAGCAGGCGGGCGGAGGAATCGAACTCAAGGGCGCTTCGAGCATTCGTTTCTTTCGCCGCGAGAAATTGCGCCCGGCTATTATCGAGACTGATGTCTGGCCCGGCTTCTCAACCGATTGGCAGCAACCGTTCGCTATTCTCCTGACTCAGGCTGATGGCATCTCCATTATTCACGAGACGGTGTATGAGAAGCGCTTTGGGTATCTCAAGGCCCTGGATACACTGGGCGCGAAAACGCAGTTGACGACCTACTGCCTCGGCGGCACAACCTGCCGCTATCGCGAGACCAGCCACGAACATAGCGCGATCATTATTGGCCCCACACCTTTGCGGGCCAGTACCCAGGAGCCAATCGCTATTCCCGACCTGCGAGCTGGCCTGGCCTATGTAATTGCCGCCGCTATCGCCCGTGGCACTTCCCTGGTCACGGGCATTCACTTCCTAGAGCGCGGATATGGCGATATTGTGCCTCGCCTGGCAGCTATGAATCTGCGCATCAGACGAGCTATAATATGAAATATCGTTCATGATCCGCGTGTTAAAATGAATAAATAGACATATTGTAGTGCGTGTGGAGAAAGAAGCGAGCAGAGAGAACGCAGCTTTTCCGTGAAGTACCGTATACTTGCCTGTTTGGCGCAGTCGTGTTACACTGGCAGGTAAAAGGGTACAACTTTTCTCTGCATCGCTCGTAATTTTCAGGTAGAGAGTCTCTTCTGAAGAAATTATGAAAAAATGACAGATAAAGAGCGGTGAAAGACACATGGAATCAACACTTGGTGCTACCGGTCCGCTCGGATCGTTCGGAACGCTGGAAGTGCCTGCGCGCAAGACGCGGCGCAGGAAGGCGCAGCTTGTCGCGGGTGAGGCTGGTAGAGCGGACGAACAATCTTTGAGCAGTCAGGTTGCTGTAAAAGAGCAGCCTTCAACATATACCTATGCACGAAGCACAGGTGCGGAGGTGCGGAGCGATGTCGATCTGGTTGAGCTGGTGCTGGCGGGGGAGCAGGATGCTTTTGCGGTGCTCGTGGAGCGCTACAAAGATGCGGTACAAAACCTGGCCTATCGCATGTTGAGCAATATGACTGAAGCTGAAGATGTCACGCAGGAAGTTTTTGTGCGCGCCTATACACAGCTTGCCACATATAAGCCAGCGCACAAATTTAGCACCTGGTTGCTCTCAATTGCCTCCCATCTGGCGATTGACCAGTTAAGGCGCCGGCGTTTTCTGGCCTTGCCTCTAGAAGATGTGCCTTTCCTGGAATGGATCACCGATCTTGGGATTGGCCCGGAGCAATCGGCCCTTGACGGGGAGCAGCAGGATGAGATTCAGGCATATTTACAGCGCCTTCATAGTAAGTATCGTGCGGTGATTGTCCTGCGCTACTGGTATGACCTGTCTTACGAAGAGATTGCCACGGCTCTCAATCTGACGCCGGCGCTGGTCAAAGCTCGTTTACACCGGGCGCGTGAATTGCTCGCCCGTTATATGAGAGAAAACAAGTTGCAGGAGGAGGAGCAGATCGATGCGTTGTCGCGGTGCTAGGGACCGGTTCGTTATTCAGCGCGCTTCGCATCTTGCCCGATCAGAGGAGAACGAGAACGAAAACTATCCAGACGCAGGTTCTCCTGGGCTGGAACAACGTGAGTCGCCGGGACCCTCACCCTCTTATCGCTGTCCTGGTATTTCTACCGAGCGTATCATGCAAGCGGTGGATCGCCAGAGGCGCATTTCGCAGCAGCTTGATGATCTGCGTGTTCAGCAGAAGCGGCGTACCGAGTTTCTGCGCGCAGTCGGGCTGAGAGTTGTTGCGATCATGTGCTATGTATCTGGTGTGCTGGCTGCAAGTTTTGTGGTCTTGCTGCTGCTTCGCCCGGAGTTGCTGGCCCGGACATTGGATTTTCTGGGGAATGGTCTCGCAGTGTTGCTCATGGTGGAGGAAGAGATCAGGCTAGGGTTGTCACTTATCCCTGCGGGTAGCTGGCTGCTCTCGGGTATGGCCCTGGTGGTTGTTTTATTGATGGGGCTGTGGCTACATCTGATGCGTCCTCCGCGCGAGGCATAAGCTGGCCTCTGCCATGAATGCTCTCAGAGGAGGTTCCAGGTATGCAAAAAGCCGGACGCAGGCGCTGGCAAACGCTGGTGCTGGTTGGACTTGCTCTGATCCTTGGAGCAGGCCTGCTAATCCAGGGGGTGGGGTTGCTGATGGCCTGGTTGACTCCAAATGCTGCAACTTCACAGGATGGAAAAAGCTCCCTGACCGGCACGTGTACCATGACGCAGCAGGGGCCAGTGTTTAAACAAGTTCTGGTGGTGGATGGGGGCGCGACTGAATGTGGGGATCTGACATTAGTCGAGAGCACGTTGGATGTGAGAGGCCGGGTGCGGGGCACTATCCTCGCCTATGGCTCGAACATAAATATCGCGGGAACTGTGAATGGAGATATCAATCTGTATGGTGGCGCAGCTACCCTGCGGAGTGGTTCTCAGGTGCATGGAAATATCAATCTGTTCGGTGGGAGTGAAAAAGCGGAGCCGGGGGCGCAGTTGGATGGAGTGATGAATAACCGGGTTCAGCCCATCTCGCTCTGGCTGCCAGGCGTCAACACCGGCTTTGCTTTCCCACTCTGGCCGCTTCTGGTCTGGGTTATTCTTGGCCAGGTGCTGGTTTCGCTGCTTCCCGAACATGTGATGTTCGTGCGTACCACAGTGACAAGTAAGGCACGTCGCAGCCTCTTTCTTGGGCTGCTCAGTCTACTGCTGGCACCGCTGGTCTTGCTTGTTTTGATCGCACTTATTATTCCTATCCCGCTGGCGGTGCTGATCGCCATCGGACTTATTGCGGCATGGGCGTTAGGGACGATAGCCATTGGTTGGCAGATAGGAGACTTTGTTATGCGGGTCATCGCACCCCGGCATAATACGCGCCTGCTTCAGGTAAGCGTGGGACTGGCCCTTCTGGTGCTGGCCGGGTCTCTTCCCTATATTGGCTGGATCGTCAGTATTGGTGCTGGTTTGCTTGGGCTAGGGGCGGTTTTCTTGAGCCGTTTTGGCACGCGGCTCTATAGCCAGCCGAGGCAGCCGCTGACGTTCTAGGAACACGCCCTGTTTAGTGAAAGGGATTGAGCTTCCGGGTGATCCCTTTTTCGCGAGGAAGAGCAAGACCTACATTATGTTGGAAAGATGGGACGGACACACGCTACACAGCTCGCAGGTTTGCTTGTTGCCATATGTCGCGGTAACAGGCGAGCAGCAGGCTGCCGGTGGCCGCCGAGGTGAACATGAGCATTGACGTTGAATTGACAGATCTTGCCTATGGGGGGGATGCCGTAGGCCGATATGAGGGACGTGTACTTTTTGTACCGGGCGGTATCCCCGGCGAACGTGTACGCGTCGAGATTGTAGAGGAGAGAAGGGGGCACGCGCGAGCAGAGTTGCTGGAGATCCTGCGCCCCGCCCCGGAGCGCGTCGAACCTCGCTACCCTTTGCTCACAGACTGTGGCTGCCAGTGGCAGCATATCGCGTATCCCGCCCAATTGACATGGAAGGCCCACATTGTTCGCCAACTTCTGGTACGTATTGGCAAACAGCCTGATGCGCTTGTCCATCCGACGATTGGTATGCCCAACGGCATTTCTCCGTGGGCCTATCGCAATATCGCTTTATTTTCTGTCGGCCCCAATGGGGAAATTGGTTTCAAGGTGAATGAAAGCCACGAGGTCCAGGATCTGGAAACGTGCGAGCTTCTGCATCCTGCACTGGATATGGTGTACCAGAGAGTGCGTAGTAAACTCCAGAGCTATTTTGGCGACGCGCTGGCCGAGATGGTTCAGGGCTTTACGATTCGTGGAGCAATTGGCGCGGTAAGCACGCCTGGTTCAGCTCCGGTGAAGGCCGCGCCGACGCTGCTGAGTATTCACGCGCGCCCAGGTTCGGTCATGGAGGCTCCGCACCAACTGGCCCAGGAACTGATCACGACCGCGCCGGGCATTGTTGGAGTAATTATCGAGCGCGTTGGAGGCCGCTACGGGCGCGTAGTGACCGGGCAGGAGTTTTTGACCGATGTGGTCTCCGGGCGCCGCTTCCGTATCTCTTCTGATTCATTCTTCCAGGTCAATATGGTGCAGACACCTGTGCTGGCGGAGCGGGCCGTGTCCTTGTTGGAGCCTCAACGTTCGGATATTGTTCTGGATGGCTACAGCGGCGTGGGGCTTTTCTCCGCCTTCCTGTCTCCTCGCGTCTCTCGCGTAATCGCGATTGAGTCTCAGCCCAGCGCTGTTATGGATGCGCGTGCCAACGCCACTCTGAATAATCAGAACAATATTACCACTCTGGAAGGCACGCTAGAGCGCCTGCTTGGGCAAATCTACTATCGTCGCGAGCGCGTCGATATTGCGCTGGTCGATCCACCCAGAGCAGGTTGCCATCCCAAGGCTTTGCAGGCTCTCCAGTCGCTGGCCCCACGTGCAATCTGCTATGTCTCGTGCGACCCTAGCACGCTGGCCCGCGATCTCGCGACGCTCTGTGGCAGTGGGCGCTATCGCCTGGTCGCTGCCCAACCAATCGATATGTTTCCGCAAACTTACCATATCGAGTGTATCGCTCTTCTTGTTCGCATCAATGGAAAACTGTACTAAAAACGAGCAAGGGGCTTGTGACAAGCAACAAGCCCCTTGCTCATTTTAGGCGTATGAGATAGGAATTAGCTGCGTTTGCTCAGCACCACGTGAATCTCCGGTTTGTCATCGGACGAACTTGCTCCGACCGCCATCAGCGTGCCGGGCAGCGGATCTTGCGAGACAATCCTGCCCGGCTCAATATTCGGATACGAATCGTCCTCGCCTATCGGGACCACCTTCATCCCCATTTCAGCCGCCATCGAGGCTGCCGTCCAGAGATCCATGGTCTGGAGATTTGGCACTCCCCGACTTACCATCTTCTTTTCCAGTACCGATGCGACGCTGGTAAACCACTTGACCAGCTCGTCTTGCCGCTCGTTCTTGCTCTTGATTCTCGCTACCCTATCTTTAAAATCCTTGATCTGGTTGATTTTGTCCACAATAAAGTATGGGTGATCAACCAGGGTCATATTGATGTCCGGGTTCGACCCAGGCGTCTCGATGTAGATATTGCCGACATCCAGCAAATTCATCAGAAGATTGCTGATCCTGGTTTTGATATCGCGAATGTTCTTGTACTCCGCCTCCACGCGCACTTCGACAAGGAAGATAAATTTGCGCTCAATGTCGATGATCCGCCTGTTGGTGAGAATAAAAACGTCATCGACATAGTTAACGATGATCAGACCAATGATAACCAGCAAGACAAGGGCTGCGAGTATGGTAAGCAGCGCGAAAGATGGCAGAATGAAAGTCAGCACCAGGGTTGTAAGCAGCAGCAGAGCCGGTACAATCAGTCTGGCGACTAGCAGCCATTTCGAGCGCTGAATATACATAACGGTCTGCTCATCCGGGGCGTAAGTGACCTCGGCGGGAATACGCAGAGGGCCTCCGAAACGGCGGAGTGGCCTGTGCGTCCGCTCCAGGCTGTTTCCTTGCGCGTAACGTTCGTCTGCGTTTGGCAATTTTGGCTCCTTTTCTTTTTTGCCCAATCGCGCAATTAGCGCCTGCATTTCGGGATCGTCGAGGGTTGGCAGCTTCTCCACCGGTTTGGTGGCTTTGAACTCCTGGTGGACCCCATTCACTACATCTCGGATTTCGACTGGTTTGGGTACGTGCTCCAGGATATGGCGGCCACCAGTCAGATAAATGTAAACATTGCCATATTTCAGGAGCACACTCAGCAACGATTCCTGAACGGTCGAGACCTGCATCACCTTATCCAGCGGAATGACCTTGCGTTCTGGTTCCAGGAAGCCGCGACAGGCGATGATCCGCTTGTTCGTGATAATGTCGATATTCACCCACCAGTTCAGAAAATCGCGCCAGAGGAAGTAGCCGAGCGCGAACAGGAAGCAGAGGGCCAGTACTATATCGAGCAGACCCCAGACGGGAGCAAAAGCAGGTAGGCGAATGAAGAGGGCTGAGACGACGAAAAAAAGCATCAAAACGCCCGCAGCTGGCAGAGCAGGTCTCAGGAGGAACCAGGGATGCTTACGCACGACCAGTTTCACTTCCTCGTCTTTTTCCTGACCTTTGAAGACCCATTTCTGATCTTTTGTGCGGCGCACCTGGCGCAGGCCGCCGTGCTCACGCCGTCTGGGAACCCATTCTTCCTGGGGTGCAGGTCTGGGTGCCTGGCTACTCATGCATCATCACCTCTATTTCTTTCCGCCTCCGCCGGAAGACTTTTTCGCGTTGGTTGCAATCAAGGCTGCAACCACCACCACGACTGCGACGATAAAGATAATCAGCATGTAGTTTCCAATCGTTCCCTGGCTAGGGGTGCTGACACCGAGAGTGATTGCAGACGCTTTGGTGAGGACATTGGTGACGTAGAGCATGATGAAGTAGCCGCTAATAACTGCGGGCAAAATGCCCAGCAGCCGCTCAGCCGGTTGCGTTGGCTTGGGGAAAGCCTTGTTACCAATCAGATAACCTGCTCCGATAATCACAACAAACGCTACAATCGTTGTGATCAGCACCTGGCCTGAGGACACCACTGTGGTCGTTGCGTGCGGGGTTGATCCTGAGTTGTTGACCGCGATCTGCGCGATCACCGGCAGACGCACGAAGATGAATTGTGCCAACCCGCCGCCGCCGCCGAGGTAGAGAAACAGGATAGCACCGAGCGAGAAACCGAGCGAAACCAGTTCTCGCTTCCATCCTCTTTGGAATCCCACGACCGCAAAGATAAGGATCACGAGAAAAAAGCACTGTGGTGCAGTGAGTAAGAGTGACATACGACCGGCCTCCCTCCCCTTGTGTGATCTGAGGTGAAGCCCACTGGCCAGGTGTGGGCTTGCACGCGCCTGGCCCTTCATTTCGCCGATGGAGCGCCAGACAGCATCACTAGTAGAACACCAGGAAATCTATAGTAAGAATAGACGGTTTTGCTCTCAGACTTATCCCGAAACCTCTACTGCTTTAATGATACCACAGAGTCTGTTTAAAGCATAGGGTATTTCGGTCGAAATTTTCAGAGTTGTGTCAAAATGTATCAGAATAGCTGGCCGCGTGGTCTATTCCTCCGCCTCTTCATGATACCCTGCGCGTTGAAATGATATGGCTCGAAATAGCCGGAGAAGGCAGTCGACGCCTTGTTTCTTCGCTTGTTTCGAGGCAGAAAATATGGTATACTATAGGAGAAAACTGGAGGCTTGAATATTCGCGATTTTGTATCATCCTCGCCAGGCTTTTCCTCCATTTCATTCATCTGTACTATCTCTGATTTTGTACGTGTAAAGAGGGGTTCTCATGGAACTTGGCAATGTTAAAACGGTGAGTATCGTAGAGGAGATGACGGGGGCGTATCTCGATTATTCGATGAGCGTGATTGTCAGTCGCGCTCTGCCCGATGTCCGCGATGGCCTCAAACCGGTTCACCGACGCGTCCTCTACGCGATGGATCAGATGGGCCTGCAATCAACGAAGCAGTTTCGTAAGTGCGCTGGTACGGTCGGTGAAGTCCTTAAAAGTTATCATCCTCATGGCGATGTGGCGGTGTATGATTCCCTGGTGCGTATGGCTCAGCCCTGGGCGATGCGCTATCCGCTGGTACTGGGTCAGGGCAATTTTGGCTCGCAGGATGATGATCCCCCGGCAGCCATGCGCTACACCGAAGCTAAGCTCGCGGCGATTTCCGATGAATTGCTGCGTGATATCGATAAAGATACCGTCGATTTCAAGCCCAACTACGATAATCAGACGACCGAGCCGTGGGTTTTGCCAGCCCGCCTGCCGAACCTCTTGCTGAATGGTTCGACCGGCATCGCAGTTGGCATGGCTACCAATATTCCTCCCCATAACCTGGTTGAGGTTTGCAATGGCATTGCTTACTTGATCGATCACCCTGACGCGACAACCGATGAGCTTTCTCATATTGTACGTGGCCCAGACTTCCCGACCGGCGGCGTTATCCAGGGGCGTGAAGGCATTCGTAATATGTATGCCAATGGTCGCGGGCGCGTCGTGGTGCGCGCGCGTACAAGGATCGAAGAAGCCGAACGCGGCCGCATGAATATTATCGTAACGGAACTGCCCTACCAGGTGAATAAGGCTGACCTTGTGAGAAAGATCGCGGAACTGACCCGTGATAAGAAGCTAGACGGCATTGCTGAGATCCGCGATGAGTCCGACCGTCAGGGCATGCGTGTGCTGATCGAGCTGAAACGCGATGCCAACCCTGAGAGCGTGCTCAATGCACTCTTTAAGTACACGGCGATGCAGAGTGCTTTCAACGCGAACATGCTGGCTCTGGTGGACCGGCAGCCGCGCGTCCTGACCCTCAAGGCGTTTTTGCAGCATTATATCAATCACCGCGAGGTAGTGATTACGCGCCGCACCCGCTATGACCTGGCGAAGGCGCAGGCGCGCAAGCATATTCTGGAAGGGCTCAAGATCGTTCTGGATAACCTCGATGCTGTGATCACCGCTATCCGCGAATCCCAGACCGCCGAGATTGCTACCGCGCGTCTGCAACGCGAATTTGCGCTTTCTGAGGAACAGTGTAAAGCGGTTCTGGATATTCGCCTGGGCCGCCTGGTAGCGATGGAGCGCAATAAGGTTGAGGAGGAGCTGGCCGAGGTCCTCAGGAGCATTCGTTACTTCCAGACCCTGCTGGCAGACATTAACGAGATCCGCAAGCTGATCAAGGATGATCTTGAGGATCTCAAGGCAAAATATGGAGACGAGCGGCGCACTGATATTGTTGAGGACGAGGCTGGCGAGTTCCGCGAGGAGGATCTGATCGCGAATGAAGAGGTAGTGGTGACTCTGACGGAGAAGGGCTATATTAAACGTTTGCCCTCCAGCACGTATCGCGCTCAGCGCCGGGGTGGGCGAGGCATTACCGGCATGGCTACCCGCGAGGATGATGCTGTGCTTCAGTTGCTGGTGACGCACTCGCACGATAGCCTGCTTTTCTTCACCGATCGCGGGCGGGTCTTCCAGTTGCGCGTCTATGAACTGCCGGATACAGGACGCACGGCCAAAGGCGAGCATATCATCAACCTGATCGGCATTGAGCCGCGCGAGCGCGTGACGGCGGTGGTTGCCGTACCAAAGGGAGTCAGCCGTGATTATATGGTCGTGGCGACGAAGAAGGGCGAGGTCAAGAAGACCGCGATGAGTGAGTTTGAGGTGGTACGCCGCGCTGGTCTGATTGCGATGCATCTGGAAGAAGATGATGAATTGATCGGGGCCAGGCTGGCGCGGGCTGATGATGATGTGCTGCTGGTCACGGCTCAGGGCCAGGCGATTCGTTTCGCGGTCGAAGATCTGCGTTGTGCCTCGCGAATGAGCGGAGGTGTTCGTGGCATTCGTCTTGCTCCGGGTGATACCCTCGTTTCCCTCAGTATAGCCACCGCCGGCGGCGAACTGCTGGTAGTCACCGAGCATGGTTACGGCAAGCGCACGCTGATCAGCGAGTACCCCAAGCATAATCGCGGTGGCAGTGGCGTGCTAACCGCTCGCTTGACCGAGAAGACCGGCAAGATTGCAGCCGCTCGTGTCATTACTGACCTTGATAGTGACCTGGTGATCGTCTCCGCGGCCGGCGTAGTTATCCGCATCGATGTCAGCGCCATTCGCGTGCTCAGCCGCACTACCCAGGGCACGCTTGTCCAGCACCTCGCCGATGGTGATACCGTCGTTGCCGTTTCTACTACTAATGGGAAAAAACACGATGAGCCGGAAGAGGGTGAGCCGGTGCCAGAAAACGGAGCAACTGAGAAGAATCAGGAGGTCAGCGCGGAAGAGTAAATTCCCCGATGCCTCTTTTGTGACAGATGGGGTTGAGCATGGAACGTGAGAAGAGCAAGATTTTCTTATGCTCCTGCCCGATCCCATGCAGGTCATTTCGGCGTAATCATCCACAGGTCGCTAAAAGCGGTCTTGTTTCCCCCGCCAGAGCCAGCGTAGACATAGGCGCGATTATCGGTGCTGTCCCAGATCATGACGGAGGCCATGCGGCTAGGAATAACACTGGTACTGCTGCTATTTTGCAGTGAGGTGATTTGCCACCAGGCGTTTTGCGCGGGTGCATAGGCCCACATGGCGCTATAGGTCGTGTCATTGTTGGTTTCGTAACCACCCATGAGCAGGAAAACATTGTTTGCGCTGTCCCAGGCGCTCATAGCCTGCTGGCGGGCCAGCGGCGCGCTGCCGTTGCCGGGGGTAATGGCGCTCCAGCCGGAGCCGGGCGCGTAGGCGTAGAAATCTCCCTGTTGCGCGTTGCCTTTGAGGCCGCCGAAGACGTAGAGTCGTCCGTCCTTGCTATTCCAGGACATGGCCGGATATGCACGGGCTCCAAGCGGGGTAGTCGGAGCGATGCGGCTCCAACCTGCCGCCGGTGAATAAGCCCAGAAATCGCTCAAGGGGCCGCTGGCGCCGAGTCCATCCAGGATAAACATCTGGCTGCCATTCCAGGCTACGCCAGCTCCTCCGCGAGCACCCGGACCATTGCCCGAACAGGCCAGCGCCGTCCAGCTTCCCTTTGCTGGTGAGTAGGCCCAGAGATCACCCAGGTAACTGCCGTCATTCCCTTCGCCTCCATAGAGGAGCACCTCCTGATCCACACTGTCCCAGACCATTGCGGCGTTCATGCGCGGAGCCGGGCTGCTACTGCTGCAATCGCTCGCTGCCGCCGGATTGAGCGGCGTCAGATTAGTCCAGCTATTGCTGGCGGGTCGATAAGCCCAGAGATCGTTGAGCAAATTGCCCTGGCTATCAATGCCACCGAAGATCAGCAGTTGATCGTCCTGCGAGTCCCAGACCATACTGTGATTAGATCGCGCTAGGCCCGGCGCACCTGGAGCTACCACTGGCTGAGCTGTGAAGGAGAGCGCCGAGGGATTGGGCTGCGCAATAGTAGGGGTGATGGGCACAACCTGATTCACCTGCAAGGTGAAGTTAATGGTCGCCAGTAGTTGAAAGTCCGATTGATTGTCCAGCTTGCCCACAAGCGAGAAGATGACCTGGTAGGTATCGTTGGCAAGATCCTGCGGGTTGGCAACCGTGGCCATTAGCTCAACCGATTGGTTATTTGCCAGGTTGCCCTGGCTCGGCGTAACGGAGAGCCAGTTGTTGTCTGTATATTGTGTGAACCAGTTCAAGAGATGCCCGCTGTTATTTGTAATCGTCACTGTTTGCTTCATGGGCTGGAGGTGGCCTTGCTCATAGAGAAATGTCTCTCCCGTCCGTTTGACAGACACGGCTTCCAGCCCTTTCACGACATTCTCCATCACAAGAATCCTTTGCTCTAGAACGCCCGGCCCTCCATTGATATCGACTGTATCAGGGTACACTCCACTTCTATTAAGGCTGTCCACATTGGTACTGATTGCCAGATAGCTGGTCTGGCCGGGGACCAGCGTTCCATTGCCCGGATACACGGAGAGCCACGTATAGGAGGGGGTTGTCGAGGCTTGCCAGTGCAGGTCGGCTGTGCCAGTGTTGACGATCTTAATCTTCTGGGACTCGTCATTGGTAAAGCTAAGGATATTGGTACTCAACGAAATGCGCGGGCAGATTCCCAGCCAGCAGGGCCGTTCCGCGCGCACGACGCCCAGACTGCCGCCCATGACGAGCAGCAACGCCAGCAGGAGCAGAAGCAGGCTGCGTAGCCAGAGCCGGATTCCTGCATGCAATAGAGCGCCCGGAACTTTCTTCTCAGGCTTATGTCCATTGAATGCTCCTGGCTGGATGGATTCCTCTGGCCCTACGTCGGTAATATCGTTCTTCGCTTCTAGCATGGACAGCACCAGGGGCGCTTCGTTCTGGGAGGGCTTCTCCGATGTATGCTGCTCAGGGATGTACGTGACGCGTTGCTGCATCTGCGTCTCTGTCTCGGCGCTGGCGGCGCTTTCCAGAGCATCGCGGTAAGCCTGAGCAAAGGCGAGTACATTGGGATAGCGGTCCTCCGGATCTTTGGCGAGCGCGCGCCGGATTACCTCTTCAATCTGGGCGGGAATGAGTGGATTGAACTCGCTCATGGGCGGGGGAGATCCTTGTAGATGCCCGTGCATGACTGAGTAGAGATTGCCGGTAAAAGGCGGGCGACCTGTAAGCAACTGATAGCACGTCACGGCCAGGGCGTATTGATCGCTGGCGGGCCTGGGTTGCTCTAACCATTGTTCTGGAGCTGTGTAAAGCGGCGTGCCCACATAGTAATGCAGAGAAGCGTGTGTGTAGCCTTCCAGCAGCACAGAGACTCCAAAATCAGCCAGCATCAGCCGCCCGTGCGCATCCAGCAACAAATTAGCGGGCTTTACATCGAGGTGAATCAACCCGCGTTGATGAGCGTAGTGCAGCGCAGCAGCAGCCTCTTCCAGGTAGCGCAGCACTTGCTGTGGAGAGAGGATCAACGCCTCGGTAGGCTGGGGAAAGAGGGGCGCTGCTGCCGGAGTAACAGGTGTACTTTCCTCCGCCAGAATGGCTGTAGAGGCCAGATCAGCCTCCTGTGCCCTTATCACCCTCTCTTGTAGCCCGGCCTCTGCCTCTCCAGAGATCTGCTCGACAGATCCTCCCCGCCCTTCGCTAGCCCCTGCGGCGGTTACTATCTCACCCTCTGACCTTTTCTCCGTCGCCTCGACGTTATTATCTTCGCTGGTCTGCGCTTCGTCTATTGTTTCAACGCTATCATTCTGCCTTGCTGATATCTCGTCTATTCCCTTAATAGTATCATTTTCGTTAGCCTGCGCTTCGCCTGTCAATGAGACGACAGGCGAACGCACTGGCTTGCCTCTGGAAGTCTCAATACCTGGGGAAACGTTGCTCGCTTGCTCCTGCGCTGCCTCTTCTCCGGGTGGTTCCTTTTTGGTTTCGACAAGGACGGGGTCCGCTTCTGCGCGCTCTGACGCTGCTTGCTCCTCTTCTTGCTCAGGTCGGTCACTCTCACCCTCCACTTCCTCCGCTCCACTTGCTGTGCGCCCGTGCTGCGGCGCGACGTGCAGAGTTTCAGCAGCCATAATTATGACATCGGCGGGTGTCTCGGCGGTTATGCCGGGCGCGGGGACAACGGTGGGAACAAATGAGAGAGCTGGCGCTGCGGATTGACAGAACTGCTGTAGCGAGCCTTGCGCGGCGAATTTCATTACCAAATAGGAGCGCCCATCATCGGTCACGCCGGCGCGCAGAACGGGCAAAATGTTTGGGTGATCGAGCGCGGCTATCGTGCTGACTTCGCGGGCGAACATCTCGGCCGACTCGCCGTCGAGTACACGCTCAAGCGACATCACTTTGATCGCCACGCGCCGGTTAAGTGGCTCTATCTGTTCTGCCTCGTAGACATCACCAAAGGCGCCGGAACCAATCCAGCGAATCACCCGGCAGTCGCCGAGCATGGCTCCTTCAAGCAAATATTTGCAAAACTGACAGGCAACTGGCTTCTCTCCATCGTCTCCCCCTGACGGAGCGCGCACGCCTCGATTTTCATGTGCTTTCTTAGGATTTAAGCAACGTGACATAACGTTCATACGAAAACTGGCATTTTTCGGCTTTTCTGAGCAACAGCATTTTACACAATTATTTCAGAAAGAAAAAACGGGCCGGGTCCTGATTACGCTCGTATAAGTGGAATATGCCTCTGCAAGCATAGCACAAAATTCCCAGCAGAAATGTGAGATGGTTCACAAAAGTCCCTCCCATCCGTCCCTATGCCCGGAGCGGGCTATTTCTAACAAACCAGGAGCTTGCCTTACCTTTCTTCTGGAATGGGGCGACCCTGGCGAATGGCCTGGGCCGCACGCAGATCTCTGCGCGCCTCAAGCTTGATGAGCGGAAATGGCCGGTGAAACTGCACATTGTATTGATTGGCCTTCTCTTCCGCGAGCGCTGCGCGCCGCTCGTAAGCATGGGCCAGCGTCTCGCGTTTCTCTTCTTCGGGGCGCTTGACCAGCAGCAGGAAGGCCAGCGCAAAATCCGGTTTGCCCATCTCCGCGTACATATTTGCCGAGTTTAAAGGATCTGCTCCCTGCGCGATTTGCTGCTGTGCTTGCTCTGTGAAGACTTTTTTGAGTCTGGGAGCATACAGCGCTTCAAATGTATCTGGCACAAGAATACTCCTTGCCTGTTTCTGTTGAGAGAAAGATGTCTGGTTTAAATAGTAGCACACGACTTATCTCCTGGCAAAATCCTCGTTGTCAAAACAAGCGGCCTGTTTTTCTGCTTTTTAATGGTCGTGTGAATTGAAGATTCTTGTATAAACATATTGACGAAAACACATTTTGGGTATATTGTGTACGCAAATGTATACGTTTTTCTTATTCTCTTGACGTTTGAGTTTAGCTAAGGCATAATAGCTCTCGGCAGAGAGTATGAAAAACTGTTCACCGGCAAAACAGCGAGAAACCAAAGATCATCGTGCCATGAATAACGAAACCGAACACGATAGCCATATATCATCTGTGGAAGACTTCCCGCGGGGTACCTATGAAGTCATCGTCGTGGGCGCGGGCCATGCTGGCTGTGAGGCGGCTCTGGCCTCGGCGCGCATGGGTCGCAAGACTTTGCTGCTGACGATGAATCTGGATAGTGTTGCTTTGATGCCCTGTAATCCTTCGATGGGTGGGCCCGCGAAGGGGCATCTGATCAAGGAGATTGATGCTCTGGGCGGGGAGGCTGGGCGCAATACCGACCGCACGTTTATCCAGATCCGCCTGCTGAATACCAGCAAAGGACCCGCCGTCCAGGCGCTGCGTGCTCAGTGTGATAAGCAAGCCTATCGTCTGGCTATGAAGTTTGCACTGGAGAGTCAACCCAATCTGGAACTCAAACAGGCGACGATTACCGGCTTGCTCAGTCAGCCCGGACCTGATGGTCGCCCGCAGGTGGTGGGGGTTCTGACAAATAACGGCTGGCGCTACGAGGCAAAGGCGATTGTAATGACTACGGGGACATTTCTGAACGGCCGCCTGGTGGTTGGCGATAAGACGCAGCCAGGTGGCCGTGCAGGCGAGGGACCTGCACTGGGCGTCACCAGTTCGCTGGGTGAGCTTGGCCTGCGGACACGGCGCTTTAAAACCGGTACCCCTCCGCGCATCGATGCTCGTACTATTGATTTTAACCTGACCGAGCCGCAGCCAGGCAGCCGCGTGCCGCTCTTCTTTTCCGCCGACCGTTCGGCACGCGAGGATGTACAACTGCCGGGCTCACGCCCCAATCCACTCTATCCAGTGACAGATGAGGATCTACACGGCTGGCGCCCTCAGTTGCCCTGCTATCTGGTCCATACCAACGCGCAGACACACCAGGTTATTCGCAATAATTTGCATCGCTCGCCGCTTTATACCGGCGTGATTGAGGGAATTGGCCCGCGCTACTGCCCGTCCATTGAGGATAAGGTTGTGCGTTTCGCTGAGAAGCCGCGCCACCAGATCTTTCTTGAACCCGAAGGCTGGCGCACAGGTGAGGTATATGTGCAGGGCATGAACACCAGCTTGCCAGAGGATGTACAACTGGCAATGCTGCGGAGTATTCCCGCGCTGGCCCATGTTGAGATGACGCGCGTTGGCTACGCGGTGGAATATGATTATGTCCCATCGGACCAACTCTTTGCCAGCATGCAGACCAGGGCGGTAGCCGGGCTGTTCCTGGCTGGCCAGATCAACGGGACTTCCGGCTACGAAGAGGCCGCTGCCCAGGGCATCATGGCTGGCATCAATGCCGCGTTGTATGTGCGCGGCGAGGAACCCTTTGTGCTTGGCCGTCACGAAGCCTATATTGGAGTGCTGATCGATGACCTGGTGACACGCTCGCTGAGCGAGCCGTATCGCCTGCACACTTCGCAGGCTGAGTATCGCCTGCTCTTGCGGGCCGATAGCGCGGATTTGCGCCTCAGCGACTACGCGTACAAGTATGGTCTGATCGATGAGGCCCGTTATGCCGAGGTAGTGCGCAAGCGCGAGCGTATTCAGCAGGCGCTCACCGGTCTTGATACGGTTTTCTTCACCTCTTCGCGCACGCTTGAGGCGCGTGCCCAGGACCTGGGTATGGCTCCGCTTGGGCAGAGGCTTTCAGCGCGTGAACTCCTGCGCCGGCCTGGCGTGTGCTATCAGCAGATTGTGCAGCTTGCGCAGTGCAGCACTCCTTTGACCGGCGTATCCGACGACGAAAAGAATGCCGGGCGGGAGTCCGCGATAGTCTCTCCAGCTCTCTCCCCCTTGCCCGCTGAGGTGGCCGAGGAGGTTGAATTGCAAGTCAAGTACGAAAATTACGTGAAGAAACAAGAACAACTGGTCCATCGTACCAGACGCCTGGAAGAGCTGCGTATTCCGGAGACGCTCGACTACGCCACGATTCCACATCTGCGTACTCAGGCTCGTCAGAAGCTTGCTTATCTACGCCCGCGTACCATCGGCCAGGCTTCTCGCGTGGAAGGTGTCTCGCCCGCAGACCTGGCGATTCTGATGGTTTATCTGGAGAAGATACGCCAGGGTGCCAGGTCGCCCGTTTGACATCTCGTAGAGAGGCATTGTACTTTGGGGACTCAAGTAGTGCGGCCTCTGAAGCCAGACGTACCCGGCAAAGACGTTTTCCCCCCTGCGTAGGAGCCGGTTTCGATGAAGCAGTGTGTTTAGACAAATAGATGAAAGCAAGAGTTTATGAGGGGAAAGAACGTGTACATTCTTGTCGTTGACGATGATCCGTTTGCGAACGATCTGATTCAGTTCGTCTTGAGCAAGGAAGGGTACGAGGTGGAGACCACCGATAACCCGCGCGGCGCTATGCAGATGATCCAGAGGCGTGAGCCTGATTTGCTTCTCCTCGATGTGATGATGCCCTATATCAACGGGTTTGAGTTTTCGGAAAAGTTGCGGGCCGAGGGCTACGAGACTCCTCTTATTTTTATGACTGCCCAGGATGCTATAGAGTCGAAGTTGCATGGTTTTAAGATTGGGGCCGATGATTATATTTGTAAGCCCTATAATCATCAAGAACTGGTTGCTCGCGTTCAGGCCGTTCTGCGCAGGATTAAAAAGCAGGGCGTTCCAGGCACTCATAGCCTGCGTTGCGGTCAGGTTGAACTCTTTCCGGCTGATCTGAAAGTGGTTATTGCTGGTACTACGACGATCATGCTTACTCATACGGAAATGCAGGTGTTGCAGATCCTGATGGCTTCGGCAGGCCAGGCGGTTGATCGCAACCAGTTGCTGTCGGCGGTCTGGAATGAAGAAAGCAACAGTAGCAATATTGTGGATGTCTACATTGGCCGCTTGCGCAAGAAGCTAGGTGACGATTATATTGTTTCTGTTCGTGGCATTGGCTATAAATTCGTGGGAAAGTAGGGAGGCATTGTGCGTAAGGATGTTGAGCGATTATCACAGGCAGTGCAGGCGGGGGCCGACGACCTTCCAGAAGGCGAACAGCTAGTTCCCCAGGATCAGGCGAATGGGTCTGCGCTGCGCAAACGCGGCCGGTATTCGCGGCCTATGACTGATACTACCCAGAACGAGTCCAGCGAGGGGCCAGCGTCCGAGCCTGATAAGGGCTACCTGGAGGATTATTTTCGCCTGACCTCATCATTATTGGTAGCAGTTGATGAGCAGTTCAAGGTATACGATCTCAATCCCTCGGCGGCAAAGGCGCTCGGTTTCGTTCCCCAGGAGGCGCGTTCTCTGCACTGTAAAGAGGTGTTGCTATGCCGCAATTTGAACGGAACTGTGCTCTGCGGCACCTCTAACTGTCCTCTTGTACGTGTGACACAGCATGCCGAGACCATTGCGGACGACGAGCTTTTCCTGGGCGCTCGCCCAGGATCTTCGACGGAATACGCGGTGGATGTCGGACCCGCATGTATCGCAGCACGGCCCGGCGCGGTTTTTGTCGCTCGCGATCTTACCGCATTAAAGGTGGCGAACCAGGTGCGCGCGAATTTTGTCTCGATGGTTTCGCACGAACTGCGCACGCCTCTCAATTCTGTCCATGGTTTCGTTGACCTGTTGATGCAGGGCCATATGGGTGATCTGAGTGAGGAGCAGCGCAAATATCTTGGCTATGCCCAGGAGGGTATCCAGCAGTTGATGACTATCGTCGAGGATATCCTTTTTATGACGCGCTCGGACTCCGGCCAGTTTGAGATGAAGCCGCAGAAGGTCAATTCGCGCGTCCTGACCAGGCAAGTGCTGAATAGCCTGAAATTGCAGGCGCTGAAGGCAGCAGTGATTCTAGATAAAGATATCGCTACGCCTACGCCCTCGCTCTATGCGGATCCGCAGCGCATGCAGCAGGTGCTTAACAACCTGGTAACGAATGCTATCAAATTTACTCCACCGCATGGGACGGTCACGATCCGCGTGCGTCCTCATCCTGAGCAAAAAGACATGGTACACTTCTCGGTAATTGATACCGGCGATGGTATTCCTCCCGAAGACCAGCCGCACATTTTCGAGCGCTTCTACCAGTCGAATCACGCCACGCAGTCCAAGATGGGCGGCTATGGCCTGGGCCTCTCGATTGCGCGCCTGATTGTAGAGCAACATGGCGGCGAGATCTCTTTTGAAAGCGTTCCGGGGAAAGGCACGACCTTCTTTTTTACCGCGCCTCTCTATACCGGCCAGGATGAGGTGCAGCGTTAGCTCTCCCATAGCCCGCTTTCAGTCCAGGCGTTATTTTTCGAGAGCTTATCGGCCTGGCGCGTTGGTTCGGGTAGACGATAGCCTCTCCCGCAGGCCAGCACGTATTTGATGCTGCGCTCCAGGCTGATTTTATGACCTGGCGAGATGATCATGGGCTTGACCTTTACGCGCGTGCGCAGAGCGGCTCCAATCGTCTCGTTATGATACAGCAATGGAGACCAGTCTCCCACTGCCTCTCCCACCGGCTCGTGTTTTCCCACCAGGATCGATTTGGCGCAGCCGATGGTAGGCGTGTCTATCCATAAACCCAGGTGCGAAGCAATTCCCAGGTGCCTCGGATGCGCGATGCCCTGCCCATCGGCCATAACCAGGTCCGGCTGCTGTTTGAGCTGTCGGAAAGCTCCCAGAACACATGGAAGCTCGCGGAACGAGAGTAGCCCGGGGACATATGCCATCCTCACCGGCTCCTCATAGATATGTTGTTCCAGGATCGTCAGATCGGGATATGTAAGCAGCACAACGGCCGCTCGCGCCCTGCCGCTTGTCTCGTTGATGGCCATGTCTACCCCGGCGATGTACCTCACTTCGCCCAACTGGTCCTCCAGCACAACGCGTTTAGCCAGTTCGCATTGAAGCGCTTTAGCCGCATCTATTTCCAGTGTCCATTCGTGCAATGCCATAGTTTGTTTCATCGCGCCTCCGCTACAAAAATCATACGTGGGCTTTTGTGCTCGTATTGCCCGAAATCATAGGTGCCATACACATTTTTGATACGAAATCCCGCCTGCTCCAGCAAAAGTTCGGCCTCGTTCCGCTCAAATAAATACAGGCTGGTCTGCGAAACCGTGCGCCGCACGACCTCGCCCTGCCGATGCACATCGTAAAAATGCGTCAGGTCCAGCAAATGATTCGTCGTCGAAGAGGCCGGGCTGAGAAAGTGGGTGACATACGAGCCGTCTTCTTGCTGCCAGGTTCCCTGGTGCAGCATCTGCCCGCTCAGATCCTCCATATAGCGAGCGTCTTCGTTGCTGATGTCCAGAATGAAGCCAGCGCCCGTGTTAAGATGGCGACGAATGGATGCCAGCGCCTGCTGTTGCCGCTCTCGCGTGGTAATATGTCCGAAGGAACCAAGCGCGATGATAGCCAGCGAATACGTCTCTGGTAGCTGGAGCGAGCACATATCTTGCTGGACAAGCTGACAGCGCCCGGCGAGTCCAGCCCGGACAAGTCCCTGCTTCGCCAGTTCCAGCATAGCTGCTGAAGTATCTACACCCGTGAGCAGATAGCCCTCGCGGGCGAGCGGCAAGAGCAGGCGCCCGCTGCCGCAGGCCAGTTCCAGGATTTTCCCGCCGCACAGTCCGGCGAAGTTGCGATACATGTCCAGGTCTTCATCAAAGGGCGTGTGCTCGATATCGTAAAATGGCGCAATTGAATCGTAGTCGCTCATCCCTGTTCCTTCTTCTCGTTGCTGCGTCCTCAGTATAGCTATCTCTCGTCCGAAATACAAGGGAGCGTACACTTCAGTTCTACCAACAATAGGTGGCGGGCGAAGGATCTGGCTTGCTTTGTAAAGTGGGCATGATATAATCTAACAGGTCACACTTTTGCTGTTGTGTACAAAGCTGAGGTAGAAATGTTTTTCATGTTCCTGATATTCATACTTGTAGGGCTGCTGGCGGCGCTCCTGCCTCTGGCCCTCCTCGTTTTCTGGATCTGGATGCTGGTTGATTGCGTCTCGAATAAAAATCTGCCCGATATCCAGCGCGTGATCTGGATTCTTTTAATAGTTACTACGAACATCATTGGCGCACTGATTTACTTCTTTGTGGGTCGTTTCCCCAAGACATATGCCACGCCGCCTTACTACCAGCCCCAAGTGTACCAGCAGCCGCTCTATGCACAGCCGCCCACGGCAGAGCGTTCCTACCAGGAGGGTTACCGCCCGCAAGAGGTCCCCCACCGGTATCAGAAGGTGCCTGCCCCGCCTGTTGAGCAGATAGGGCCTGAACAACAACAAGCCGAATACGAGCAGATCCAGATTTCCTACCCGGAGAGTTTCTAGCTCGAAAACAAGGTCTCTCTGTGTGTACTCTAAACAAGAGGGAGCAACAGGAGGTTCTCTATGCGCGCTTTAGTCTATGGAGCCGCAGGTCTGGTTTTTCAGCCTACCTATCCTCAGCCGAAGCCTGCGCATGGCGAGGCACTTATTCGCGTTTTGCTGGCCGGCATCTGTAACACAGATCTGGAAATTGTGCGTGGCTACATGGGTTTTCAAGGCGTCCTCGGCCATGAATTTGTGGGTGTGGTGGAGCACATTGACCGCCTCCCAGGCGCTTCTACGCCGCTTTCGCTGATCGGCAAACGAGTGGTTGGTGAGATCAACGCGGCTTGCCGGCTGAACGATTGTTGGTATTGCCGACAAGGCATGCATACACAATGCCCGCGACGCACAACGCTCGGCATCGTTGGGCGCGATGGAGCCTTTGCTGAGTATCTGACTTTGCCTGTCGAGAACTTACACGTGGTTCCTGATGAAGTGAGCAATGAAGAGGCGGTCTTTGTCGAACCGCTCGCGGCCAATCTTGAGATTATAGAGCAGATCCATCTCAGGCCGACGGAGAGCATCGTTATTCTTGGCGATGGCAAGATGGGCCAGCTCACCGCCCAGGTGCTCACACTCAGCGGGTGCGAGGTCATGATGGTGGGCAAGCACAGGGAAAAACTCGCCCTGGCCGAAAGACGCGGGATACGTACCTATCTGCTTGATGATCCGCAGCAATTTACCCTGGAGAACGGGCGGCGCGTCGATGTGGTTGTCGAATGCACAGGATCGGCTCATGGACTGGAGATGGCGTTGCGCCTGGTCAGGCCCAGGGGTATGCTGATCTTAAAAAGCACGGTCGCTGAGAAGAGCCTGCTGCACCTCGCGCCTGTTGTTATCGATGAAATACAGATTCAGGGATCGCGCTGTGGTCCTTTTGCCCCGGCCTTGCGAGTCCTGAGCCAGAAACTTGTCGATGTGAAGCCGTTCATTAGCGCGCGCTATACCCTTGATGATGGCGTGGCTGCTTTTCAACGGGCTGGGGAAAAGAGCGTGTTGAAGGTGTTGTTGAAAATGGCGTGAATGGTCGGTCAGTCCGGGCAGGATGATGAGTAGATGTTTAGGAGTTGCGCTGGTAGAAGGCCCCTTTTCACTCTATACTCTGGGTGATGAACAGCGAGAGTATGCCTGAAAAAGGGCTTGAAGCTGTTCATCCGCGTGAAAAGGAATATCTACGCTGATGACCGGGCGAGCGTAGACAGGAAAGGAATCTACTATGCGAAGAAGACCAGAAGCGCCACCGCGAGTATTTACCACAGGGAGGATCATCAAGCCAGCGCAACCTTTCGCCAAACTCCATCTGAGCGAACAGGTTACGCTGAGTCCGCCGCCTCTGGAAGAGATAACAACACGAACAACGGAGAAGCTTTTTCACTTCGGAGATGATACGCCAGGAGCGCCCACATGGCTGCGAAAAGCACTTCCTGAGAAGCATATCTATCAGAAAGGCAAACGATCTCGCAAGAAGCGCCGGATTATTCTTAGTATTGTGTGTGCCTTTCTGGCAATAGTGGTCGTGGGCGGAATCATCGTTGCGACAACCGTGCAAAATCTGGTGAACTCAAACAGTCCCCTCGCGGCCCCGCCCACCATTCAGGTCGCTATCGATGCTCAGGCCATTCATAATCTGATCGCTTCGAGTCTCGATACCTCGCAAGACTCTGTCTCAGACATCAATATCATTCCCCAGACTAACAATGGCGTCAGGATCAGCCTGACCATGCTCATAAGCGGAAGTGGTATCAATCGTAAATTACCTATGGAAATTGATGTCACGCTTGGCGGGAGTATGCAGCCACACAAGAATATTTTGACGATCCAGCGTTTTATACGCGATGGGGTCGACGCGGGTCCTCAAGCAGCGGCCAATATGCAGGCGACTATAAACGAGCTCCTGGAGAAAGTCTTGCCCTTGCCAGGTTCAACCAGTACGCTCGACCTCGCGTCAGTGATGGGGACCCCCGGTTCCATCGAGGAAACCAGTTCGAGGGCGTGCGGTCATGGCTCAATCCTGCTTCAACTTGGGCTGCCTTTGCAGGTCCAACTTGGGCTACCTTTGTTCTCACGCTCGTATGTCTTGCAGGTTGGCGTAGATAGCTATCTGGGCCTGGATCAAAAAGGCAATTTGCTGTTTCACCTGGATCGTATCACCTATGGGAATGGCAGTGGTATCGGGACGCTAGCCACAAACGCGGCCAGACAGGTTATTGGCCAGTTATTCACGCAATCTGGCTCATCATCCAGTTCATCATCTGGTCCATCATTAAGCGCGGTTGGTCCCATAAGCCAGATAAAGCTCCTTTCTCTTAGCACAACCTCTCAGATGGTTTGTGGAAAAAGTACCGAAATGGTTGTAATGAATCTGGGACCCGCGCCTCGTAAGTAACCGGACCGCGTAAGGCCCGCGTTTAGACAAACGCTGAAAATAGTGAGAGTAAGGAAATGAAACAGAGAAAGATCATCCAATGGGGAAGTATGTTTCTGGTTCCTCTGTTGCTGCTGGTCGCTTTCATCTCGCCGGTTCACGCGTCTAGCAGCAAGAGAGCTGTCGTAAGGCATCCGAGCGATGATCCAACCGCTGTCAATGTCTATTTGCCGATAGGGGCGCTGCAGCAACAGTTTCAGCAGGGCATCAGCCAGACGCTGCCAGAGCAATTCAACCAGTCGCTCGCACAGCAGACGAAGTCGCTTCCTCCCGATATCCGTTCCCTGGTATCTCAACTTGTCGGAGAACTCTTGCAGCCTTCCGCAACATTATCACAGCTAACTCCGCAGCAAGAGGGCCTGGTTGCGTCGATCAGAATCAGTCTGTTCCCGCATGATCCTCATCCTTCTGGCTTCTCTATGCTCCTGGTCTTTAACAAAATTAACGCTACTTCAGCAGAAGTTGATGTGAAGGCGGTCCCAGGCCAGCCAGCGCCGCCTGCCATGGGAAATCTGGACACATTCAATGTCTCCCTGGGTCAATTGAATACTATCGGCCCCACCCCGAATTGCGGTGTGTCCGCACTCAAGATGAATATCAGCACGCCCCAGGGTCAGCAAAGCACATCCGGTCAGGGTGGAGGAGGTCAGGCAGGCGGATTTCCTCTCTTTATTGAAGTGCCATCTGCGGCATTTCAGCAGGGCGCTGCTGCCGCTGGTGATATGCAATTAGCTGCTGGTTTCAGTGTACAAAATATCCAGATCTCATTACAGGGAAATGGCATGGTTGTGACTACACAGATTGCCTTTGCCGGTCTCGGAGTTGGCTCAACGATGACCACTATACAACTGAGCGCGTCCAATGGGAAGCTGATTGGGACTGTAACGGGCACGCAGGTAAACGTTGTGGGCCTTTCCTTCCCTCTCGACAGCTTTGACCAGGATATCCAGCAGATGATCAACCAGGAACTCAGCAGTATGATGGGCAATATGCTCTATGTTACCAGTGTACACTTTGGTCCGACGGCTGCCATTCCCTGTGCCGCTCCTGGAAACATGCTTCTGGGAGGCTTTGCCGCCGGTTTTTGATGGAGATATCTTTTACTCGCTCACAAGTGTTGCAGCCAGATCCACACGGATCTGGCTGCAACATTCGTAAAGTTGCGCTCGATATAAGCTACTTATCCTTCTCCGAGCTGCTCAACGCGGCCTGGGCAGCGGCCAGGCGGGCGACGGGCACGCGGAAGGGCGAGCAGCTTACGTAGTCAAGGCCGGTCTGGTGGCAGAACTCGATGCTGTCTGGATCGCCGCCGTGCTCGCCGCAGATGCCCAGTTCCAGAGTAGGATTGGTCTTGCGGCCCTTTTCAACGGCCATCTGAACGAGTTGACCTACGCCCTCGCGGTCGAGCGTCTGGAAGGGGTTGACCTTAAGGATCTTGACCTTCTCTTTAGCCCCCGGCTCTTCCAGGCCATCCACATACTTCAGCAGGAACTTGCCCTCAGCATCGTCGCGGCTGAAGCCGAAGGTGGTCTGCGTGAGGTCGTTGGTGCCGAAGCTGAAGAACTCGGCCACACTGGCGATCTGATCGGCGGTCAGGGCGGCGCGCGGCAGCTCAATCATGGTGCCGAACTTGTATTCGACGGCTGAGCCAACCTCGGAGGTGATTTCTTTAGCCACAGCCTCCAACTGACGGCGCACTTCGCGCAGTTCGTTGACATGCCCGACCAGCGGGATCATGATCTTGGGATAGACTTTGCGCCCGCTCTTCGCGACTTCTGCGGCAGCTTCGAGAATGGCCCGTGTCTGCATGACATTAATTTCGGGGAAGAGCAGGCCCAGGCGGCAGCCGCGCAGGCCCAGCATGGGATTCATCTCGCGCATGGCTCCCACAGCTTCCAGCATGGTCTTCTTCTCGCGCAGTTCTTCTTCGTGGCCGCCTTGCGTCTCTAGGCGCGTAACGTCGACCAGCAGTTCTTCGTAGGAGGGCAGGAATTCGTGCAGCGGCGGGTCAATCAGGCGGATAACGACGGGATAGCCATCACCGGTCCTGGGATCGACCATGGCCTCGAAAATACCCTTAAAGTCGCTGCGCTGGAAGGGAAGAAGCTTATCCAGCGCGGCCTGGCGCTCCTCGGTGCTCTTGGCCAGAATCATCTTTTGCACAATCGGCAGGCGCTCCTGCTCCATGAACATATGCTCGGTACGGCAGAGGCCGATGCCCTCGGCTCCAAAGAGCACAGCTCGCTGAGCATCGCGCGGATAGTCGGCGTTAGCCCACACGCCTAGCTTGCGGAACTTGTCGGCCCAGCTCAGCAGCTTCTTGAGATCAACTTCTTTATTGAAATCGGGATCAACGGTCTTGATGAGGCCGGCGAAGACCTCGCCAGTCGCGCCATCAATCGAGATGTCGTCTCCCTCTCTGATCACCACGTCGCTGCCCACAACGCGGAAGAGCTTTTCTTCCTCATTGACGCGGATACCTTCGCAGCCAGCCACGCAGGGCAGGCCGAGGCCGCGTGCCACGACCGCCGCGTGGCTGGTCGCACCACCGCGCGCGGTGAGAATGCCTTTGGCTACGAGCATGCCATGCACGTCGTCCGGGCTGGTCTCTGGGCGTACCAGCACCACCGCTACGCCAGCTTTGCCCTGCTCTTCGGCGGTGTCGGCGTCAAAGATGGCTTTGCCGGTGGCTGCGCCGGGCGAAGCGTTCAGGCCTTTCGCCAGCAGCCGGCCCTCGCGCGCGGCCTTTTTCTTCTCCTCTTCGTCGAAGCGTGGCAGCAGCAGTTGATAGACATGAAGAGGATCAACGCGTTTGACCGCCTCTTCCTCGCTGATCAAGCCTTCCTCGACCATATCGACCGCGACCTTGACCGCAGCCTGCGCAGTGCGCTTGCCTGAGCGCGTTTGCAGCATGTACAGGCGGCCCTTCTCAACCGTGAACTCCAAGTCCTGCATGTCGTGATAGTGTTGCTCCAGACGCTGCGCGATCTCCTGGAACTGGCGGTAGACGTCTGGCAGATCTTGCTCCAGACGACTGATCTTTGAGGGCGTGCGGATACCTGCGACCACGTCTTCGCCCTGCGCGTTGAGCAGATATTCTCCGTAGAGCACTTTCTCGCCGGTGCTGGGGTTGCGCGTGAAGGCCACGCCGGTCCCGCTGTCGTTGCCCATGTTGCCAAAGACCATACTCTGCACGTTGACCGCCGTGCCCAGGTTGTGAGGAATCTTGTTGAAGTTGCGGTAATCGATGGCGCGTTTGTTGTTCCAGGAGGAGAAGACAGCCTCGATAGCTTTGCGCAGTTGCTCGTAGACATCAGTGGGGAAAGGCTCGCCAGACTGCTTCTGCGCGATCTGCTTGAACTCAATGACCAGCTTCTTGAGGTCATCCGCGGAGAGTTCGGCATCACTCTGCACGCCTGCGCGCTCTTTATACTCATCCAGCAGATTCTCGAAGTCGCGCGGGTCAGTATCCAGAACGATCTTGCTGAACATCTGGATAAAGCGGCGGTAGGCGTCATAGGCGAAACGCTCGTCACCAGTCAGTTTAACCAATCCCAGCACCGTCTCGTCATTAATGCCCAGGTTGAGCACTGTGTCCATCATGCCAGGCATGGAGAACTTCGCGCCCGAACGTACTGAGACAAGCAGCGGATTCTCCTGCGAGCCGAACTGTTTGCCGGTCTGCTCCTCGACAATCTTGAGGGCAGCCAGGGCCTGTTCCCAGACCCCGGGGGGAAATTGCTTACCGGAATCGTAGTAAGCGTTGCAGGCTTCGGTTGTAATCGTGAAGCCTGGAGGAACCGGCAGACCGGCGTTAGTCATCTCTGCGACGCCCGCGCCCTTGCCCCCCAGCAGGTCGCGCATTTTGGCATTGCCTTCGCTGAATAAGTAAACCCATTTTCGCGGGGATTGTTTTACAGCTTCATCCAATCCCGTCCGTGTAATCTGTTGTGTCACGAAAATCCTCCCAAATCAGTCAATCAATGTGTTGTTAGAGATGTTTTGTACGCGAGGGGTCTCAAGGGAATTCCGCGATGTACTGCACTTCTCGCTACAAAATAATACCTCTTGCCCAGCGCAAGACGCGGCGCGCGGTCGCGATATACTCTCTAGCCTGCTCGGCGCTGATCACCTCGTCAGCCTCTTCCGGGGGCGTCTCAGCGTAGAAAGCTTCGGGATGAAATGGCGTAAGCACCGCCATGGCCTCCTGGATTTCTACCGGCGCTCCCACGGCCATGCCCAGCGCGCGCAGGTCGTGATCATACCTGGTACGATGTCCCCGCCGCAGCAGGCTGACCGCTTGCGCGGCCTTTTCTGCCGCCTGGTTGCAATAATCGGCGCAAGCGAAGTGCCGGCCCAACGCCAGTTCCAGATTCGCGGTAGCCATGTCTTGCGCAGCTTCCGCGTACAGGCCGAACGCGCCCTGAACATCGCTGTTCGTAGAAACTTCCTCGTCCTCGTCCTCATCCTCGCCGCCATACGACTGTGTATATGAAGTGTGGGGGAGAGCCGGGGACGCGGCGTCCTGTGAATCTCCATCCCCGCTCTCGGAGGCGGTTGGTTCTTGTAGACGTGTGCCGTGGAGCAGCAGGTGTTCCAGTTCGTCCCGCGTACACTTCTCAGAGTTAGCGGGATTGTTTCCCATGTCCATGAATGACATCGTGTGTGTGCCTGTCCCTTGCCTGGGCTATGTGTTCTCCAGGTACTCTCTAAATCGTGCCTGATAATCCTGCTTTATCTTATTCCTCTTCCTGGCTGGTGTCAATCTCAGACGATTGATATCCACTCACGGATCGGTCACGATACAGAGCAAACACCTGAACCGGTTGGATGCGCGGCCGGAAGGGTCTTTCTGGAGAAAGCGAGAAGTATTTTTCTATGTTTACTCTCTGGATTGAATCAGCTTTAAATCAGCAGCCATAGATGATATAATCTTCCTGGAAAGGAAAAAAAGTTCTATGTCTGTACTGCATATTGATACTTCAAATAAACTCCAGTTACAGACCCAGGAATTGGTGGGCCGAAGTGTAGCCGTGCTTGGAATTACTGGTTCTGGCAAGACCAATACCGCTGCTGTGCTGATTGAGGAACTTCTTTCTAGTGGGTTGCCGCTAACGATTGTAGATATAGAGGGGGAATATTGGGGGCTGAAGGAGAAATTCGAGGTTTTGGTGGCGGGCCGTTCTCCTCATGTTGAGATAGAAGTTGATCCAACCAATGCTGATCGTCTGGCCGCTCTTTCTGTGAAGCGGGGCATTTCCGTTATCTTAGACGTAAGCGATTTTCACCAGGAAGAGATTTATGAGTTTCTGGTCCGCTATTTCACCGGCCTGTGGGCAGCCAGTTCGGAGGCTAAACGTCCGTATCATGTCATATTGGAGGAAGCTCACGAGTTTGTTCCTCAAAACACAAGTACTCCGCTCAAACAGATCTTAACCCGTATTGCTCTGCGCGGCCGGAAACGTGGCTTAGGGATCGTTTTGATCAGCCAGAGATCGGCTAAGGTTGAGAAAGATTTACTGACCCAGGCTTCGCTTCTTTTCCTTCATAAAGTAGTACATCCGGTGGATCTCCGGGTCTATAAGGATTTAATACCTCTGGCGGCCAATGAGGTTGAAGAAAAAATCAGGAAGCTTCAACCCGGCGAAGTGGTCGTCGTTGCAAATTTTCTGACATCTGTTGTGAATATTCGCTTGCGCCATACTTTCCACGCGGGGTCAACGCCGACACACGAAACCCCTGCTCATCCAAAACTACGGAAGCTCAATACTGCTGTGTTGAGTGAGTTACGAAGTTTGACTTTAAGTTCGCAAGTGCCCTCTACAACGGAGGATGAACGAGTCAGGCTAACTCGGCAGGTAAAAGAGCTGCAAGAGGCGCTGACACTGAAGGAAGCGGAAATAGAACGCCTGAAGAATCAAGTAGAACTTCTGAGCAAGATTACCATCTCGCTAGAGGAAATGCCCGGTACTGCTCTAAGTACACGTACCCAAAATTTAGAGATTGCTCAAGCTCTCGTTGGTCAGGTCATTACAACACGATCCCAACAGCAGACTCCTACTCCTCATGAGCGTAGTCTTTCTGCGCTATCTCCTACTTCTGACCTTCCATTAGGCCAGGTAGAGCAACGTAAACTGGAAACATTAGTGCGTCGTCTGCAAAAGCTTCCGCGTCTGCAGCGTTCGATCTTACGTCTTCTTGCTGAGCATGAAGGGACCAGCATGACCGTCTCAGCTATAGCTACCTGGCTTTCCTTAAAGGAGAGCACTATTCGCAGCCGTCCGCCCCATGACTTGCTTAAAATGAAACTCATCATACGCACTCGTGTCAATCATGGGTATAGATATGTATCGGTGCTTTCTACATTTCTTAAAAATGAGTTTCCGCAGGCAGAACCGGATATCATTATAGACAATCTCTTGCAGAAGATCGACGAAGGTATGTATGGGAAACGCTCTGTCCGAAAATAAAAGCTTGAGGGGAGTGCGCTCTTTTTCACCACTTTTTTCTTTTCTTTTTGAGACGTCGATTTTCGTACACTAAGCAGTATTCTCGTTGCTCGAGTATGTACTATTTCCTGCTTTCCCGTCATTCTCTGACTTTCTCCGGTATTTTCAAGTGGGCAATTCTTTTCCAACGTTCCCCGTCTCATTTTTAAGCTATGACCAGGTTTTGTAAGGACATCCAGGTTCCTGTAAACCATTATATAGAAGTATATCTATATTTGAAGGAAAATGAGAAAATAACAACGACCTGTTTGCTATTTAACTCGCTTTACTTGACTAATATTTTCTATCGTTTGAGATAGACAGCTCTTGACGTAGGATAAAAGAGTAGTATATAATGGTCAAAACGCATAGAAGAAGGATGCTGTTTCAACTTGTACGGAGGAACAGCATCCTTCAAACCATTTGTGTTTATCTGGTGGGTGTTTTTATGCCCACCAGTGCAATTCACAATTCTATTATATCACAAGAAGCAAATTGTACCGGTCTAGAGGCGGCTTCAATGGAAATGTAGAGTTGCGCTGGTGGGATAACAAGCCCTGTTACGGAAATAGAAGGAGGGGTCACATGACTCAACATTCAGAACTCAGTGCTCGTGCAGCATTGATGGACGAGGCGCTCAGAGAGGCTTCGAGGCTGGTTGAAAATCTCCACGAAAAATACCGAGAGCAAGCGTTCCCGATTGTCTTGCAAGGGCTAATTGATGGTAGTTTTGCGACGACAGTTCCATTGCCACCAGCTCCAGGGCAAAATGGGGAGATATCGCAGGACACAGCGCCTTTACGCCTGCAACCCAATTTGTCCGTGAACGAATTCTTCCGTATGGTGAATCCTACAACTCACGTTGATCGCTTTGTATGCGCTGCCTATTACCTGTTACATGTGGGGCAGATGGAGCAATTTTCTATGATAGACATCCTGGATATCTACGGAAAACTGCGCATCAAGAAGCCACAGAATCCCTCTGATACACTGAACAAGTGTATCAGGAAAGTCCATATTATCGATGCCACTGCGATAAATGGACAAAAAAGCTGGGTTATTACGCCTAGTGGAGAAAAGTACGTGGAGGATTTGCTAAATGGTTCAGCACCTACAAAGAATTCAGCCGATTGAGACGTTCCGGTCAGCATTGAGCAGGCATTTTCCTGCGGATAAAGTGGGTGAGCTTCTCAAGTATTATAACTCATCAATCCATAACTTCCGCCTGGACAATTACGCTCAATGTCTTGTTGATGCTGGTAAGGTTGTTGAGGCCATTTTGAAATGCTTCCACTACTTGCGCACCCAGGAAGTGGTTGATTCGGTTAAGGTTGAGCAGGAGGTCATTCAATTGGAGCAATGTACCTCTCTTAGTGATTCAGAGCGGATGACTATTCCTCGTACATTGCGCTTGATCTACGAACACCGTAACCGCCGCGGCGCGGCGCATAATAATTCGTTTGATCCGAATCAGATGGATGCGACTCTTGTGATCGCAGGACTTAAATGGGTGTTAGGGGAGTTAGCCCGGCTGTACCTTGTCTCTGATCCTGATGAAGCGCAGAGGCTTGTCGCTAACCTTCTAACAAGGGATTTGCCTCTGGTCGAAGAAATTGATGGTTCTTACCTGGTTTTGCGACCAGAGCTTCCAGCACGCGTTCAGTTGGAAATCTTGCTCTATCGTTACTATCCCAACCGTTGCCAGTTTCAGGATCTTGTTAGGTGGATTGGCAGCGCTCATAAGGAATCAAATATACGAGTAACGCTGAGCAATTTAAAGAAAAAAGCTCTTGTGCATGAAAATCAGGACGGCTGGCGACTTACCGATAGCGGCTTTCGGGAGGCCAGTAATGAGATTACTCAGATACAGTCAAATAATGGTGCTTCCTTGAAGCACCGAGCAGTGAAGTCGAAAGGAACGAGACATGGACGAAAACGTTAACTCTGGTCAATATCAGATTCGCTTGCGTAAAGACAACTGGGAGCTTGAAATATCAGCACCCGAAAAAGATTTTGTTCTGAATGAGTGGGAGCGATTGGCCAAGTTTTCCTTCTCAACTCCAGGCGCATTGTTAAACAATATATCTGAAAGGATTTCTACGGATGGTCTGGCAGGCGTCGTTGAGAATGGTGAGGGGGTGCGTTATGCTAAACCACAAACGTTGGTTGAGTTTATCAGACGATTTAATTGCCAGAGCAACCTGGAAAAAACGCTTGTCCTGGGGTATTGGTGCGAAATAAAACTTGGACAGCCGGGTTTTACTCGCGACGATATCCTGGCCAAATACAGGGAGGCCAAAGAACAGCCTCCTAAAAACATTGGCCGTGACCTGGGGCTTCTGGTTTCCAGGGGTCTATTGCTTGAGAGTGGTCAGCCAGCAGAGATGTATGAATTAACGAACACAGGCATTCACGAAGTTGAACAGAAGCTCTCCGGCCAGAGTTAGTAGTGCATAACTGCACTTCTCGGCATGTGGTGTACGGATACAAAACATTAGGTATCTGTACACCACTATTCTATCTTAGAACACATGGAGTTTTGTTTCTCGTCAGAGAATATATTAAGGAGTTGATTTATGTCTGCTCAAGTAGAAAGGGCTGTCGAGATTTTTTGCTTGTACGCTTTTCAAGATGAAAAATGGGTCAGAGAGGTAGAAAAGTATCTCTCTCCTTTGCGAAGAAGCGGACTGCTCGTGGTCCGGCCAGGATCCGAAATAAATGCTGGGCGAGAAAGGCGCGCTGTTCTTCGCCAGTATATAGAACGTGCTCACATTGTTCTCCTTTTTATTAGTCCAGATTTCCTTGCTTCTGACGAATGCAATAACTTTGGCCTTCATCTGGCTATGCGCAGATACGAAGAGGGTAACTGTCGCCTTATCCCTCTTATTATTCGTTCTACTCTCTGGCAAGATGAGCCGTTTGCCGAATTGAAAGTTCTGCCTGCTGATGCTAAACCTCTCGCAAACTACAGTAATAAGGATGAAGCCTTACTTGCAATTGCTCGTGGTATCCAGGAAGCGGTTCAAGATATCACACAACATCCTCTTTCTGCGGCGACAGAGGCGCAAGAGCAGCCACAACCGCTAGCCTTGTTAGACAAATCTCTTGCAGCGGAGAAAACACAGCTAGAAGATACCTCCATTTCGAATAGCAAAGAGGGCAACCAGGTACTTACTGTTCAGAGGGTACTTGCCTCATGGCAAGAGATAGTTAATTATTTGAAACGCAGGGATCTTGTCCTGGCAGCACACTTAAATTTCTTCATGGTTTTACGAGTTGAAGGTGCCGCTGATCGTTCTACTATTGTTTTACGAACGGACCAGCATGTTTCTTATAAATACATGCAGATGCCAGATCACTTGATGGATTTAGAGTTGGCTTTCATGACCATACTCGAACATGATTGTCAGGTGCGTCTTATTGGCCCGGATATACCCTGACAAGGTAAAATCTCGCCTGGATTTGGATATCCAGGCGAGATTTCAAGCCACGTCCGTTTTCTTTTTGAGTCGTGTCACTACATTCCGTGCGATATACGCTCTTTTCGCGATTTCATATCAGCCAATTTTGGCTTCGCCATCGGTTCCGAGTGAGGTGATGTCTCCGTTGCCGGTTACGGTAAATGTGCTGCCGGATTCGACGAGCGAGCCAGGATGGTGGGGCTTCCCATTGGGGCCGATGGTGACTCCGACGTCGTCGCGGCTCCACGTGCCACGGGGCGCCTCGCCTTGCAGGCTGACGTGATCGAAGACGGCGGTAGCCTGGGCAAAGCGGCAACTGCTGCCGCCGTTATCTGCCGTCAGGTGGCATGGAGAGGTGACGAAAAGCCCGACCTGGACTGTAGCTGGCAGCCCGGGCAGCTGAGTTGTGCTAACCCTGGTCCATTGTGTGCCGTTGGTCGACTCGTAGCCGATAAGCGTGTCACCAGAACGAGCCAGTCGTAGCCAGCGCGGAGTTGCCGCGGAAACGCGGCCGGGGAGGCCGGCGATATCGTGGGTGAAGTTGTACTGCATGCGCACCCCGTGACTGCCGGTGATCATCATCGCCGCGTAGGGTGATCCCTGTTTAGTGCTCGCCTTGATGATGATCCCGGCCTTCGCCCATGGCTCGACGCCAGGAAGCAGAACGATGCTGGAGGTATCGGCATTGGGGGTGGCGTCTGGCGGAAGGTAGGCAAATTCACCAGTCATGGAG
>DATGKW010000099.1:0-9999 GCA_035294465.1 Ktedonobacteraceae bacterium | reverse complement strand
CCTATGCTTGCCAATTGCACCATCAGATTCAAGGAACCTGGTAGATGGTCACACCATCTTTTTGGTAAACGATCTTCATAAAGCTACGGAAACGCTGGAGGTTGACTCCAACATACGTAGCCTCCTCCAGAGGCCCTACATACAGATACTGCGCATGGTAGCGCGCCATCAGGGCCAGGACCACCTGGGGTGATGTGTTTGTATAGATCTGGCTGATATCGCCCGACCTGCGCAGGAAATCAGCCGAGTTGAGGCTGCTCTTTGCCATCCAATTGACGCGCCACTGCACCTCGTGGCCTGCCCAGCCCATAATTGTAGGCAGGCCGGTAAAAGCAGAAATCCGCCCGTAGTTGCTATAATCGGCGCCAAATGCCTCGACAATTACCGGATTGCCCGTGATGTTGCTGTTAATCCAGTTGATGGCCGCGTAGTCAGCAGGGTCGGTGGTGCTCAGGTAGTCCAGGCCATTCAAGCTCAGATCCTGCTGGGTAAACCCATTGTAGCGCTGGTACACCGCCGTTAATGGATAGACCGCGCCCATCAGCAGAAACACCAGCAGCGCGGCCGACCAGAGCACACGGCTGGCTATGTACATCGAGCGCGAGGAAATCACCGAGTGCAGGGAGGGCCGCAGGCTCTCCAGAACAAAGTAAACGCCCGCTCCTCCAGCAATCGAGAGCAGCGCCCAGGCTTCAAAATAAAACTTAAAGACAGTATTGTAGCGCGGCAGGCCCTGCGCGGCGAAAACATCGCGCAAGAATATTACCTCGCAGCCCGCGATCAGCGCGCAGGCTGTTGCACCCAGCAACAGAATGAACGAGCGTTCACGTTCTTTGAGGTGATAGAGCAACAGGATCGCGGCAATGGCTGCCAGTCCGCCCACTACCACAAAGGTCAGGCTATTTTTCAGGAGCAGCAGGATCAGCAAACCAACTATCAGCGTCGCCAGCCCCCCGATTACGCGCATATCGCGCCAGCCCAGACCGGCAGTGCTTAACACCTCTGCATCTTCCTCCTGCTGCTGTACAGGTGCAGGATCAAGGTCTTCTATCTGGATGTCCAGGTTAGTCCCATCTGCGGATTCAGCGGCCCCGGCCTTGCCCAGGATATCCACGCTCGCCGGACTGGCCAGCGCCTGCCCCGGCGGGGCGGCCGCCAGAGAGACAGGTAAACGTGAGCTAGAAGCATCTTGTGAGCCTGACGAAACTGGAGAAGCCTGCACACCTGCGCCTACCGGAAACGCTCCCGGCGAGATGGCCAGCGTCAGACGAGCCGCAGTACGTGGGCGGAAAAAGTTGGTGAGCAGGAAAGAAATAAAGATGAAAGCAAAAATGCCGTAGATCAAGATTTCGTCAACCAGCGGCGTGCGATCATTAGGACCGAGCAGGCCCAGACCCTGCGCAGGCGAAACAAAGTTCAGGTAGAAAGGCGTGAACAGGAAGAACGAAAGTGCTCCCAGAGCCGCGCAGGCCGTGAAAGCGTCCAACACTAGCTCCCAACTCCAGCGTGACCCGTGAGCTATCCACTGCTGGAGCGCCAGGCAGACCAGCACCAGGCCTAGATAGGTAGGATAATCCCAGCCGTTCATAGCGTACAGGCTGCCGATCATCAGCGCGGTTGTGCCGAGCGTCAGGGGCAAACGCCAGCCGCGACCAAAAGCCTGTAGTCCCAGACCCCGGTGTTCGAGGAAGAGATTGAAGGCCAGGCCGGCTCCCACGATGGTAAAGGCCAGGGCCAGAACATGCGCGTGGAAGCACGAGAGCAGAAAGCTAAAGGCGGGAAACTCATTGATTGTATTGACAATAACGCGTGAAGCATTAAACCAGTAATAATCGGGCAAATCGCCGTGGCTCTGCCACCAGGTCTGAGTAGCCGCCAGATTGCCAAGCACTTCTCCGAGCAAGATTGAGAGCACGCCAAAGGGAATAGCGCCGTTCATGGAAGGCAGCACGCGGTCCGGGCGTGCGTTTGCGGTTCCGGCGGCCTGCTGGCGCTGCCTGCGGCGATAGCGTGCCCACGCTACCACGTTGGCGGTAACACCAAAGAGGCTGACCGCCGTCAGGCCAAAGAACATCGAGATGCCTGTATTAAAGGCCACCGAGGGTGACTGGCCGAGCAGCTTGGCCAGCAGAGCAATGTTGTAGTGAGCATAGTAATAGTAGTTGATTGGCTGGCCGGCATACCACATATCGGCTGGCGGGAAATGCGGGCTGCGCATAATTGCCGCCAGAAAACCCTCGTCCATAAACATCTCGAAATTGCTGATCTGGGGTCCATAGGAGCGCAGCCAGCCCAGCAGCAGGACCATACCGAAGAAGATCAACTCAGTGACAAGGATGTACAAATAGTGAGAGCACACCAGTTCCCACAGGGCTTTGCGCATGCGCAAGAAGCCCAGGATATTCAGAGCCACCAGGATCAGCAGAACGCCGCAGATGAATAAACGGCTAAAAGGCAAGAACTGGAAGCACATCAACGGCAGCCAGATGCAGAAAGCCAGCACACTCAGGCCGACTGCCTTGGTAAAAGCCCAGCCACGATCGGGAAGGTTATGGAATACGCTGACAGTGAGCGGGAGGAAAATAAGGCCCAGGGCTTCCATCATAGCCCACATTTGCAAAAGTTCTAACATTCGGCGCTCTCTAGCATAAAGTTACGATTCCTAAAGTACTATAGTACAAATCTCGTTGCAACACAATGCCTTCTCCTGAACAATTATCAGTCACTTATGCGTCATGATGCTTCTCATCCCTGACCGGCAGGCGTGATTCTCCCGTTGCCCTGGTGAGCGATGAATGATGTCCTCTCATGCTTAAGGATCCTAAACGAAAAAAGCCTGGCAGATGTCTCTCTGCCTTTTTACAGACAGCCAATAAGTATCGTTTTGAGCTGGCTGGCGAAAGCCGGGTCAAGCGGCGATACCGTCCGATTCAAGGGAGTAACGAGCAACACATCTATGCCCGGTTCGGAATAAAAGCGCGCAACCTTATATATCACATGGTTAGCATCCAGCAATTGTAAAAACGCTGGATGCTCGTCGTTATGCCGGGCCAGCATTTTTCTGCTGGCCTGCTTCTGGTGAAGCACAAGCAGACCGTTTGCTGGGAGGCGGCCAGGCCAATCGGTCGCGATAATCGCACCGTTCGTCAGAAACGTGATGCGGTTGCCGATCCAGCTAGAGGCCCAGACATAATGAATATCCGCGCTTTCCATATAGCTGATAAGCGGGGTAACATCGGTTGGATTTTCCGCCACGCAGCCGGTGGGCTGGAAGGTATAGCGTGGATCGGCCTGGATATAAGCGACCGCCTGCGTGGCAAAATAGAGCACCAGGAGGATCAGCAGGCCAATCTGACTCCAGATTTCCCATGAGGAACGCGGTGGTCTCAAGCTGGCGGGTGGCTGCGTATCTGCGCGATCCTGGACTGGAAGCTGTCCCCGTTGCCCCTGAGAGATCATGAAAGGTACAACGCACGCAGCAGCTACGAAAAACGGCAGGCAAACCACCAGGGCTACAACGTAGCGCCCTACATAATCCACCGGCCCGCAGCCAGAGTAAATCGCGCCAATAGAGATAGAGGAAACGCAGAAAATGGCTGAGGTGCAGATAAAGAAGATCATCGGCAGGAAGGTTAACTGCCGGATGCGTGTAAGTAATTGATGCTGTAGAAAAAAAGAAAGCCCGATTCCGCTAGCGCAGAGAACGAGGCTACATCCGACGATCACCAGAGCGAATGTTAGAATATGAGGGTTCGCCGGAGTCACATCGGGCTGAGTTGGCAGAGCCCCTCCTATAGCGCGCGGCGCGAGACACGTCAGGTAAACCTTGCCGATTTTTAGAATAGTGTGCAGGCGATTGCCTGGAACCGGCGTGCCGTTATGAAAGATATAAGCAATATTGGCCCAGTTATTTTGCGCGCCCCAGATCAGACCCGGCGTAAAGCCGACAATAGCAGCAGGGAGCGCAAATAAGCAGAAAAGCATCTCGGTGCCGAGCGCCTTGCGCGTACTCACCCCGGTCTGCTTGCCGCGTTTTATCCACTCAAGAACAAAATACCCGCCGATCCATAGAGCAATAGCCGCACAGGCATAAACAACCATAGGATCTATCCAGAAACCCAGGCCAACGAGAAACCCCAGGCCGATCCAGCGCCAGGTAAGCTCGCGGCGCGAGGGCTGCTGATTCCAGCGCCGCGTCAGGCGAAAGGCACACCACAAAAGCCAGAGCATGAGAGCAAATGCCTCGATATACCCACCGGTTACGCGCATCTCCTCCACAACGTCGTAGAGCGGCGCGAACGCAGCAACAAGCGTAGCAACGGTGGCGAACCATGTGCGGGCGCGAAGAGATAGCTGAGTGGCTTCGGCCAGCGCGAGGGAGAAGCGCCAGGTAAGGTAAACGATCAAGAGGGATATCAAAATAGGTTCGATGCGCATTGCCCAGACTGCGGGTCCGGTAAAAAGAAAGATGAAAGCGACGACGTATGCCTGGAAACTGCCCAGATAAGCTTGACCATAGTAGTAGACCGGGAACTGGCCGCGTAAAATATGTTCAGCCTGAATGCCGACTGTCGCCTCATCGCCATCCAGCACACCATTGGTGTGAACAATGAGCCACACCCGCACTATCACAGCCAGGAGGAAACAGGCAATGAGTGGCATACACGAAGTCACCGGGCGCGTAGAAGCAAATTGTGGAAAGATAAGCTGCTTCCCCGATGTTTTCTTTGTCTGGGTTATAACGCTATCACTCATATTTCTTCTTTCTTATGCTTTAAAATAGAGCAGAATTGTGAAAAAAGCCGAATGCATCGGGAATAACTATAGCAGCCTGAGGGTACATCAGCAACTACTCAGCCAATTCGGCCAGGGCCACGCCAGCTCTGCCTTTCTTCTGCCGACTGACCGCAAGCGGACTGGTTTTGTTAGTGATGCAGATGTGGGTGCGGTCTGTACCCACATCTGCATCACTAACAGCAAGTGTGCCACAGGTGCGGCTTTCGTTCCTCTGAGGTCCGGCTCACCTTCGTGGGGCAGACTAGTCAATCACCTCGACGATAGTGCCGATGGGTGCCCAGTTGTAGAGCCATTCTCCGGCGCTCGTGGGCACTTCGACGCACCCGTGCGAGCCGGTAGTCCATCCCATTTTGGGATCGTTGTGATAGCGGTCGGTGCCGGGACCAAAGACGCCGCGCCAGGGGGCGTCGTGGATGTAGATGTCCCCATCATAATCTAGTCCATAGTTGACGTGCAGCGGCGCGTAATAGTTGGGAGAACCCTTTGGCCACGGCGAGTACATCGTGAAATCGCGCAGCTTCTGGTAGACCTGGAAGGTCCCCAGGAATGTTTGCAGATACAATGACCCTGTGGTAACAGGTGTAGTGAATACAAGCTTCCCGTTATCATAAGCATAGAGTTCCTGGACGTTGGTTGCGCGATTGACAACAATCACCTTTCCTTGCGAGGGAATACCGCCGCCGCTATTCTGGGCAGTCACCGTGCTGTCAACCTGGGCAGCCGCGCGCGTGATTGCCCCGGATGTTCCGGTCGTTTTCGTGGGGCTACCCGCTGTCGGGCTGCCGCCTGCTGTAACGGCCGTGCCATCCTGAGACGGTTGAAAGGGACCACCGGGAATCTGCCCTACTGCGCCACACGAGACCAGAGCAAAGAGTAAGGACCCCATGAAGATAACGGGCAGAAAAACGAGCGAAGATTTTTTTGTATGCTGCTTTTCCATGTCAGTCCTTTGACGCATTTTACATACTAATGAGGACCTGTATACTCCTCTGACTGCTTACCCACCAGCAGAGAGCAGCAAACTGCCTTTCTCTGGCGAAGCAGGCAACAATGCAAAAGGAGGAATGGATGAAAGCACCCCCCATGCTTTCACTCCTCATGGGTGATTTTATTCTGTAGAATTACTCTAAAGAACCTGTTTCACCCTGCATGGCAATAGATGCCCCATATTATACGCAAGTTTAGATATAAAATCAACTATATTCTATGCATTAAGCAAAAGTCGCCCGTATACGCTCCACATAGAGATCGATAAAGCTCTCTCTGTCTACATCGACGGAGGCAAGAACGTTAGGCGAGTGAGGCAGCAGTTTGCCGGAACCCGCAAAGAAGCCGACAGTTTCGCCGAGGGTCAGGGAGCCGGCCAGTTCCACATCGACATAGGCTTCCTCCCAGGTGAGCAAATCGGGGCGGAACGCAGCAGCCAGGCAAAGCGGATCATGCATCTGAATGGCATCAAGCCGGCGAGCCTGGCCAAAGATATCGCAGTAGTAATCCATCATTCGCTTTATCAGAACCGTCACGGGGCTGCCGCTGGCGGCCAGTTGCTCGGCCAGTTCACGCTTGAACAGGGTTCTGGTCGTGACATCCAGCGCTACCAGACGAACCGGCCAGCCCGCATGCAGAACGATGTGCGCCGCGTGTGGATCGGCAAAAATATTGAACTCGGCGCATGGGGTAATATTGCCAGGCACGCGCAATGCTCCGCCCATAATCACCAGTTCGCGCACCGTCTGGGCCAGGCGCGGCTCACGGCGCACTGCCTGGGCCACATTGGTCAGCGGCCCTACGCATATCAGCGCGATCTCGCCAGGTGCTGCCATAATCCTTTCGATCAGCAACTCAATCGCGTGCTGCCCCACAGGCTGTCGCTGCGGTTCGGGGAGAATGACATTGCCGAGACCATTTTCCCCGTGAACATCGGCCGCCAGCACCGGCGGGACAACGAGGGGACAAGGGCAGCCACGCGCTACCGGTATGTCCGCCCTGCCCGCCAGTTCCAGGAGGGTCAGGGCGTTGCGCGTGGTATGCTCAATGGGGACGTTGCCACTTACTGTCGTAACAGCCTCCAGTTGTACTTCCGGGGAAGCCAGGGCCAGAAACAACGCCAGGGCATCGTCTATCCCGGGATCGGTGTCGAGAATGATTCTCTGCTTTACAATGGGGGATTCCATGTTACTCCTGAAGAAACTTGTAATAGAACTAATTCTGCACTTTACAGCCAAGACTCCCATAGAGGGCCGCTTCGGCGTGTTCGGCGTGTCCTGCTCCGCTTCAGCGGCCCTCTATGGCAGATTTTTCATGCATATGACGCATATCTAGGAATGGGCTGGCTGCGCGCCTTTACTCTTACATTGGAAGGCCAGCAGAGGGCCAGCCTGGTTATTCGGCATGTGGCCACGGATACGTGTTCCAGCGCTTTCGTAGCTCTCCTCTTCGATGGTCCCGAACTGGTGGAAACGTGCTACCAGCTCGCCATGCTCATAGGGGATCAGCACGTCCAGTTGCACAAACTGGAGCAGCAGATTCTCGCTGATGCAGCGCAGCAGGTCCTCGATACCTTCGCCTGTCAGGGCCGAGACGCGCACCGAGGGCAGCTTTTCGGCGAGGCCGCCAGGCTGCAAGGGGCCGTTGTGCGGCTGCTCGCCGGCTTTGTCGGCAGGCACAACCACCGGCAGATTGCGCGGCAACCTATCAATCTTGTTGAACGCCACGATCATCGGGCGACCGCCCGCGCCGATCTCTTCCAGCACCTGTTCGACCGACTCTATCTGGTGATGCGCCGAAGGACTGGAGGCGTCGATCACGTGAACTAGCAGGTCGGCCTCAGCTACCTCCTCAAGCGTGGCACGAAAGGCAGCGATCAGCGTGGTAGGCAGGCGCTGGATAAAGCCCACCGTGTCAGTCAGCAAAATCTCCTGACCTCCGTTGAGTTTGACACGCCTGGTCATTGGATCGAGCGTGGCAAAGAGTTTGTCTTCGGCCAGGCTATGAGCAGCGGCCAGGCGATTCAGCAGAGTCGATTTGCCCGCGTTTGTATAGCCAACCAGCGCGACCACCGGCGAGCCAGAGACCTTACGCCGCTCGCGATGCAGGTAGCGATGCGTGCGCACCTGCTCAATTTCTTCCTCCAGATGGCTCTTCTGCCGGCGCAGCAAGCGGCGGTCTACCTCGATCTGTTTCTCACCCTCGCCGCGCTGTTGCACGCTGCCCTTCTGGCGCGAAAGGTGCGACCACTGGCGAGCCAGGCGCGGCAGATCGTACTCGATCTGAGCAAGTTCGACCTGCAAACGCCCCTCTTTGGTGCGAGCACGCTGACCAAAGATGATCAGGATCAGCGCTGTGCGATCCAGCACCTGTCTCTCCAACTCGCGCTCCAGGTTGCGGTGCTGGCCGGGCGTGAGCTCCAGGTCGAAAATGACCGCGTCGCAATTGTGGTAACGCGCCAGTTCCGCGACCTCTGCGATCTTGCCCGAACCGAGCAGCGTACCGGGGTGTGGGTGCGCGAGGCGCTGGATTACACGATCCGCGCAGTCTGTCCCGGCGGTCGCCGCCAGTTGGGCCAGTTCTTCCAATGACTCTTCAACCGGCCAATCGGTGCCGGGCAGATCTACGCCGACCAGAATGGCCCGTTCGGGCGCCTTCGCGAGCAGACCCTCCAGAGGACGCTCTTCTCCGGAGATAGGAACGCTGTATTCTGGCATACTTCTTTTTCTCCTTATTGCTTCTTTTCCACTAAACAAAACCAGTGTACTTGATTCACGCGAGAAGCGCCTGCGCTCCCTGGTGAGGAGAATGCTCATGGATCAGCCCCGCGATACGATGGGCCACAACAAAAACCTGCGAGAGCATTGGGAAGTGTCGAGAAATGTTAGCGTAAAGCGTCGAGGTCTACGATCAACAACCATGACAGATCTCACCTGCACCAGTGCCAGCGCGGCCACAACCAGATATCACGCGCTCGCAGCAATCATGCTGCTGCACGGTCCTGTCTGTCCCGCGTCATTGGTCAATGGATTAGCTGAAAACTATCATGCCTGTTGCTGTCTCCTGTAATTAGTGAACTGCCATTAAGATACACGAGATCGAACAAAAAATCAAGCGCCGGACGAAGTTCTCCCGGCAAGCCCGGCTCCCCATACGAGGCCAGGGCAAGGCAAGCTATCGGGAACGCGCAGCCTGCGCGGCGCTTCCTTTTGGGAGCTGGAGCTTGCCTCGGTCTGTTATTTAATAAACTCCCTCGCGAAGAAGCGCAGCGAATCCAGTTGCAACGCGTCCCGGAAGGAAAGAATCAATTCCTGAACGCCGGCCTCCTCGAACTCCGCCAGACGCTTGCGGATAGTCTCCGGGCTTCCAACCAGCCCATTTTTGATGCGATCGCCAAGTCGGTCCCGAATGTTCGCCGGGATCTTCGCTAGAGCCTCTTCATCGGTCTTGCCGATAAAGCAGGTGGTTGTTGAAGTACGATGGATGCTCTCATAGTCGCGCCCAACATTCTCACAGTGCTGCTTGAGGACCGCGAATTTGTGTTTGATCGTCTCCAGGTCGCCGCCGACGTTGCAGGCATCGCCGTATTGCGCGACCAGCTTGAGAGTGACCTGTTCGCCGCCACCACCGATCAGCAGGGGGATATGCGGCTTTTGCACGCCTTTGGGCTGGTTGATAGCCCCGCGCACCTGGTAATATTTGCCCTCGAAGGTCGCCTCTTCCTGCGTCCACATCGCCAGAATGACCTGCACGGCTTCGCGCAGGAGGCGCAGGCGGCCAGGAGCATCGGGATAGTCGTAGCCGTAGGCGCGATACTCGTGCTCGTACCAGCCCGCGCCGATGCCGAAGTTGAGCCGTCCGTGCGAGAGCACATCGACCGTGCTGGCCATCTTGGCAAGTAGCGCGGGATTGCGATAGCCATTGCACGTGACCATCTGGCCGACGCGCACACGCTTCGTATCGCGGGCCAGAGCCGCGGTAGTGGTCCAGCATTCAAAGGTCACTTCCTGCGATGGCTGCGGGATGGTATGAAAATGATCAACGAGCCAGACAGAGGAGAACCCCTCCTCGTCGGCCGTCTGGGCCACGCGCGTCATTGCTTCATAGGCTTCAACAGGATCCTTGATGCTTACCAGGTCCATCGTCCAGCCTTGCGGCAGAGACACACCAAATTGCAGAGACATGAACAATATCCTCTTTTCCAGGAGATTTCGA
>DATGKW010000098.1:0-11348 GCA_035294465.1 Ktedonobacteraceae bacterium | reverse complement strand
CATACTCTAGGACGGAAAGTCAGACGGTCATACAGCGCCGTTTACGGGCCAGGAAAATGAATCAAGAGCATACTCAACAGCATGTACAACTCAATAATGCATCGCTTGAGAAGCGTTCCGCGGATAGGGATGAGCAAGCGTCCTTGACGCGGGGGGGAGAAACGCAGATGCATATCTGTGCAAATTGCGATATCGAGTTTTTCTGGTCTCCAACCGTCGTGCAGGGGCACGTGTATTGTTGTGCCGGTTGCGCTGCTGGTGGTCCCTGTAGCTGCGATTATTCGCTGTATCATTCGGCCTCATGGCCGGGTTTTCCCGCCGCGGGCAGAGGGCGCAAACAGTAGGTTGGGAGCGCTTTGCTTCGCCCAGGTGTGTGAAACCTGGTAGGGCAGCCGATCGACGATCTGAAGGGGTTGTATGAGCGAGAAGCGCCATTTACCAGGGAAGACCCGGGTAAGGGTTAGACTGGTTCACGAATCAAGTGTAAAGGAGTTTTCATCGTGGGAAAAATTCGTCCTGTTGGCGACCGTGTGGTCGTAAAACCATCTGCAAAAGAAGAAGTGACCAAAAGCGGTATCGTGATTCCTGATACTGCCAAAGAGAAGCCCCAGGAGGGTACAGTTATAGCTATTGGCAGCGGTCGTTTGCTGGATAACGGTGATCGCGTCGCGCCCGATGTGCGCGAGGGGGACCGCGTTCTGTTCGCCAAGTATGGTGGCACCGAGTTCAAACTGGACGGTGAAGAGTACCTCGTTCTGAAAGAGAACGACATTCTCGCCATTATTGACTAAAATTGGGAGGAAAATAGACTAGTATGGCAAAACAACTTGTATTTGATGAAGAGGCTCGCCGTTCGCTTAAAAAAGGCATTGATATCCTGGCCAGCGCGGTCAAAACGACCCTCGGCCCCAAGGGTCGCAACGTGGCTCTCGATAAGAAATTTGGCGCACCCTCTGTTACTCATGACGGCGTGACCGTGGCCAAAGAGATTCAATTGGAAAATCCCTTTGAAAATATGGGCGCACAATTGCTCAAAGAGGCCGCGACCAAGACCAACGATGTTGCCGGCGATGGCACGACGACCGCAACGGTTCTGGCGCAGGCGGTGGTAAACGAGGGTCTCAAGAATCTGGCCGCGGGCGCTAACCCTATGCAGCTCAAGTATGGGATCGACAAGGGCACCGAGGCGATTGTGAACTATATCAAAAAGATCGCCGTGCCCGTCGAGACACGCGAAGATATTGCCCATATTGCAACCAACTCAGCCGCCGACGAGACTATTGGTAATCTGATTGCTGAGGTCATGGACAAGGTCGGCAAGGACGGCGTGATCACCGTTGAGTCCTCCAAAGGCACCAGCTTCGAGACGGAGTATGTCGAAGGTATGCAGTTTGACAAGGGCTATAGCTCGGCTTACTTCGTGACGAACTCGGAGAAGATGGAAGCCACGCTTGAAAATCCGTATATCCTGATTACCGATAAGAAGATCAGCGCGATTGCTGATATTCTGCCCATTCTGGAGAAGCTGACCCAGACGGGCAAGCGCGAGATCGTGATTATTGCTGAAGATGTCGATGGTGAGGCGCAGGCCACGCTGGTTGTCAACAAGCTGCGCGGTATCCTCAACGTCCTGGCCGTGAAGGCTCCCGGCTTCGGTGATCGCCGCAAAGAGATGCTGCGCGATATCGCGATTCTGACCGGCGGCCAGGTGATCAGCGAGGAGATGGGTCGCCGCCTTGACAGCGTGACGCTGGCCGATCTTGGCCAGGCTCGTCTGGTTGTTTCCACGAAGGATGATACGACCATCATCGAGGGGCGTGGCTCCCAGGAGGACATCCAGGCTCGCGTGCGCCAGATCAAAGCCCAGATCGAAGAGACCACCAGCGACTATGACCGCGAGAAGCTCCAGGAACGCCTGGCGAAGCTCTCCGGTGGCGTGGCTCTGATCAAGGTTGGCGCTGGCTCAGAGGTTGAGCAGAAGTATCGCCAGACGCGCGTTGAGGACGCTCTGTCGGCGGCCCGCGCGGGCGTTGAAGAGGGCATGGTCCCCGGCGGTGGCGTGGCCCTGCTGAATGCTATTGAGGCCCTGGACAGCCTGAAACTGGAGGGCGATGCCGCAACCGGCGTCAACATCCTGCGCCGTGCGCTCGAAGAGCCTGTTCGCCAGCTGGCCGCCAATGGCGGGAAGGATGGCTCGGTGATCGTTGAGGGCATTCGCCGCGCTCAGAAAGAGCACAATAACGCCAACTTTGGCTACAATGTGCTCGCCGACCGCTATGAGGATATGTTTGCTGCTGGCATCACCGATCCTGCTAAGGTAACTCGCTCTGCCCTGCAGAATGCCACCAGCATCGCGGCCATGATCCTGACGACTGAGGCGCTGATCACCGATCTGCCCGAAAAAGAGAAGGCTCCTGCTCCTGCGATGCCGGAGTACTAGAGGGTTTGATAAAACGTCTAAAAAGCGCGGTAGTGCGAGCAATACTCGCACTACCGCGCTTTTTAGACGTTTTACTTATAAAACGCTATTGTTTAATAAAGCGGCAATCAAAGCGCACTGTTCCGCTTTTGCGATCCGTTACGACGTGGATCACTTCCAATGTGATTGGCTCTCCCACGGCGACGGCGAGATCCTCTTCGTCCAGCACGCGGCACTCAAATTGTCGCGTGGAATCGTTTGCATCGGCGATCACGCAGCGCACGTAGGGGTGCTCGCTTCCCTGAAAAATTCCACGCAGCCCTGGTTCTTTTTCGATCAGCGTTCCGGCTCGTGTCATGGTGAATGGGCCTCCTTGATAAATTCGCTTGGTGTGGACACACTATCTTTCACGACAATCATGCTTCTTCAGGGCACAGGGCAGCGAACAGCTTGTTGCCGTTGAGGGCGCGCAGGTGGGCGGTATCGTTCAGGCGCCTGATCCAGGGCAGTTCGCCCTCAAAAGAGAGTTCACTGATGGAGGTATTCTCCTGGCGAAAGCAGTAACGGTACTTGAGATCGAGCTTTAAGGCGTAGCAGAGCACGACCTCGATAAACGCGCCGTGTGTACACCACAGCACGATTTTTCCGGCGTACTTCTCCTGGTAGTATCTCAGCACCTTGCTTGCTCGTTCGTAGAGCTGGGCAAAGCTTTCGCCGCCCGGGGGAGGAACGTTGATGGGATCGCTGCGCACATGCACCCACTCGTCAAGGTTCCGTTCCTGGAGCTGTTCGGGAGTAAATCCTTCCCATTTGCCCATGCTAATCTCGCGTAAGTTAGGATCTTCCAGCACCGGCAGGTCGTGATAGCGCGCGATGGCCTGGGCCGTGCGCCGCGCTCGCTGGAGATCCGAGGAAATAATGATATCCAGTTGCTCGGTTGCCAGATATTTCCCGACTGCTTCTGCCTGGCGCTCTCCCAGTTCGGTCAGGGGGGCGTCTGTTTGCCCGGTATAGGTTCTATCAACATTATTCTGTGTAATTCCATGTCGTACCAATAGTAGCCGCACTGTTTTATCTTCTCCTGAGGACGTAAAAACAGAACTCCGCTAACCGGTGGAAATTGAGACACGCTTGCTTGCTGTGTATGTCATACGTCCACCGTAAGGGAGTCCTGGTGTGTGAACTGAAGGACTCTTCTTTCGGGCCTGTATACGGAGCCAGCCTGATTATATAATCCCAGCCAGATCCTGCGCCTCATTCTAGCACTTTCTGGCACTTCGTGGATACCTTACCGGTCCGCTGTGCGGAGATGTTTAAAGTTTAAGCAGCTCCAGGAGCGGTGGGAGGAAGCTGGCTTTTAAACTCCTACCCCTACTCCGTGCAGGATCATTTCCACTGCGCTGACAAGCATGACGAGCAAAAAGATCAGGCGGATCACCTGGTTGCGCATGCGGACGAGGAGGCGTGCTCCCACCAGGGCGCCAAGCAGAATGCCGAGGGCCACAGGGGCCGCAACCAGGGGCGGGATGTCTCCCCGCGAAAAGTAAATGCCTGCGGAAGCTGCGGCAGTGACCCCGATCATGAAGTTTGAAGTGGTAGTGCTGACTTTGATGGGCAGGCGCATCAGCACATCGAGTGCCAGCACTTTGAACGTTCCGCTGCCGATGCCTAATAGGCCAGAGATCAGACCAGCTATATACATCATGCCCAAGCCCCAGGGGGTGCGCGTGACCTGGTAGGAGATCTCTTTTCCTTGCTGGTGGTCGGGATAGCTCCCATCCAGATGCAGGAAAGTCGCCAGCCGATCATTATGCACGTTTTGCGGGGTATCTTCACCCATTTTCTTCAACAAAGGAATAGACGAGAGAATAAGAATGACGCCAAAGACTACTGCCAGGAGATTAGGAGCCAGCAGCCCTGCCAGAAAGGCGCCGCTGATGGCTCCCACGGTTGTAGCGATTTCTAGAAACATGCCCACGCGCATATTGGTCAGATGATCGCGCACATATGCAGCGGCGGCTCCACTTGAGGTGGCAATCACAGAGATGATACTGGCGCCAATCGCAAAACGGATCGGCAAATGAAAGATCAAGGTCAATAGTGGCACAATCAGCACACCGCCGCCCAGGCCGACAAGCGAGCCAAGTAATCCGGCGAGGATCGCTCCCAGGAAAATCAGTACGACTGTTAGCATTGAGAAGGAGGCGGATGTGGAAACGGCGGGCTGGCTAGAGCTGATAGCACCCACGAAGAAGATACTAAAGAGGAGAATGATCAGGACGAGCGAAGTAATCACGATATATTTCTTATCGTGTTCAAGGGCAAAGGTTAGAATCGAAACGGCAACCCGCATTACCGGCGTAGCAATTAGCAAAAGCAGGCCGACGGTAATGATGGCCTGCGGGAAAAAATGAGACAACTCTCCGGCTAGCTGTGACCAGGTGAACGGGAAGACCAGCAAACGTGCGGGAGAAATCCCTCCCGGGCGTGTTGGCAGCAGCAGCATACCAACCACAATGATGGCCGCGCTCAGGAGCACCCCTCCTTGCAAGACCCAACCAATGAGCGCGATGGCCCATTCAGGTGTGGATGGCCGACCCGGTAGTTCAGACATCGCGTTCTCCTGATGAGACGGAGAAGATCCTGGCTGAGCCTCTGGCAAGGGTGAAGGACGATTGGGTGATATCATGAAAGCAACCTCTTTTCATGGTGTACTGCTCTGGTTATCCCCTCTTTTCCTCGCGGGCGAGAGGATGCATAGCGCTTGCTCAGAACATGGAAATATGGCAAGCATCATTTCTGCTCTAGTATAGTCTTCGGCAAGCTATCAAAGAAATTCATGTTTTTTATGAGATTCATAATAGATTGGCATATATCATAGATGATGGTCAAGCGATGCCCCTGCTCAGGGGTTTTCTAGACCCTGTGAAAGGATGTGATATACTCAACAAGACCTGCGCTATTCCCCAGGGAATGTTTTACCCTGGTGGCGGGTGAATATTCTTGAAAGAAAGGCATGAACAAATGTCAGAGGTTGATCGTAGGGATCAGGAGCCTCTGAGGGAGGAGCGAGAGCAACGACAGAGAGCCTGCGACGAAATATTACCAGACGGGCGAGTGTTTCATTCACGCTGGAAAAACATGCGCGCTTCTATCCGGCCTGAATGGATCACCCGCGATATGGAGCTTTTGCTGGCTGCGCGTATGTTGATGAGTGCGGCGCGAGCGTTCGCGGGTATTGTGGTACCGATCTACCTTGCACTGATTGGCTATAGTGGTTTCCTGCTAGGTCTCCTGTTCACCGTTGTTGCCCTCACTTCGGCGGTCTTAGCGGGGTGCGTTGGCCTGCTCGCCGACCGCTTCGGGCGCAAGGCATTCCTTATCATTATTCCCTGGTTCGCGGCAGTCGCGGCCATTGTATTCGCGTTCTCTCAGGCGATGGCGCTCATCTTCATTTTTGCTGCGCTTGGCTCATTTGGGCGAGGAGCCGGCGCTGGCAGCGGCACTATTGGTCCATATCAGCCCGCCGAACAGGCATTACTGGCAGATGCCGTGGCAGCTCAGCATCGCAACAAGCTCTTCGGGCGCATCGCCTTCGCCTCGTCGCTTGGTTCGCTAATTGGGACAGGCGTACTTGCCGAATTGCCCGTTATCCTGAGCTGGTTCGGCCTGCCAGTGCTGCAAGGATTGATAAAATATCGCCTTATGTTCTTACTGATGGCAGGGATCGCGCTCGGCGCCGGGCTGTTGGCGCTACCTGTTTCGGAACCAAAACACACTGCTCTCTCTTCTGTGCAACATCAGCCGGTGGGCAAACAGCGCCGAGGCATACAACTCTCGCGGCAATCCTGGTTCGTCCTGCTCCGTTTATGGGTGACGAATAGCGTGAATGGGCTGGCTGTGGGCTTCTTCGGCCCATTTATCACGTACTGGTTCTACCGCCGTTATGGCGCAGGTACCGAGACGGTTGGACTGCTCTATACGGTTATTAATCTCGTCGCGATGTTCGGCAATCTAGGGGCCGCGCGCTTTGCTGAGCGCCTGGGATTGGTCCGTGCGATTACGATCAGCCGCACACTGCAGGCCGTCCTCATTCTGCCGATGATTCTCATGCCGAATTTTTGGCTGGCTGGTGGTGTCTATCTCCTACGCATGCTTGCGCAAAGGATTGGCCTGCCTCTGCGCCAATCCTATGTGCTGGGAGTGGTGCGTTCTGAGGAGCGTGGTACGGTCGGTGCGCTCTCGAATCTTCCTTCGCAGGTCACATCGGCGGCAAGTCCCTCACTGGCCGGTTATCTTTTTGATCATGTGTCGCTCTCGCTCCCGTTTGAGATCGGCGCCATCCTTCAGGGGACCAATACGCTGATCTTCTACCTGTTTTTCCATGATCTCCAACCGCCCGAAGAAAAGAGTGAGGAGAGGCAGGCCCGTTCGCCTTCTGGTTAGGAATTGCGGCTGGCTTTGGGTCGATTGACCAGCGCCACCAGAATGCACAGCACTGTCAGGAAGACAAAGAGGACAATGTGTGTGGGTTGCGGGTCTTTAGGGGGATGCGAGCCACCGGTCAGTACGTGATAAACGCCGGGCATAGCATAGTAGATAGCCAGGATGAGTGAAACCAACGCCACAACGATCGCGCCAAAAAAGAGAGTTTTGCGATTCACTGAATTTTTCCTTTCACTTGAGATAAGTATTCTTCCCACGTGGAAGATTGTTCAAGTCATATGCCGCTGCCATTATAGCAAATGGACATGAAGTAGAGATGAAAAAGTATGGTGTCTCCTTTTTGAAGAACGAGCGCAATGCCCTTAAAGAGTGATTTACGATCTATACGTTCTTGGTATGGTATGCTTTTCTGCATCTCATGGACGGTAGCCAGGGTTTTCCAGAACTTCGGGATTAAGAATATTGGGTGGACGTTTACCGTAGAAGTGGGCTACAAGGTTATCGCTGGCCATAGCTGCCATCAATGTGCGTGTTTGCAGCGAAGCGCTGGCGATATGCGGCAGGAGCACCACATTTTCCATCGAGAGAAGTTCTGGCTCGACGGCCGGCTCGTTTTCAAAAACGTCCAGACCAGCGCCAGCGATTCTACCACTCTGGAGCGCTCTGACCAGCGCCTTTTCATCGACGATGGGACCGCGCGCGGTGTTGATCAAGATAGCGCTCGGCTTCATCAGATTGAATTCGCGTTCGCTAATCAAGTGATGAGTTGACGGCATGTAGGGCACATGAATGCTGATGAAGTCGGCCTGTTGCAAGAGTTCATCTAATGGCACGTAGTCCAGATGATATTCGGCTTCTTCCGCGAGCGAAAGGCGCCGGACACCGTAGTAAAGCACCCTCATCTCGAAGCCGCTGGCGCGTTTGGCCACGATCTTGCCAATGCGCCCAGCACCGATCAGACCCAGGGTTGAATGATGGACATCTGCGCCGCAGAAGAGCAGCGGTCCCCAACCTGTGTATTTGCCGGCGCGCAGGAAGCGTTCCGCTTCAGGGATGCGGCGGGCTGTGGCCATAAGCAGCGCGAAAGCCAGATCGGCCGTAGTATCGGAGAGCACGCCCGGCGTGTTGCTGACTGCAATGCCCAGGCGAGTCGCGGCGTTCAGATCGATGTTATTAAAGCCGACGGCCATATTGGCGATCATTTTTGTGCGTGGAAGAGCTGCCGCACAGGCTTCCAGGAAGCGTGCGTCGATATTATCGGTGAGCAAGCAATAAATATACTCGTGCCCAGGTCCCCTGCGCAGCAGTTCTTCGTATGGCCAGATAAGCCCCTCTTCCATATTGGCCTCAACTTCTCCGATTGCCTGCAACGATGGATAGGCAGGATCTGGTACCCTCTGCGTCACCAGGATTTTTGGCCGTTCTGTCATCGTTGACCTCCAGGTGAAAATAGTACGTTATTGAAGAAATGCTTGACACCTTCGGCTCTTACCAGTACAATCCTCAGGATCTGGTGACCTGACAAAGACCGATTACGATCCGTTTGAGGATACTGCAATTATTGTACCATTTTTTGCAGGTCACTCACGCGCTCCTGGTCCTCCTGTGATTGGCTAGCGGCCGTAATTACGGTCTTCGGCCCGGTATAGTTGAAGCGTTTGACAAATTTCCGGCGGAAGAGCATAGCCAGTGCTGGCCAGCCATCTTTCCAGGGCGCAAGCTTCTTCTCCTTGCGTGGCTTATATCCGATTGGCACCTCAAGAATTTTGCAGCCTGCTTGCACGACGCAGGCTGTGATCTCCGGCTCGATCTCAAACCGGCGGCCCTCCATAGGCAGCTCGCGTGCCAGTGGGCCGGGAATCAGTTTATAGCAGGTTTCCATATCATGGATGCGGCAGCCGTATAAGAGGTTGGTAAGCATGGTCAGGAAACGATTGCCCCAGCGAGTGGTAAACTTTTGTCCTGCCAGATCGCGCCGCCCGTAGACTGCTACCCACGGATTCTCGGCGGCTTCCCATTTACGCACCAGGGCTGGCAAGTCCTGTGGATCATACTCCATGTCTGCGTCCTGAATGGTCACAAGGTCGCCACTGACCAGCCCGAAGCCGGTACGCAGGCCGGCTCCTTTGCCCATGTTGCGCTCGTGTCGTATGTAACGATAGCTATCAAAGGGCTTCTGCTGGCGCAAATCCTGCAAGATCGACCATGTTCTATCTGTTGACGCGTCGTCAACCACGATGACTTCCATATCAAGCGGCACCTGGGCGAGCGCTGCCAGCACCTGAGCAACGGTGCCCTCCTCATTATAAACCGGGACAATGATTGAAATGCGCATTCATCCTACCTCACTTACTCTGAGAGGCACATAGATACTCCAGAGTTAAAGAGATCCTCTCACATGATGTAATTACCTGGTGATATCAACGTATGCAATTTGGAAAGGGCAACATTGTATGACTTTATGGTTGCCAGTTCTGGATGGTACCGTCGGTCAAGGCCACGAGCAGGCGCTTGCCGGCAAAATGCAGGGCGCAAACCTGCCAGGGATGGTAGAGCTTCTGGATAATCTGGCCCTGTGGAACCGACCACAGGTCGACCACCCCCTCGTTCACTTCGCTATCTTCGCGCGCAACGGCGATCCATTCTCCATCCGGCGAGAGCGCCAGGCGCGAACTGGCCCCCATAGAGCCACTGGCCAGTTCGCTATAGGTGCCTGCTATTGTATCATGCAAGCGGAGGGTGTTATCCGCATGGATGAAGGCCAGCGTTCGGGTATCGGCGGTGATGGCATAAGGGGGAGTGCATTCGGCACAGAGGTCGGCGGTAACTGCCAGGCTGATCTGAGGGCGAACTCTGTTGCCAAAACGGGTTTTACTGGTCAGGTCCCAGCGGCGGAGAATAATGACCTGCTCGCTCTCGTCCTGAGCATTGGCGCAAGAAAGTGTGATCAGGGTACGCAGGTCTGGGGAAAGCGCTCGCAGGCGGATGGCCCAGAACGCCCGTTTCCCGACCTCGCTCTCAACGCAGCTCAGAGCGGCTTCTAATCTTCCTGGCGGCGTGCCTAGCGTATGCGAGACAACATCCGTGCCCCTCACACCGTGAGCGCGCGGGGCCAGCGGATCTTGTAGCAGGAGCGGTAGCGCCATCCAGATCTCTGTCGCCCCCTCTGCCCGCTCTTTGAGAACCATATCCAGCGAATAATGAGCAGAAACCGCACGCTGTTCCAGAGGGTAGCTCCATTGCAGCGAGCCATCGCTGGTTTTCCAGACATGCAGGCCGAGTCTGCCCCAGCCGGCCAGCAGGGCGCCCCCAACTGAAAACCTCAGTTCGCGCAGCGATTCGAGCGAACGCCCGGCCTCCATAGCGAAGCTGACTCGCTTAGCCGCGTTGCCCGCTCGCCAGCAAATCCCTTTTCCGTCCAGCGATCCCGCCGCAATCAGCAGGCCATCGGCAGTCTCGACACTGTTGAGTGCAGAGACAACGCCAAGCCCGCTCTGCAAACGCTCTCCGGTATGCAGCGGCCCCCTGGTGCTAAAAATGCTTAGCCCGGCAAACTCGATTTCCTCCTCCGGCCTGAACTTGCGTGCAACCGTGCGGGGGCGCGTCAGTCCTCCCTTGCGCAGATCGATGCTGCCACCGATGATAGTATCGTAGTTCAAGCGCTTTTCCGGATCGCTTAGCACATCATAGGCGCGATTGATCCGTTTCATCTGAATGGTCCCGTCCGGTCCGGCCAGGTCGGGGTGATAGCGGCGTGCTAACTGCCGGTATGCTCGCTTCAAGGTATCGTTATCCGCGTCCGGTGGGACGCCTAAAATAGCATAGTAGTTGTCGGGTGTGTCCATGTGCATATCTTATACAATGGACTACTGGTTTTACAACTGATTTCTGTCTGTCAATTTCCTGCCTCGCGAGGCAGGTTAAGCTAGGAGCAGGCTTCTTTTGAACGGGTCGGAGAGCGTTTCCAACATCTCCAATGTAACCAGCAAAGCCAGATCAGCCCGCCGCTGCTCGATGGCGCGGAGATAGCGGCACCCCTGAAGCATACGGGTATGCACGCTCGGCCAGTATTGGCCCGCCTAAAATTCAGGCTATTCCAGCCTTTACACAAGACCAGGATGGTTTCCCAGATCTTCTAGCAGTCCATGCTTACCGAATCAGATAGTGTATAGTTCCAAAAAGTCTAGCGATCTCTAGCGTTTTAGAGCGTTGTAGAACGCGAACTAGGATTTCCCTTTTTGGGTTCGTGAGGGGGTAACGACAAACCTCACTGGATGGACTACCAGCGAGTGCAGGATACCCGCCTTACCATCCTCTACCCCCTCCGCTTTCGAGAAAGCATCAGGGGCTACTTTTCTGATAATGTTGCCAGCGCCGTTGATATCGGCATTGATTTTACGTCCGTCAGATGCGCGGTAGAGTCCACGCTTCACGCGCTTCCCGCTAAACGTAGGCTTCTCACTGTCATTGCTTTTCGAGTCAT